>PWDX01000120.1 GCA_003553245.1 Phycisphaerae bacterium
GGGCGGCGTGTGAGCAGGTGGTAGGTAAAGAGATAGTAGTGCCGGATCATCACGAGGTAACGGGTGCTTTGGGCGCTGCGTCTATCGCGGCAGAGCATATGAACAAACTCCGGCAGCAAAGCGGCAAGGCTCCAAAGAGCGCATTCAGAGGGATAGAGAGCCTTGCAAAAGCCGAATACAAGGTCGAGTCGTTTGAGTGGGAGCATTGTTCTAATCATTGTAAGATAAAGAAGGTTGATATTCCCGGCAGTGACCCGCTGTATTACGGCAGTCGCTGTGATATGTATAATCTGAAGAAGAAAAAGGAAAAGTCCGAAGGGATTGGAGCTTTTGAATTCCGTCGGGATAAGATGATGGAGTGTGCCGGGCTTGGCAAGGAAGATAAGAATCCGTCGGTCGCCAAAGGCAGGGTCGGTATACCGATGTCGCTGGTAAGCTGGCAGTTGCTGCCGATGTTCAGCCGGTTCTTCCAGGAATTGGGTTATGAGGTTGTGCCGAGCAAGTGGACAGGCAGGAAAACTATCCGTCGTGGAGTGGAGAAAGTAACGGCGCAGACATGTTTTCCGGTTAAGGTGGCCTACGGTCATGTCGCCGAGCTGCTGGACAAGAATGTTGATTATCTGTTTGTGCCGAGCGTCGTTTCGATGACAAAGAGTTTCGATGAAAACGAACACAATCAGCTTTGTCCTTATGTTCAGTCGTTCGGTTTCCAGGTGCAAACAGCTTTTGCCGACGAGCTTGGCCAGACTAAGGTTCTCTCGCTGCCGATTCGCCTTGGCGAGGGACAGAAGCTGATTCAAAGGTCTTTCGGGGCTTTGAAAGATGAGCTTGGCATATCCGGCGGTGAGGTTAAGAGGGCTCTTAAGGTCGCGTTTGAGGCGCAGGATTCTTTTGAGGCGGCGCTGAAGGCCAAAGGCAAAGAGATACTCGATAGTATTGGCGAGGGTGACAGATTGTTTGTGCTGGTGTCTCGTCCTTATAACGGTTGTGATGACGGTGTGAATCTGGAACTGCCGAGGAAGCTTGCCGATATCGGCGTTAAGGTCATACCGCTTGAAATGCTGGAGCTTGGAAAGGTTCCGCTGAGCGATGAGGTACTGCACGAGAGCGTTTACTGGAGTTACGGCCAGAAGATACTGCGTGCGGCGGAATTGATTAAGGCCGATCCGCGGTTGTTCGCGATTTATCTGTCAAACTTCAGTTGCGGCCCCGATTCGTTTATTCAGACATTCTTCAAAGAGATAATGGCAGATAAGCCTTGTCTGCAATTGGAGATTGATGAACATTCGGCGGACGCCGGTGTTATAACGCGGCTTGAGGCGTTTATGGAGAGCTTGAGGAATTACAGGCCGGGCAGAGAAGAAGCACCTACGGTTAAGCAGGAAGTCGGAGCCGGCCAAGCTATCGGAAAAGAGCGCACGCTTTATATTCCATATATGGGCGACAGCAGTTATTCTCTTGCTGCGGGGTTTCGCGGTTACGGTCAGCCTGCCGAGGTGATACCGATGGCTGATGAGGAGGCTCTGGTTCACGGCCGGGCTTATACAACAGGCAAGGAGTGCCTGCCCTGTGCGATAACTACCGGCGATATGCTCAAGGTTATGGAGCGTGAGGATTTTGACCCGAAAAAGGCGGCGTTTTTTATGCCCGGGTCGAGCGGGCCGTGCCGATTCGGAATGTATAACAGTATGCACCGGCTTGTTCTTCATTATGTCGGTTCGCCGGAAGTTCCGGTGATTAGCCCGAATCAGGACAGCCGATTTTACGAGGATCTCGGCAAAAGCGTCAAGGGCGGCTCAATGAAGCTGATGAAGGATTTGTGGGCTGCGGTTGTCGGCATTGATTTGCTTTATAAGGCGATATTGAAAGTCAGGCCGTTCGCAGTTGACAGGCAGGCAGCGCAGGATGTTTATGATAAGTGTCTAAAGCGGTGGGAGCAGGTGCTTGAAGGTCGGCCAAGCTTTAACGAGCTGCTTGATTTGATGGAGCGATGCGGCGCAGAGCTTGAGAATCTCGAGCTTGATTATAATACGAAAAAGCCGAGGATAGGCATTGTGGGTGAGATATATGTTCGCAGCCATCCGTTCGCGAATCTGAACCTGATAGAACAGTTGGAGGGCCTTGGAGCGCAGGTTGACCTGGCGTCACTGGCCGAGTGGATATATTATACCAATTATACTCGTAAACTGTCGGCCTGGCGTCGAGGTGAGTATAGGTCGTGGTTTAATAATGTCCTGCAGAACTCTTTCCAGAAACGGATGGAGCGGCAACTGGCGGAGCCTTTGGAAAAGCGTTTCGGCCATATGGCAGAGCATGATGTCGAAGAGGTCATTGACATTGCTCGGCCATATATTGATCCGGCTTTTGAGGGTGAGGCGATATTGAGTATCGGTAAGATGATAGAAATGCATGAGCAGGGCATTGGCGGGGTTATTAATGTTATGCCGTTTAGCTGTATGCCTTCAACGATTGTCAGCACACAGACGATGCGGATAGCAGAGCAGTGTCACGATATGCCGATATTGAATCTGAGCTTTGACGGCCAGGAGGATCCGATACTTCTTACCGAGCTTGAAGCGTTTATCGAGCAGGTTCGCCAGAGGCAATACGGTGTTGTAACAGCGAATGAACTGATGACAACGGCATAGCGGCAGCTTTCGGCGTTCGATTACTCTACGCGGACAAGCTAATGTCCGGGTGCGGGTTGTCGAGGCAGGGTTATTGTGGACAGGTGGTAGATATTTATGGCGATACCGAAGGTTGCTATTATAGGCAGGCCGAATGTTGGGAAAAGTTCTCTGCTGAACGCTCTGGCCGGTCAGATGATAAGTATCGTCGAGCCGACTCCGGGCATCACCCGTGACAGAGTGGGCGCGCTTGTCGAGTGGCAGGGCAGGTATGTCGAATTGGTCGATACCGGCGGTTACGGGATTGTCGATGAGCAGTCTGTGGCAGAGCATGTCGAAAATCAGATTACCCAGGCGATAATGTCGGCGGATCTGGTTTTGTTTATTACTGATATCCGCGATGGAATTACGCCGCTTGATCAACAGATAGCGGCGATGCTCCGCAAAACGGGGCTGGATGTTATCGGCGTAGCGAATAAGGCCGATTCGGCGAAGATGTTTCCGCAGGCGGCCGAGTTTATCAAGTTGGGCTTTGGTGAGTTTTTGTGCGTCTCGGCAGCGAATAATCTCAATAAAAACGAGCTTATGGATTTAACGGCTTCCCGTCTGGAGGACTTTGAATACGAGGCGCCGACTGAACCGGTAATGAAGCTGGCGGTCGTCGGTAAGCGTAACGCCGGTAAGTCAACAATAGTCAATGCCATTGCCGGCGGGCCGAGGGTTATCGTTACGGAGATACCGGGAACGACTCGTGACGCTGTTGATGTGCGGATTCAAAGGGACGATAAAGAGATACTGGTCATTGATACAGCCGGCGTTCGCAAAAAGGGTTCGATGTCGGATGTGGATTTTTACAGTTATGTTCGTGCGGAGCGGTCGATTAAGCGGGCTGATGTGGTGCTGTTTCTGATTGACGCGACACTGCCGCTTTCACAGGTGGATAAGAAACTGGCTCATGTTATAACAGAGCAGTTCCGAAGCTGTATTCTGGTGGTCAACAAATGGGATCTCGTTGAGGACAAGGCCGAGCCGGAGCAGTTTCAGGAGTATCTTAGCGAAACTATGCCGGGGCTGCGAAACGCACCGATAGCGTTCACAAGCGCTGAAAAAGGCGATGGTATCGAGGATCTGCTGGAGCTTTCCGGTGAGATATTCGTCCAGGCCACTTACCAGATACCGACGGCGAAGCTGAACAAGGCTTTTGAGTTGATAAAACAGGAGCGTGTCGGTGCGTCTCGTAAATCAGGGCGTCTGCCGAAGATTTATTACGCTGCGCAGGTCGGCGTAAATCCGATAACGATTTTGATGTTTGTCAACGATCCTCGTCTGATAGAGGAAAACTACCGGCGGTTTATTATTAATCGGCTGCGAGAACATCTTCCGATTGATGAGGTTCCTATACGCCTTTTCGCACGAGCCCGCCGGCCTGAGCGAGAGTAATAAAGGGCTCCATATATCGATTATTATTCGATGCAGGTAAAGTAAATGTTGAATATTGATGAAACTGTAATGGTTCTGGTGGATGTTCAGGGCAAGCTGGCCAGGCTTATGGACGGCTTTGACACACTGGCGGCCAATATCGAGATACTTCTGAAATCGGCTAAAATTCTGGAAATTCCTATATTATGGTGTGAGCAGAATCCACAGGCGCTGGGCGGCACGATTGACAGCCTTGCAGAAATTTTGCAGGGTCAAAAGCCGATCGAGAAGCTGAAATTCAGTTGCTGCACCAATGAGTTTATGGAGCGGCTGGTAGTCAGCGGTCGCCGTCAGGTTTTGCTTTGCGGGATAGAGAGCCATATTTGTGTTTGCCAGAGCGCATCGGAATTGTTGCGAGGCGACTATGAGGTTTTTGTAATCGGCGACGCCGTTTCATCCAGGACTGCTGAGAATAAGCTACTTGCGCTGGAGCGTATGCGCGATGAGGGCGTGAAGGTTTATTCGACGGAGATGGCGCTTTTTGAGCTGCTGCGGACGGCAAAACACGAGCAGTTCAAGGAAATCGCCCGTTTGGTAAAGTAGGAAAGTTTGAATTATTGCAGTGCCTTACCGAGATTTTCGATATCTCTGCCTGCGCCTCGGATAGTATTGCACCCTGAAACGCTCATAGCGGAAATTAAAACAACAGCCAATGCAAGCAATATTACAATTTCCTTCAGTCTTTTCATAGGTGTCTCCATATTATCGGCTTTTGCTCTGATTATGATTGACCTAAGAGAACCATTTTTTACGGAGTATTCTTAAGATGAGCGACAGGCCGAGTATTCCTGCGATCAAATAGCCGAGCATTCCTATGCTTTGCAGGCTGACTCCAAACACTGTTCCCGGCTGCGGTATTACGAAGCTCGAGGCGATAAGCAGTCCGGCAATGATAAGGGCGAAGCTGATTCTGTTTGAGCTTTCATCCAGTGAGCTGGAAAGCTCCTGCAGGTGTTCATGGTGGATGTGCATAGAGAACTGGCCGCGGCGAAATTTGCTCATTATGGCGTTAATATCGTCGGGCATTTTCCCGGCCAGGATCGCGGCGTCCTGCAGGCCTCGGCGCGTGCCGTAAAAGATTTTTCGGGGGTCGTACTGTTCGACTTTGAATCGCCAGGCGTATGGCTTGAGGTGGTCGATAATCTGAAAATCAGGATCCATAGCATCGGCGAAAGATTCGATAGTCATCATCGTCTTGAGCATCAGTGTAAACTGTGCCGGCGGATGGATGCGGTTGTTTCGCATAATCTCAAAGACCCGCGTGATAACCCTGCCAAAAGGTATCTCTCGCAGGGGCATATCATGGTATGTATCCAGCAGCTCCTCGGCGTCGCGCGTAAGCTTATGCATATCGGTTTGCGAGTGTATCATATTGGCGCGTTCGATAGCGTTGACAATCCTGCGAGCATCGTTGTCAACGATCGAAAGCACCATTTCATTGAGCAGAGTGCGGTCGCTGGAGGACAGCCGAGCCACCTGCCCGAAATCCAGCGGGGCAAGGATATTTTCCGGCAGCAGAAAGAAGTTGCCCGGATGCGGATCGGTGTGAAAGAACCCGTGGTCGAATACCTGCTTGAGGACGAAATTCGCCCCTCTCTCGGCGATTATTTTTGGTTCGAGGCCGGCTTCGGTGACGGCTTTCTGGCTGCCCGGTCGGATGCCCTTGATATATTCCATCGTCAGCACGCCGTCACTGCAATAGTCTTCATAGACTTTGGCGATGTGGACGGTCGGGTCATCTTTGAAGCGGCGGATAAAGTGTAACTGGCTTCGCCGCTCTATCGACAGATCGACTTCTTTCATCACCGCGTCGGTGAACTCATCGACCATTCGCTGGGGATCGACTGTTTCGTCCTCAAATACGGTCGCTTTTAGCAGGCCGGAGACTTCGTGCAGTATTTCGCATTCCGTGCTGATTATGTTCTCGATGTTTGGCCTGCGTATTTTCGCGGCGACCTCTTGGCCGTCTTTTGTTACGGCGCGGTGGACCTGTGCGATACTGCCGGCGGCAAGAGGCTTTTTGTCAAATTCTTTGAATAGCTTCCCGACTTTGTCGCCGAGCTCCTGCTCAACCTCGGCCTTTATATCCTCGTAAGTTTCGGGGGGGACCTGGTCCTGAAGCCGTTCAAGCTCGGTGATGTATTTGGGTGAAACCAGATCAGGCCTGGTACTTAAAAGCTGGCCGAGCTTTATGAAAGTCGGGCCAAGCTCCTCAAGCGCCAGGCGCAGGCGTTCAGGACGGCTGCGCTGGCGATGGGCTTTTTGTTTGGCTGTTCGAGGTATTTTGTGCTTACCAAGCCGTAATTTGAAGCGCGCAGACACCGAACCTGCGACATCTTCGAAGCCGTATTTCATCAGCACCCTCACTATGTGACGGTACCGCCGCAGGTGCTGGACTCTGCGGCTAAGGCCTAATCCCCATTTGGCCAAAGCAAAATCCTCCCAGGCTTACTTTTTGAGCTGGTCGATTTTTTTCTCGAGCTTTTTGATGTCGTCTTTGGTGGCCAGGTCGAGCTTTTTGACGGTGGCGTTGACCTGATCGGCGACGATTTTTTCGAGATTTTCACGGTTCTTATGAGCCATATCCATCATATCTTTGACGAATCCGCTTTTGGCGCCTTTTTCGGCCTCGCCGCGCTTTACATACTCATCAAAAATCTTTTCGGCCTTTTCTTTGCTCATAGAAACGGCGCCCATACTTGCCAGTACCATTTTGTCGAGTGTTTCAAACATAACTGTCTCCCGTAAAAAAGTAACTCCTCGGTTTTCTCACCATTTACCTTAATGGTGACTTCACCGGCATATTAACACGAAAAAGCAATTTCCGCAACAATTCTGTCAAAATGCTTTTCGGCGCGATGTTTCTTGATACGGCAGGATTTTTGCAATATACTCAAATTCGGTTTTTCGGTGTTTTTGACGGATGGATGATTATGCGGATAATTGCCGGTTCAAGGCGCGGTATGAAGCTTAACAGCCCAAAGACGGATGTCTCTCGGCCTATTACTGACGCGGTTAAGGAGTCGCTTTTCAATATTCTTCGCAGCTATGACCTGCCGGTCGAAGCGAAAGTGGCTGATGTCTTCTGCGGGGTTGGCTCGATGGGGCTGGAGGCTATCAGCAGGGGGGCGGAATCGGTTACATTTATCGAGCGCGAGCCGGTAATTCTTGATACGCTGAAAAAAAACATAGCGAAGGCGCGGTTTGAGGAACAGGCCAGAGTGCTGCGGGCTGATGCTTTTCGCGTTGGTGCGGCTGCCGGTGCGGATGAGCGGAAATATGATCTGGTGTTCATTGATCCGCCGTATAAGAACACCAATGATGTAGGCCCGGCCTCGCCGCTGGCGGCGATGTTGAAGATATTGCAGCACCAGATAACTGAAAAAGCCATAGTCGTTGTTCGCACGCACAAGAAGGTAGAGATGCTGCGGCGTTATGACAAGCTGGAGACAATCGACACGCGCACCTGGGGGTCAATGACGGTGAATCTGCTTCGGGAAAAGACCAATGACCAGTAAACAGGCCGCGATTAAAGTTGTCAAAGCATTGCAGGAAAACGGCTATCAGGCGCTGCTGGCAGGCGGATGCGTGCGCGATATGATTATGGACAGACAGGCCGAGGATTATGATGTAGCCACTGACGCAAAGCCCGAACAGGTGATAAAACTTTTCAGGAGGACTCTGAAAGTTGGGGCGAAGTTCGGCGTCGTGATTGTTATGCTGGGCGATAAACAAATCGAGGTGGCGACTTTCCGAGCCGAAAGCGATTACGCCGACGGGCGGCATCCGGAAAGTGTGCACTTTTGCGACGCCCGCCAGGACGCTTTGCGGCGGGATTTTACGATTAACGGGATGTTTTACGACCCCGTGACTGATGAGCTTATCGACTATGTCAACGGTCGGGAGGATCTGGAGAAAAAGACTATCCGCACCATTGGCGATGCTGATGAGCGGTTCAGCGAGGATTATCTGCGAATGCTGCGAGCGGTGCGGTTTTCTACTCAGCTGGGCTTTGCTATCGATGCGGCGGCCTGGGAGGCGATTGGCAAAAACGCCTCGAAGATAACCGGTATCAGCGGCGAGCGCATTTGCGCCGAGCTTGAAAAAACACTTGTCAGTCCCAACCGAGCCGTAGGTGCGGAAATGCTGATAGAATCATCTTTGGCGGAGCGGATTTTCCCCGGTTTTGATGAAAAATGCGATCAACAGGCTATAAAAACCCTTGCTCATCTGCCGCTGAAAGCTGATTTCTTTCTTGCTCTTGCCGCTTTTTTTGCAGGATGCGAAAGCGATTTTGCTTGCGAGCGAGCGAAAATACTCCGCCTTAGCCGAAATCAATCAAAGCATCTGAAGTTCCTGCTTGTCAACAGAGGCAAATTGCTCGATGCGCAAATGCCCCGGGCTGATTTACGACTGATAGGTTCGGAGGAATTTTTCGATGACCTTTTCGCGCTGGAGTCGGCCATTCAAAAAGCTCAACATCCGCACGACGCGGCTGCGCTGGAGCCGCTGAAAAAGATCAAATCGCGTCTTGTCAAAATCCCCAAACCGCTGCGGCCCGAACCGCTCGTAACCGGCGATGACTTAATAGCAATCGGCGCCAAACCAAGTCCTGCATTAGGCAGGCTATTGAACCAGATATATCGCCGGCAGCTTGAGGGTCAGATTACAACCAAAGGCCAGGCTATAAAGTCGGCGCAGGAAAAACTCAAAGCAAAAAAACCGCAAAAGTAGCCCTTCAAAACGAAACTCAGTCCGAAAGAGTTTTTTTGCTTGTCGCGATTCTTATTTCGGTTGCGTCGCTGTGAGCGATTGCCGCAAGGCCGTACTGTGCTTTTTCGTAGGGGATTTGCCGGTCTATTCGCAGGGTTACGATGCCGCTGTCACTATCGGCAAGGGCGTCGTTGAGCATTTCGGTCAGCAGTGTGGTTAATTCGGTATAGTCAGGGTCGGATATTTTCTCATGGCCGACCGCAAAGACCGTATCCGTTGATGAGGGCTGGACGATTGAAAGCGTAACCGGCGGCAGCGGCTGGGCAGGCGTATGGGAGTGCGGGCAGTCTTGCGGAACTTCAACCGGAAGCGCTTCGGATTCAATAAACTGAAAAACCACCAGAAAAAAGATTATGAGCAAAAATACAATGTCAACAAGCGGGGTGATATTAAAGCCTATTCGGCCTGCTGATTTTTTTGCAATTACCAGGTTTTTGGGTTTCATGTCTGCTGCCCGTGCAAAGGTTCGCTCTGTGCTTTTTTGCGCGCCGAGAACTGGCTGATTGCCGCTCGGTAGGAATCTGATGTGTTCTCGCCATGTTCTTCGAGGTGGCCGGCCAGCTCCGGTATTATTCTCTGTGCCGAGGCGGCGGCTTGTGTAATCACGGATTCTATATGATTTGTCATAGCGCCATAAAAAGCCAGTGCCGGAATCGCGATAAGCAGTCCCCACAGGGTGGTTACCAGGGCGATAGAAATGCCCTCTGCCAGTTGTGCCGGCTGTGGCTGACCGGCGGCGATAACGATAGCGTTGAAAAGTTTGATCATCCCAAAAACTGTGCCGAACAGTCCTATCATCGGTGATATATTGCCGATGATATTTAGCCACTCGATTTTACGCATCAGAGCCGATGTTTTGTCCTCGAGGTTGCGGCTGACACGGTGCGTTAATGTCTCTGCATCGGGCAGGTCGCCGTTGATCGATCCGCGTAAAATTTCCGAAAGTATGTTGGTGTTGCCGTTTGAACTGTGCCAAAACAGTGAGCTTGTTCTAATTTCTGCCAGTGCGTCCGCTTCGGCGGTTTTGGGCAGGAGTTTGCTTTTTCGCAGGTTCAGTGCGGCATTGAGAATCAGGTACATTGTTACAACCGACATCGGCAAAAGTATGAACCAGACTATCGGGCCGCCGGATATGACGAACTGCTCGAAAAGGGTCTGTGAGCCTGCCGAGGAGCCGACAATGCCGGCTCTGGAGACGAAGATAAGACTTCCGGCCGTAAGGGCTACAATTATTAAAATACCTATTTTTATCGCAAATTTGTTCACTGCGCTTATATCCTTTTATACGAAAATTCTGTAAGGCTATATGTTACTTATCAGGGGGCTTTGATGCAAAGAAAATCGCCGCCGGTTGTGTTTGCAAGAGTTTCAAGCATTCGGCTTTCAGCGGGGTCAGCCCAGATGGCGATTGTGTTTATCCTTGCCGATGGTGCGTGAGCTTTGAGCACGCCGGTCATCCGGCTTATAAACTCGTCTTCATCGCCGCCGGTCATGTCAAAAGCGTCTGTTAAGAAGTATATTACTTCCGGTGCCTGGTTGGAATGGTCTGTTACCGTCGCTGCCGCTTGCAGTGCTTTTGCGGCTGAGGTTTTTCCTTCCGGGCCTATCGAGTTTATGAACTCTGTAGCGTTTTGTTTAGTGTTTGGGCTGGCTCGGAGCATTCGACCCGGCGAGAATTCCATTATCTGTCCGTTGCCGAAAAAAGTAACCGCAAAATACTGATCGGGGCCGAGGTCTGAAATTGATTCGATAAGCTGTCGCCGCACCCTGCTGAAGAAGCCGTGCGTACTGCCGGAAGCATCTACAAGATATGATATCCTTGTTGCTTGTGTTTCTGAGCCGAAAAAAGCCGTTGACGGCGCCGCCGCTGCCGAGCGTGTAACTGTTCTTCCGGCGGCGGGAGAATTTTTCGGCCGTGCAAGGATTGAGCCGCTATTTCCTCTGTTAAGAATTTCATCGGCGGCATTATTTTCATTATTTATCGTGGGGCTTTGTGAATCTGAGACCTTTGGTTTGGGTGTTGTAACGGCGGTGCGGGATAATTGTTCAACACGGCTTATTGCCGCGGCCTGAGTGGTCGATTCTGCATCGGAGGGTTGCTCTGCGCTTAAATGGACTACGCAAAGAATTGCCAGTATGACAATGTGCAGCGCAACAGAAGCGAAAAAGACCCAGACAGTCTCGGGGCCTTTTTTCTGTTCGCTATTGGTTTTATCTGCGATTCGCGGCAAAATCTCTCTCCATTACGAATCGAATACACGCACCTCGGAATGTCCCGGCGTCAGAACATTATAAATCAAAATGGCCTCACCGTTTTCCAGACGAATACAGCCCTGCGAGCTTTGTGTGCCGATAGTTTCCGGTTCGTTTGTTCCGTGTATAGCAAAGCCGGTTCGTCCAACAGCGTTGCCTTCGATGCCTTTGAGCGCTATCCATCGCGATCCGAGCGGATAGTCCGGGTCGGTCGGCTCGTATGTGTTTCCGCTTACGGGGTCTGTCCATCGGGGCTTGATGAGCTTTCCGCCCAGTTCCACCATCCACAGGCCGGTAGGCGTCTCCATACCGGCTTTTCCCAGGCCTACATCGAACCGCCGCACAAAAGTATCCTGCAAATATAAATCGAGCGTAAAGTTGGTGCGATCGACTTTGCAGTGGAACGGCCCATTGACGACTTTTATGTTCTGACCTGCCCGAAGCGCTTCCGGTCGTATGATATTGTTTATCTCGCCCAATATTTCCCAGGGTGTATTAAATTTTCTTCCGATATTCTGCAGCAGGTCGCCTGGCTGAACATTATAGGTCTTTGCCAGGTCGTCGCCGGGATAAACTTTGCTGCTGAAGAGCCATTTATCGGAAAGCTCTTCCATATACTCTCTGATTTGTTCTTCCTGTCGCTGGTTCATTTGAAGACTAAGCGCATCGTTGAGCATATCTCGAGCTTCGATTACGGAATCGGAGTCTGCTTCGACCAATGCTTTTGCATCGGTTAGCATATCATCAACCTTTGTATTGGCGTCTCGGGTTGATTCGGCGCGCTCG
Source organism: Phycisphaerae bacterium (assembly GCA_003553245.1). Taxonomy (GTDB): domain Bacteria; phylum Planctomycetota; class Phycisphaerae; order Sedimentisphaerales; family Anaerobacaceae; genus T1Sed10-97. Next base: position 11,919 of record PWDX01000120.1, read on the forward strand.
GGTTGTTCGGACGGCTGCTCAACGGTTGGCTCAGGGGTTGGTTCCGGCTCTGGCTGTGTGATTTCTTCGGGTAAGTCTGGCGGCTGCTGAACGACTGGTTCGCTTTCAGGCTCCCTCTGGCTTTGGCGCGGTTGAGGCTCAGGCCTTTGCTGCGGTTCGGTTTGTTCGGCGGGTGTATTCTCTGCAATAGCAGAAGCAGGCTCACGCGAGCCAAACGGCCAGATTCCAAAAGCGTACATTACGATAAGCAGCATAACAACAGCGGCTGAAATGATGTATCTGCGGCGGTTGCGCTTGCGCCTGTAATTGTAGCGACTCGGGCGATATCTTCTTCGAGCCATTATTTACCTCCTTAGGCGACCCGTTCATGGTCTAAATCAAAATCAATTACCTGTTCATCTGTTACCAGTGAATGCACCGGCTGATCGTAATGGGCCACGGGTACTTTTTCAAGCAACTGCTCGCTGAAAGCAAGCCCGCAGCGGTGAGCCTTTAATTTGGCATTGGCAAAGAACCTGTCATAATAGGAGCCGCCTCTGCCAAGTCTGTTTCCTGCCATATCGTATCCCAGTGCAGGAGTAACAATCAGCTCAATAGATTCCAACGGTACATCAGTAGTCATTATCGGATTTCTAAGCCCTGCCGCTTCAATGGAAAACTCGTGATTGTCTGCCATTATTTTCACCGGCGCCATTTCTTTTTTATGGGCGGACATTTTCGGCACCACTACGGTTTTTCCGGCCTTCCATGCCGCTCGTATGGCCTGTGCCGCATCGATTTCATGCGAGAAAGACATAAACAGCATAACTACGGAGGCTTTTTGGAAGTTATCCGTCTGCACAAGATTCCTGCATGCGCGAGCACTTTTTTGTTTATGCCTGGAGGCAGGAATCCGGCGCAGTAGATGTTTAATATGGCTTCTTAGCTGCTGTTTTTCCATAATAGTTTCAATGTTGGCCTGAATCCGTCCCATTTGAATTCTCTTTTACCAATTTTTCCAGCTTTTGTAAATACAGGGACATTATTTTTTCCTGTCCCCTGTCGGTAGGTTCGTAATACTTTTTTGCCTGATCAGCCGGCATATAATGCTGCTTTACGAAGCCTTCGCGGTAGTCGTGCGGATATTTATAGTCTGCGCCTATTCCCATTTTTTTGGCCGCGGCATAGTGGCTGTCTTTAAGGTGGCTGGGTACTGGTATCGTAGGCAGGTTTTTGACATCGGATACGGCCTTGCCTATGGCAGCGGTGGCGGCGTTTGACTTGGGTGCGCAGGCTATGTATATCGCGGCCTGAGCCAGAGGAAGCTGTGCTTCGGGCAGGCCGATAAATTCGCAAATCTGCACTGCTGCCGCTGCCAGAATAGTTGCCGTCGGGTCTGCGTTTCCGACATCTTCGGCAGCGCATATCGCGATTCTTCTGGCAATAAAGCGTATATCTTCGCCGCCTGTGAGCATTCTGGCAAGCCAATAGACAGTCGAGTCCGGATCCGAGCCTCTCATTGATTTTTGCAACGCAGAGGCCAGATCGTAGTGGGTGTCGCCGGTGTCGTAGAGCACGGCCTTTTGCTGGATAGATTCTTTGGCGGTTTTCAGGTCGAATTTAATTGTTTTGGTTTTATCCTCGTCTGTCTGTGAAAGAACGCCCACTTCCAATGCCGACAAAGCTCGCCTGGCATCGCCGTCGGACGCCGCGGCCAGATATTCAAGCGCATTCGATTCGGCGTTTATTTTATACTCACCCAGGCCTCTTTTCTTATCCGAAATAGCCATTTGAAGCAGTTTTATAATGTTTTCCGCTGAAAGCGGCTCAAACCGAAAAACCGTACTTCTTGAGATAAGCGGCGAGTTTACGGAAAAATACGGATTTTCGGTTGTCGCTCCTATTAGAATTACCACGCCCGTTTCCACATCATCAAGCAGCACATCCTGCTGGGCGCGGTTAAAACGGTGTATTTCGTCTATAAAAAGCACCGTTCGGGCGTTTTCGGCGGCGAGACGATCTCTTGCTCGTCCGATAATATCACGGATATCTTTAACCGTCGCCGCAGGCGCGCTTAAATATCGGAAGGCCGCGTTGGTCTGACCTGCGATGACCTTTGCAAGTGAAGTTTTTCCAACGCCTGGCGGGCCATAAAAAATAAGGCTGGTTAATCGCTGAGCGTCCAGCATTCTTCGCAAAAGTTTTCCTTTGCCCAGAAAATGTTCCTGGCCTACAAACTGTTCGAGATTCTCAGGTCGCATCCTTGCCGCCAACGGCTGGGCCGATGCAAGCCTTTGGTGCTCTTTTTGCGAAAACAGCGTATTTTCGTTGATATTATCGGTCATAGTAGTCGGACATTATAACACGGTGTGCCGATATTCCGAAAAGATATTTGCGTTTTGAGATACACGCCGGTTAGTATGATGATTAAGGGATTTCCTGAATTTGAATTATTTGAAAAAAAGTTGCATTTTTGACTTTACTTCATTTCATAACTGCTATATATATAACGCTTGGTAGCACTGATAACAGGGGTTTATATGTTTGTTTGATTTGATATATCAAAAGGCATAAGGGAATCTGCCTCACAGCCGGCTTAACAGTTTTGTTCCGGATAAAAAAGTATTTGTGAAACTTTTTTTAAGTTAATCTAAGGTTGTATGCCGATAGACCCCTTTATGAATACTGGCGGTTGATACATTTAAGGCCAGATAAAATATAAATTCGTGTGAAAAGAAAGTAAGTAAATGGTTTGGGTAATGGTTTTTAATGGAAAGGAAAAGGCTATGAAAACAAAAGTAACATTACTAATGACAGTTATGCTGTTACTGACAGCAGGGTTGGTCCAGGCAAACTGGACAATGGACCGAATCGACGGCACATTCGACCTGACTTACCACAGTGCTTATATGTGGCGTGGTTTTGATGTTTACCACGGCAAGCACGGGGAAGGCGCTATCAATCCAAGCGTTGACCTTCAGTTGGGAAATGGCTTCGGACTCTACGCCGAGTGGGTAAGGGCTAACACAAGCGGTTTTGAGAAGCAAGAGCGACTCAATGCCACGCTTTACTACGGCGACATCGTTCTTGATGCAGAGCCTTGGGAAACGGATTATAAGGTAGGCTACACCTTCTTTAATTTCCCTAATAATTCTTACAGAGATTGGAGTATGAATGAGCTTTTTGCCAAGGCGTCTATGCCACAGATAATCGGCGCAGGGGTAACCCCTTATCTGGGAGCTTACTATGCCTGGAACACCCGAAGTGGTGGGCCGGCTGACAGCGAGGCCGAAGGATGGATGGGTCAGATTGGCGTTGGCTATGACTATCGTATCGAGGGTGTTGCCGCGGATATCCCCGCGATGGACCTGAACTTCTACGGCGAAGTCTGGTACAATTCAAACGCATGGGGATTTTTGAGAGATCCTAACCTCATTGGTGACCGACTTAGCGATGGTCTGGGCCATGACTGGTCGCATTATGTTCTCGGCGTGACAACAGAAATGCCGGTAGCAGAGGGCTGGAACCTCGAACCCGGTCTGCACTATCAGCACAGGCTGAATAATTCTTTAGCTGAATCACCCAATGTCCTTTGGGCAACAATGGGACTTAGCTATGAATTCTAAAGTTTGCTAAGAACTTACTTAAGAAAGGGCCGGTTTAACGACCGGCCTTTTTTATGCGCTGGTATTATGTAAAATACAAAGCTTCAGTTTACAGCAACTTGATCTGATCAATTATGAAATCGCCGAATTGATTCAGGCAGGTCGTATAATCATTTTTCGGCAACAATCCAATATTTTGCTGAGCCCGATGAATATATTTCGTTGCGGTGTCCTGAGCATAGCCGATACTGCCTGCGGCCATAAGTGTTTGTTTTAATCGATGTTTATCCGCGAGCAATTGTTGTAAGTTATCGTGATTGTTATTACCGACATTTTCGACATAGTGGATAACAGGCAGGGTTAATTTTGCGCCGGCGGCATCGCGCCCGGCGGTTTTGCCAGTGTCATTTTCATTGGCCGTTATATCCGATAGGTCGTCGGCAATTTGAAAGGCCATACCCCAGTTGAGCCCGAATTGTGCAGCCGCGTCGGTATCTTCTTTCGATGCTTCCGAGAGCTTTGCGCCAAGCAGGCAGCAACATTGGAACAGTGACGCTGTTTTGTTTTCGATTATTTTCAGGTATTCATCTTGTGTAATTTTCCCGCTGTCATCTCTAAGCGACTGAGCGAGCTCCCCTTGGCAGATTCGGCTGGTAACATCGGCAAGTATTGCCGTGACTTCACCGGGAAAATCCGTGCAGAGTGTGAACATTTTACTGATTAAAAAGTCACCCAGCAGGACAGCCGCGGCGTTTGACCATTTTGCGTTGATTGTGGGTCGGCCTCGCCGCACCTTGCCGCCGTCAATCACATCATCATGCAGCAGTGTCGCGTTATGCAGCATTTGAAGTATAGCAGCAATTCGGATATGATTTTCATTTATTTGGCCAAGAGCTTTGCTGGCCAGAAGCACCATTTTCGGGCGCAGCATCTTGCCGCCTTTGGGGCTGTAGTCGTCAAGAATCGGCTTTAATTGAGTATCAGTGTCAAGCAGGCATTGCTCAAGCAGCTTTTCCACTTGTTCCAGTTCCGGTTCGATACAGTCGAACTTAGGGCAGGATTTTATAGATGAGTCTGACATTGCAATGGCGCAGGCGCTTTCCTCTGATATTTTATTCAGGAATTCTCCGGCTTTCTGCCGTGAGCGTATTCGTAAAATAATTTCCGCAGCTTAGCTGTTATGGGTCCGGGTTTGCCGTTGCCGACTACTCTGCCGTCGATCTCGACCACGCCGATAACCTCGGCAGCCGTGCCGGTAAGAAAACATTCATCGCAGACATAAAGCTCGAAACGAGCGATGTCTTTCTCTATAACAGGCAGCCCCTGCTGTTTGGCAAGTTCTATCACTATTGACCGCGTGATGCCGTTTAGCGCGCCGGCCTCTGTGGGGGGCGTGTAGAGTATGCCGTTTTTTACGACAAAGACATTATCGCCGGAGGCCTCGGCAAGATAGCCAAGATGGTTGAACATCAGAGCTTCCTGTACCCCGTGTTCGATAGCATCCATCGTGGCACAGATATTGTTAAGATAGTTAAGGCTTTTGATCTGCGGCGGCAGGGACATCGGATGGATGCGCATAGTCGCCGAGCTTATGACTTTCATGCCTTTTTCGTAAAATTCTTCGGGGTATAGCTGTATCTTGTCCGCTATTATAATGACCGACGGTTTCTTGCACAGAAACGGGTCCAGACCCAGCGTCCCGACGCCGCGAGTTACTATCAAGCGTATGTATCCGTCGCTTATCTCATTGGCGTTTACGGTTTTTTCAGTCACCTCAGAAAGTTCTTCGAGGGTCATCGGTATGTCCAGGCGTATTGCCTTGGCAGATTCGTAAAGTCGGACAAGGTGCGCCCTAAGCTCGAAAATCCTGCCGCTGTAAACACGAATACCCTCAAAGACACCATCGCCGTAAAGCAAACCGTGGTCGAATACCGAAACCTTGGCCTGAGCCTCATCAAGCAGTTGCCCGTCAATCCATATTTTCATTTAGCACTCCGAAACGCTGTAAAAAAAATACCAAAAAGCGCGCCTGTCATTTCAGCGGTGCGCACTTATTCTTACCTTTGATAACTCCGTCCTGCAAGGCAACGATTCGCTGGGCTCTGGCCGCTATATTGTCATCGTGTGTTACCATTACGATAGTCTGGCCTTGGCTGTGGAGCTCGTCAAATATCTTAAGGATACTGTTTCCTGTCTTTGAGTCAAGGTTTCCTGTCGGTTCATCGGCCAAAAGAAGGTCCGGCTTATTCATCAATGCTCTGGCGATGGCGACTCGCTGGCGTTCGCCGCCTGAAAGCTGATATGGTTTGTGTTTTAGCCGGTCAGACAAACCCAACTGCTCAAGTAATCGCCTGGCTCGTTTTTTGGCCTCTGACCGGACTCCAAACCAGCCAAAGACGCTCTTTGACACCATTGTAGGGATGTAAACATTTTCCAGGACATTTAGCTCCTCGAGTAAGTGGTAAAACTGAAAAACGAAGCCGACGGTTTTGTTGCGATAGCGATTCAGTTGGCCGTTTCGGGCGGCTGTAAGCTCCATATCGAGATATTTTACAGTTCCGGAATCCGGCTTATCCAGCGCGCCCAGGATGTGCAGCAGTGTGCTTTTGCCGCTGCCGGAACTGCCGACGATAGCGACAAATTCACCGGTTTTGACCGTCAAATCCACGCCTTTTAGCACTTTCACTCTGGCCGCACCCATTCGATATGTTTTGTGGATTTTGTTGGCTGTTAGTATTTTTGAGTTATCAGTCATACCTGCGCCACCTGCAAAGTTTTAACCGGCTGCTGGTTGGCCGCCTTGAGACTCGGTATAAACGCCCCGATCAGGCAAATTGCTATTGCCGCCAAGGCGATAACGACGACCGTGGTCGTATCGACCGCACTGGGAATTTCGGTAATATCATACATTCGTCGATCCCAAAGCTGGAAATTATAGTTTTCATAAAGCCATTGTTCAATCTGATTTATCCGCATCAAAAACCCGATCCCTGCTGATGTGCCAATAATCGAGCCTGCCACGCCGGTTAAAAACGCAAAACCCAGGAAAAGCTGAAGTATTCCCCAGCGGACCGCTCCGAGGCTCTTTAGAATGCCGATATCTTTGGTTTTATGAGCGACTATCATATAGAATATAACGAGTATGATAAATACCGTGATTATAGCGATTAGGCCGAATATAGCGATCATCAGCGTTCTTTCATGCTCGATTGGCGCGATGACCGCTCGGCGAAATGTCCGCCAGCTTTCGACTCGCACCTGATCCAGCAGAAAGGCCTGGCTGGCGTCGGAGTTTTCTTCAACAAAATCCGCCCATAAAGCCGCGATTTCCCTGGTTCCCTGCTCGGTTGTTATGCCCGGGGCAAATTTTATGTGGATAGCAGAGGCTCTTTCCGGCGGGCCGTCCATACCTGCCAGTAACTGAGCACGCTGAAAGGGTATGTAAATATGTGAGGTATCGACCTCGGCCAGACCGCTTTGAACATCATCACTAAAGTAGAACTGCTGTGAGCTTACGATTCCCAGCCCTGCCCGCGCCAATGCTCCGCGAGCCGTCAGCGGAAAACTCGTAAGGTCAAACGCGAACACCGGTGGAAACTGACTTCGCTGATAAGTTCCGTCTGGTGCGCTTGTGGCGACCATTCCAACGCCCATAACCGCACCATCGGCATCGGTATTATGAGGCGGCTTAAA
>PWDX01000055.1 GCA_003553245.1 Phycisphaerae bacterium
TGCTGGATCCTCTTCAGCGAAAGGTCAGAGTATTTCAACGGGAAAAACAATGAGTAAACCACAGGATAAAAAACTCAATCGAAGGAATCTGCTTATTGGCGGGTTGCGATATGCCAGTCTTGGGACAATAGGCGCCGGCGGCGGAGCCGCTGTATTAAAGCGTAAGCGATTGCTTCGCGACGGTAAGTGCCTCAACCAGGGGGTCTGTACGCAATGCGGTGTATTTACCGAGTGCGGACTTCCCAGAGCAATATCGATAAGAGCTAAGTTTTCGGAGCGATCGGATGGCTGAAAAAGATTCTAAAGATACAAGCAGACGAAGTTTTTTGCATGACGGCTTATGGGGCATTTCGATGGCGGCATTGGGCAGCCTTGCAGGATTTGCTTTTAGCCGAACAGCAAAAGAAAAAACAGTGTGGCAGATCGACCCTTACAAATGCACCTGCTGTGGAAAATGCACAACCGAGTGCGTCCTTGCCCTCTCAGCGGTTAAGTGCGTACATGTTTACGCAATGTGCGGATATTGCGAACTTTGCACGGGCTACTTTGACCCCGATCCGCATGAGCTTGACACAGGGGCCGAAAATCAGTTGTGCCCGACCGGAGCGATTATCAGGACCTTTATTGAAGACCCTTATTACAGCTACGCGATTGACGAGGATTTGTGCAACGGCTGTGGTAAGTGCGTTAAAGGCTGTAACGCATTCGGCAACGGTTCGTTGTTTTTGCAGATTCGTCATAACTTGTGCGTCAATTGCAATAAATGCGCTATCGCAGCGGCGTGTCCTTCGCAGGCCATAAAAAAAGTACCGGCTGATGAACCATATATACTTAAGCAGGTGGGCTGACTTAGAGTGATGCGTCGTAAAGATTTATTAATGACAATATTGGGTGTGATTCTTTGCCTGACAGCGATAGCTGCGGGACAAACAAGACGATTTCCGCCACCGGATTTTCAAAGCGGCTATGAAATGCCGACAACCGAGACTCCGCCGCCAGATGCCGATTTTTATGAATACATCGCGGTCGCAGTGCTGGCGGCAGCACTTGGAGTCGGCACATACTTTATATTCGTAAAACGAAGCAGGAAGTATGCCTGGGCTCTTATGATATTTTCACTGGCTTTTTTCGGATTCTGGCGTATGGGATGTGTCTGTCCTATTGGGGCTACGCAGAATATGGCGGTATCCATGTTTGATCCGGGATATGCCGTGCCGATTACGGTTCTCATAATATTTCTTTTGCCGCTGGCGCTTTCATTGTTTCACGGCAGAGTTTTTTGCGGGACAGTTTGTCCGCTTGGAGCTATACAGGATGTTGTACTGTTAAAGCCGCTGTCGGTACCTTTCTGGCTTGAATCATCACTGCGTCTTTTGGGGTATCTGTACCTGGGCCTGGCGTTAGTGCTGGCTATAACCGGAGCGGGATTTATCATATGCCAGTATGATCCTTTTGTCTCGTTTTTCCGGCTTAGCGGCAACTTTGGTGTATTGGCTATAGGCGGAGCTTTCCTGATAATGGGTGTTTTTATAGGCAGACCTTACTGTCGGTTTTTGTGTCCTTATGGAATTTTGCTGCGGCAGCTTTCACGGCTTTCCAAATGGAAAGTAAAAATCAGTCCAGATGAATGCGTCAAATGCAGGCTTTGCGAGGATAGCTGTCCGTTTGGGGCGATTCGTAAGCCAACCGGAGAGGCTTCTTCAGAGGAACTTGCTGCAAGAAAAAAGATACTGGCAGTTTTGATTTTGCTTTTTCCGTTTATTGTTCTGGCAGGCGGCTTTGGCGGCTCCCAAATCAGTGGATTGTTATCCAGATCGCATCATGATGTTCGACTTGCAGACAGGATATATCTGGAAGAAAGCGGACAGGTCGAAGGAACAACCGATGAAAGCGAGGCGTTTCGAGGCACCGGTGAAAGCATTGAATCGCTCTATGAACTTTCAGCGGAAATTCAGGCTGAATTTTCAAGAGGTAGCTGGATATTAGGTGGGTTTATTGGCCTGGTCATCGGTGGAACGCTGATAAAACACACAATACGGCGGAACAGTGACGAATATCTTGCTGATGCCGGTGATTGTCTGGCGTGTGGAAGGTGTTTTGAGTATTGTCCTAGGGAAAGATTAAGGCTTAGTAAACTGCAAGAGGATAAACAGGTTTTGTATGGCTGAGATTAACAATAACAAGCCTCGAAATAAGCAGAGTTTGTATCAGACAGCGGTTGGAATTGCCGTTGTCGGCGGGTTGTTTTCTGTGCTTATTATTGCTGTCCTCGGCCTGCGATATTTCCGCTATTCCTACATTTTGCCTATGCAGGAAAACCGGCTTGCTCAGATAAAAACCGAGCTGGCAAGCGGCGCTGAAGACGAAGCATTGCTGGAGCAGTTCCGCGAGCTTGATTTTGAATCTCGTAAAATTCGGATCCAGTGGTATGACTTTACGTCAATGGCAGGTTATCCGCTCTTGTTTAACCTTGCAATTTTATTGATCGGAGCAAAATTAGCAAAAAGCCTGCAAAATGATAAACCAATGCCTGTACCAGGAATAAAATACTCACAATTTTATGTTTATACAGACTCGATGTCACGCCGTGCTGTTATGACAGCTTTTGTGTTGGTCGGAGGAATGACAATTGTTATCGCTATGCTCAGTCCTGAAATTAACTACTTCGCTATCGAGGAAGACGAAGAAACAGATACTGCCGTAGCCGCTGTTCCTGGTTTGCCCAGCCGGGAAGAAATTGCTGAAAATTGGCCAAGGTTTCGTGGCCCGGGAGGACTCGGGGTAAGTCAATATACGGACATACCCCACAAGTGGGATATCGAAACCGGTAAAAATATACTCTGGAAAAGTCCGATACCGCTTGAAGGACGAAACTCGCCGATAGTCTGGCAAGACAGGGTTTTTCTGACCGGAGCGACTGAAACGCAAAAACAGGTTTATTGCTATGACGCCGCAAGCGGAGAGCTTTTATGGCAAGCAGATGTGCCCGACAAGGACGTTGCCGGCTCCGAGCTGGATCTGTATCCTGATACCGGCTATGCCGCGTCAACAGCTTACACCGACGGTTATCAGGTTTATGCTTTTTTTCCAACAGGAGATGTGGCGGCGTTCGATTATGACGGTAACCGGCAATGGGTGGTTAACCTTGGCCAGCCGGACAATATCTATGGTCACGCGACTTCAGTTGTAGGCTATGAAGACAAAATTATAATACAGTATGACAACGGGCTGCATGATGATGATTTGTCCTGGCTTATCGCGCTGGATTGGCAAAGCGGTGAAACTGTATGGCGAACGCCGCGTGCTGTAACAAATTCATGGACAACGCCGATTATTATAGAGACACAACAAGGTAATCAATTGATTACGGTAAGCGAACCTTACCTTACCGCGTATAATCCTGATGATGGTCTGGAGATATGGCGCACGGACCGTATGAGCGGAGAGATAGCTCCTTCACCGATTTATGACAATGGGCTGGTTATGGTTATTTCTCCTTATGTTGAGATGGCAGCGGTGGAACCCGGCGGTGATGAGATGATTGACGAAAGCTATTTCAAATGGACAGCAGACAGGGGTATTCCTGATATTGCCAGTCCGGTCAGTGACGGTCAAAGGGTATATCTTCTTAGCACATACGGCGGAGCATTAGCGGTCCACAGCATACAAGACGGAAATCTTATCTGGCAGGACCAGCTTGGGGGCGAATTTCATGCTTCTCCAAGTATAGTGGGAGATAAGGTATATCTGTTTAGCATCGAAGGAGTCGGGTATGTTCTGGAGGCAGCGGATGAGTTTGTAAAACTTGCAGAAAATCCGCTGGGACAGGAGGTGCATGCTTCACCGGCATTTGTCGAAGGGCGAATGTACATTAGAGGCGAAGAACATCTGTTTTGCATAGGATACAGTGAATGATAACTTCGGATACTAATAAATCAGAACCTTTCAACGGCCTGTTTGTTGACCAGACAGTCAAGAGACTTGGCACCGATGCGCATCTTGTATTGGATATTTTGCAGGAAATCCAGCGACATTACGGCTATCTCCCTCAGCCCGCACTGGAGCGGGTTTGTGAGTTGACCGAGATTACGCCGGCCTCTATCGCCGGGGTTTCAACTTTTTACAGCCAATTTCGTCACAAACCTGCCGGTAAACACCGAGTACAGGTTTGCATAGGCACCGCCTGTCATGTAAAAGGGGCACAGCCTGTGCATGACGGCTTTAAACGGTATTTGAATATTGGAGAGGATGATGACACCGACGCCGAGAAGAATTTCACGGTTGAGAAAGTGGCGTGCCTTGGCTGCTGTACACTTGCGCCTGCTGTTCAGATAGGAGAGATAACCTACGGCCATGTTACGGCTGAGACGGCAGGCGATGTCATACAGGATTTTCTCAAATATCTGGAACAGCAGAAAAAACAAGACTCTAAAAAACAAGACTCGCAGGATAAGTCTCTGGCACTTCCTGAAATTCGTGTAAGTCTGGATTCTTGCTGTGTGGCCAGAGGATGCGGTAAAGTGTTCAAGGCTACCGAAGAAGCGTTGGATGAGACAGGTATCCGAGCGAGGATAAAGCCTGTCGGTTGTGTTGGTATTTGCGATGAAACACCCCTTTTGGAAGTTGCGATACCCAGTAAGAAAAATTCTATTTATGCCAGAGTTGAGCCCGAAGATGTCAAACCAATATTACTGAGGCATTTCAAAATGCCGGCTGTGAGTAAGAGGATATCACATATTGTTTCCGGCGCACTGGACAGACTGGTAAGCGATAACGGACGGCAGGGGGTAACCAGGCACCTCCTGGATTTCCGGGATAAACAAATATCTGCTTATATGGATTCCCAGAAGCAGATAACGACACTCGGCTGCAGTAGCGAGGATCCGGGCGATATTGAGGCGTATCTGCAGGCAGACGGTTTTGAATCATTGCGGCATTGCCTGGAAAACCTTACTCCCAGTCAGGTGATCGAACAGGTTACAAAAAGTCAGTTGCGAGGTCGAGGTGGCGCCGGATTTAGTACCGGTTTTAAGTGGCAAACAGTGTATGAGCAGGATTCGGAAATTAAATATCTTATCTGTAACGGAGATGAGGGCGATCCCGGAGCGTTTATGAATAGGATGCTGCTTGAATCCTGTCCTTATCGGATAATCGAAGGGATGGCAATTGCCGCTTATGCTGTCGGCGCCAATCAAGGTTATTTTTATATTCGAGCTGAGTATCCGATAGCGCTTAAACGGGTGGCTGAGGCGCTGGACATCTGCAAAAAGCGAAATTTAATAGGCCATAACATTCTGGGAAGTAATTTTAGTTTCAGTCTTGAGATTAAAAAAGGGGCCGGGGCTTTTGTCTGTGGTGAAGAAACTGCTCTTATAGCGGCCATACAGGGACAAAGAGGCATGCCCAGGCTTCGCCCTCCATATCCGTCTCAGAACGGCTTATGGGGACAACCAACACTCGTTAATAATGTGGAAACTTACGCGACGGTGCCGTGGATCATAAAAAAAAGCCCGGAAACATTCGCGGCCATAGGAACGGAAAAAAGCAAAGGAACAAAAGTATTTTCACTTGCAGGGAAAATCAGAAGAGGAGCTCTGATAGAAGTCCCGATGGGCATTACTCTAAAGGATATCGTAGAGAAAATCGGCGGGGGAGTCCCTGGAGGCAGAGAGTTAAAGGCAGTGCAGGTCGGCGGACCCTCCGGAGGGTGTGTTCCGGCTCGCTTGGCTCACACCAAGATAGATTATGAGGATTTGACAAATGTCGGAGCGATAATGGGTTCCGGCGGACTGGTAGTGCTGGATGATGGCGATTGTATGGTTGATATTGCTCGTTATTTTCTAGAGTTTACAGAGGAGGAATCCTGCGGAAAGTGTACTTTCTGTCGGATTGGTACGCGCAGGATGCTGGATATAATGAATAGAATATGCCAGGGCGAAGGTGAAAAAGGTGATATCGAAGAACTGGAAAAATTAAGCCAACTTGTCCGACAAGGGAGCCTATGCGGCCTGGGCAAGACCGCCCCTACACCAGTGATTACCACGATCGAATATTTCCGTGAGGAATACGAGGCTCATATCGAAGGGCGATGCCCGGCAGGAAAATGCAAGGCACTGGTAGAATATTCGGTAACTGATGATTGTATCGGATGTACAGTTTGCGCTCAGAGTTGTCCTGCCGATGCGATCGAGATGCGGCCATACGAAAAACATGAAATTGACAGCGAGAAATGCACCCGGTGTGATGTTTGCAGACCCGGCTGCCCAGCTGATGCTATAATAGTAAGATAACTATGCCTAAATTGAGTATTGACAATAAACAGATTGAAGTTCCCGACGGCTGGACGATTCTCGATGCCGCGGAAAAGGCGGGAATCGAGATTCCAAAGATGTGCTTTCTAAAGCCATACAAAGCCACTACCAGTTGTATGGTTTGTGTGGTCAGGCTGGCTGACTCGGATGCGCTTGTGCCGGCCTGTGGGTGGGTGGTTCAGGACGGCATGATCGTCGATACGAAATCCGAAGTTGTTACCCAGTCTCGCAAAGCTGCTTTGGAATTATTGCTCAGTGACCATCTTGGCGATTGCATCGGACCATGCCAGACAGCATGCCCGGCACAGATGAATATTCCTCTTATGATAAGACAAATCGCCGCCGGGCAATACAAGCAAGCTTTAAAAAATGTCAAGCAGGATATCGCAATGCCTGCTGTGCTGAGTAGAATCTGTTCGGCGCCTTGCGAAAAAGCATGCCGACGAGGACAAATTGATGAAGCGGTATCTGTCTGTCTTTTGAAGAGATTTGTCGCTGATGTTGATTTACAATCGCAACAGCCCTGGCGGCCTGAATGTAAAGATTTATGCGGAAAAACAGTCGCTGTAATCGGTGCAGGTCCTGCTGGTCTTTCTGCGGCATACTATCTAAGACAGAGTGGATATCAATGCACTGTGTTTGATGACCACGACAAAGCCGGCGGAATGCTAAGATATGGTATTGACGAAGATGTTTTGCCGCCGGATATTCTTGATTCTGAAATAAAGACCCTTATGGACTGCGGTATTGAATTTAAAGGTAATGTTACAATTGGTAAAGATATTCCGTTCGACCGGTTGCGAAAGGAATTTGATTCTGTCTTTATTGCTATCGGCAAGCCGCCAAAAAACAGCGGACAGTTGTTCGGTTTACCTATAAATGAAAAAGGTATAGTTATTGAGCGAAACACATATGAAACAGCCCTTGAGGGGGTCTTTGCAGGCGGTGATATTGTTCGCAATCGCAGGCAGGCGGTTCGCTCTGTTGCCGATGGCAAAGAAGCCGCAATAGCCATAAGTCAGGTCTTAAAAGGCCAGGCCGTATCAGGCCAAAGGCATCGCTTTAACAGCAGATTTGGTAAGTTGAAAGATGGTGAAAAGGACCCTGTGATTTTTGGAGCCTCTGTGGGGCAAAGAACTGAAGCTGACAGCAAGACCGGCTTAACGGCTCAGCAAGCTCAAATAGAATCGCAGAGGTGTTTACACTGCGACTGTCGCAAGGCCGACAATTGTAAATTACGAGATATTGCCGAGCGGTATGGCGCAAAAAGCACACGATACAAAGACCCCGATAGAAAATTATTTGTCCAGAATACCGAGCATGATCTGATCGTTTATGAACCGGGTAAGTGTATCGCTTGCGGCCTTTGTTTGCAAATAGCGGCAGAGTCGGGGGAAGAAATTGGTTTGAGTTTTATAAACAGAGGCTTTGATGTTCGTGTTGATGTGCCATTCGGACGACCTATGAATGTGTCATTGTTGAAAAGTGCAGAAAAATGTGTTAATTGCTGCCCTACCGGGGCGCTTGCTTTAAAGGATATGTAAATAGGAAATTAACGATTTATTTAGGAGCTTTGTAATGAATTATAAAACCAACCCTGTTTTTAGCGGATTAGTCATCTGTTCTATTTTAGTGCTGATATGCCAGAACGCTGTCGCAAATGATTGGCCATACTGGCGAGGTCCGGATCGCAATGGAATTTCGCAGGAAACTGATTTAAACGCAGATTGGTCGGAAAATGAGCCTGAAATAGCGTGGACAGCATCTATAGGTTGGGGTTTTTCCGCAGCGGCTATAGATAACGGCAAGGTATTTGTTAAAGGTAATGTTGATGATAATGATGTACTTTACTGCTTCGATGTGGAAACCGGTGATTTGAAATGGGAGCGGTCGCACCCGGAACCTCGTACACCCAGACAATACGAAGGCGGACCCAACGCCTCCCCTGTTATCCATAACGGCAGAGTGTATACGCTAAGCAAGACAGCAAAGATATTTGTCCGTGACGATAGCGATGGCTCAACCATCTGGGACTTGGACCTTGTTGAACGCTACGGTATCGAAATACCGACATGGGGCTTGGCAGGCTCGGCTCTTATAGTTGACGATATGGCAGTTTTCAATGTAGGTTCTTATGGCATGGCTTTTGACAAAAAAACAGGTGAGCTGTTGTGGGAAAATGGAACAGGCGCCGGCGGCTATGCCACACCAGTCAAATTTGAAAGAGACGGAAAGACTTTACTCGCGATGTTTGTTGCAAACGAATTTGCAGTCCTTGAAGCCGAAACCGGACGAATTCTGGACAAGTTTTCCTGGCCGACAAGATATGATGTAAATGCCGCCGATCCAATAATATCAGGTGACAAAATATTTATATCTTCAGGGTATAACCAGGGCTGTGCTCTGCTTCACTTCGACAATGAGAATCTAACGGAGGTTTGGAAAAGCAGAGATATGCGCAATCATATGAACAGTTCGGTGCTTTGGCAGGGCAACCTTTATGGCTTTGACGAATCCGAGCTTAAGTGTATGGATTTTGATACAGGCGAAGTTTTATGGAGTCAGGGCGGTCTTGGCAAGGGCAGCCTGATTCTTGCCGATGAGAAGTTGATTATTTTAAGTGAAGACGGACGATTGGTACTTGCTGAGGCTTCACCGCAAGAGTACCGTCAGCTTGGGGAAAAGAGAATACTGCAAGGCAGATGCTGGACAATGCCGGTACTGGCTGACGGTCGTATTTATGCTCGCAACGCTGCCGGAGACTTTGTTTGTGTTGAGATAAGCAAATAAATCACTCACTCATGTCAAAGAAAGGTTACCACAATGGAAAAAATCAAAGCAGCTATCGTAATTTTTTTGGTTTTTATGAATATGGCAGTATATGCCGCCGATTGGCCGCAATTCAGGGGCCCGAATCGGGACGGCAAATCATCCGAAACAAACCTGCTTAGCCGATGGCCCGAAGACGGACCGGAAATGCTCTGGGCATACGAGGGTGTTGGAACCGGCTTTTCTTCACCTATTATAGTTGATGGAAGCATTTATACTGCAGGCATAATTGATGGTGATGGGGTTGTATTTGCTCTTGATCTTGACGGAAATCTAAAATGGCAAACCAACTATGGCACTGAATGGACAAGGTCACACGGAGGTACACGCTCTACGCCGACTTATAAAAATGGTAATTTATACTTAATGAGCGGGCATGGCAAAGTGGTCTGCCTTGATGCAGCCACCGGAGAAATAGTCTGGACAGTCGATACCCAGGAAGAATTCCAGATCCAGATGCCAACATGGGGTATTGGCGAATCTTTGGTTGTTGATTCAGAGAATGTCTATTGTACACCCGGAGGCCAGGTAGCCTCCATGGTTGCATTAAATAAAACAACAGGGGAAATAGTCTGGAAAACAACCGATCTGACCGATGAGTCATCCTACTGTTCTCCCTTAATGTTTCAGCGTGGCGACATGCGGCTACTGGTTACCATGACAAGCGATCATGTTGTTTTTATAGATGCTGACAATGGAAATATAATATACAAGGATGCTTTCTCTGAATACCAGTCACACCCAAGAAATATAAATCCGGTTACACCCGTTTACCGTGACGGAATGGTGTACACTACCAGCGGTTATGACTGTGGCGGCGCTATGTATGAGGTTTCCGAGGACGGAAGAACTATAACGCGAATCTGGGTCGACGAAACACTTGATGTTCACCATGGCGGAGTTGCTGAGATTGACGGTTACATATACGGCGCCAACTGGCAGGGAAATGCTGACGGCAACTGGTGCTGCCTGGATTGGCAGACCGGCGAAGTTATGTACGAGCAGCACTGGCACAATAAAGGCAGTATTATTTATGCCGACGGACACTTATATTGTTATGAAGAGCGTGACGGAAATTTTGCGCTGGTCGAGCCGACACCTGAAGGATTCAATGTTATAAGCGCTTTTCAGGTAGAACTCGGTGACGGACCGCACTGGGCGCATCCTGCCATAAGTGACGGCAGGTTATATATTCGCCACGGCAATGTCCTGATGTGTTATGATATAAAAGCAGAATAAGGATTTCTATGCCGGATAAGAAACACATACTTTATTGCGATTGCGCATGTTATGATTTTGTTGCCCAAGATTCCAGGCAGCGGTTAATCTCAGCGATTGAAAATTGCGGCTTGCCCTATAGCATAGTTCCGGATTTGTGCAAGCTCTGCGCAGACGGTGATGATAAGTTGCGACTCTGGGCAGAGTCCGAAAAACTTACAGTCATAGCCTGTTACCCACGGGCGATAAAATGGCTTTTTCGAGCAGGCAGAGTTGAACTTAAAGATGAAAAAGTCGACTTTGCCAACGCAAGGAATCAACGTGAAGTTGAGAATATCCTGGAGCGATTAGCCCGTAATGTTTCTCCTCCAAAAGCTTCCAAACCCGAAAAGCCGTCCGGGTGGATACCATGGTTTCCGGTTATCGATTACAGTAGATGCGTAAACTGTAAAAAATGTCTTAATTTCTGTCTTTTCGGGACTTACGCTTTATCTTCAGAAGGTCAGGTTGAGGTTAAGAACCCGCGCGCCTGCAAAACGAACTGTCCTGCCTGCGCGCGTATATGCCCGCAAAGCGCGATAATATTCCCAAAGCATAACGCCTCGCCTATCAATGGCGATCAACCCGACACCAATAGCAAAATACCGAATAACATGAACATAGATTACAGCCGACTCGTAACGGACAATATTTACGAAAAGCTGAAAAATCGAGGTAAAGGCAAAAGATTTTCCGCGGATACTTCATCAGAATGTGACCTTGAGGAACTTCAAAAGAAACTTGGTATTCCCGCCGATGTTATTGCCACATTCTCTCCTCAGGATATATCGCGTGCCAGAGAACAGTTGAAAGAGAGCAAAGATTGAATATCCATGAGTAAACAGGACAGCTATTGTGGAAACTAAAGGATTAACACCTGCTGTTATTCTTGTTGCGGATCGCACCCTTAGTGCCGAATATAAGATACTGTTCGAGGGCATCTTTGCCACGATGCAGACGACACAGGTTCCGCAGTTGGCAATGCGAAGGTTTCTGTCACCACCAGCCAAAACCTCTCCCAACGGGAGAGCCCTGACCGCTGCGCTGGGATTAAGGCGAATCGAATCCGCCTTGCTGCGTTATACACCACTTACCGAACAAGATGTGGTTTGCACTACACCGGAGGCTTTGCCGCGACTGCTGGGCCCCTGGGTCAGGGCTGTATTGTTCAGTTCCAGCGACCCGCTTGGAAAAGGAATGAGCAATACAACCACTACCAATTTCTGGGATGGCCAACTATATACCCGTTTTTGGACTTTTGAATTACTGAACCAGTTGAAAGAGGCGAAACAGGAATATAAATTTAAAGTAATAGCAGGCGGAGCCGGCGCATGGCAGTTTAAGGCGTATCCGCAAACTCGGGACGAACTCGGTATCGACGCTGTGTTTGAAGGTTATTTTGAGTCTTTCGGTCCTCAATTTATCGCCGATTTACTCGAGGGCAAAGAAACCTTCGATTATACCGAATCAGACTCGGCTACTGATAAAATTGTTCCCATAACAGCCGCTTCAACAATGGGTGTTATAGAACTCTCACGAGGTTGCGGAAAGGGATGTCGCTTTTGCACAATGGCACACAAAAAAATGCGTCATCTCAGCAGTGATACAATATTGGCCGATCTGCATCGCAATCGTGATGCCGGACTTACCTCAGTTGTCAGCAGTAGCGAAGACTTTTTCCGCTATGGCGCAAAAGGCGGCAATATTAATTTTGAAGCACTTGCCGAATTACTTGAACAGATGCGGCAAGTCGAAGGCCTTTCGTTTATGCAGATTGACCACGGCAATATTTCATCAGTGCTTCAATTCAGCGATAACCAGCTACGAGAAATTCGCCAATTACTGAGCTGGAACAAAAAAACCGATTATTTATGGGTTAATATGGGCATTGAAAGTGCCAACGGTCAACTTGTAAAAACAAATTGCCCCGGTAAAATAGCTCCACTGCAAGCCGATGACTGGGAGCAGCATATAAAAGAGGCCGCCGACAAAATGAGCCGCTGTGGCTTCTTTTCCGTTTTCAGCGTAATACTCGGCCTGCCCGGAGAAACGCCGGACGATGTCATTCGGACAAAACGGTTGGTAGAGTACCTGGGCGAAAAACACGCAGTCATATTCCCGATTTTTTATGAACCTGTAAATAGTGAATCCGCCAACGGGGACAGATTCACCTTAAACAAAATGACAACCGAACACCTCGAACTGTATCGAACCTGTTACGAAATCAATTTCAAAGGCATTCCCGGTCTGTTCTGGGACAACCAGCGCGCCGGCGGCGTATCGCTTGCCAAAAGGTCGCTTCTGCGAATACTTGGCAAAGGTGAAATTCATTCATGGAGAAAGGCATTTAAAAAAGTCGGCAGGCAAATAAATGCCCGTCATTAGGTCAGGAAATGGATTCTACAGATAAACTAATAACCGGCTCGCTCAGGCCTCCGGAAAAACGCGTACCAGCAACCAAACAATCCCGGGATATGATCAAGTCTGTCTCAGCCGAATATGTTCGTGAGCATAATCTGGTTGGCCCGTTATCAGCCGGCGAATTAACGGCCCACGCAAAAAGTGTCCTTGCTCGGGCCTGCTTCGATAACCAATATATCAATTTTGCCGGTGTTATTATCAACAATGAAATCTGGCGGAGCACAGTTGCAGGAGTTCCTTATAATCGCAGACTACTGTTGCTGCCGAGGTGTTTGCGAGACAGGACTAATTGTTGCGCCGAGATAGACGAGTTCGGCCTTATCTGTGATAAATGCGGCGGTTGTCTCATCTGTGAATTCCAAACTGAAGCGGAGCGTCTTGGTTACGCCGTCCTGGTGGCGGAAGGCTCGCCTGTTGTGATGTCATTGATCGCCAGCGGCCAGATAGAAGCCGTCATTGGTATTAGCTGTCTGGGTGTCCTGGAACGCGTTTTTCCTTATATGGAAGCAGGGGCTGTTCCGGGTATTGCCATACCACTGCTAAATGACGGCTGTGTGGACACTTCGATTGATGTTGACTGGGCATGGGACGCGATATATGAAAGCAGCCAGGCCGAATCGCTGCTGATAAATCTGCCCGAAATCAGACAAAAGGTGGACAAATGGTTCGACCCAGATAACCTAAGACAAACTATGTCACCGGGCACTTCACAGACCGAGCAACTGGCGATTGAATGGTTGTCCAAAGCGGGTAAAAGATGGCGGCCGTTGCTTGTAGTCTGCGCATACCAGTCGCTCATGAATAATAACCTCGAACTTACAGACACTGTCCATAAAACCGCAATAGCAGTGGAATGTTTTCACAAAGCCTCACTTATTCACGATGATATCGAAGACGGTGATACAACTCGCTATGGGCAGAAAACAGTGCACGCATTGTACGGCATACCGATAGCGTTAAATGTAGGCGATTATCTTCTCGGAGAAGGCTATAGGCTGTTGGCGGAACTAAATGAACCGGATAAAATAAAAGTAAAAATGCTTAAAACCGCATCACAGGGTCATAAAACGCTTTGCCTCGGGCAGGGCAGTGAGCTTTCCTGGCATCGAGAACGCTCTCGGCTAACAGTTGAAGATGTAATTGACACTTTCCGAAAAAAAACCGCTCCTGCGTTTCTGGTCGCTCTGAAACTCGGAACAATTTTAGCACGGGCAGAAAACAAAATTGACCCTATACTTGTCGATTACACCGACGCACTCGGCATCGCTTATCAGATAAATGATGACCTTGCCGATGACAAGCTAAATTCCATCGAGCCGTCAATCCTGCTTGCCCTTGCCTATCAGCGCGCTAATGAGCAGCAAAAGCGGCTTCTGAATTCGGTTTGTCTTTGCGATAATCCCAGCCATGATTCAAAAACAGCGGTGCGTGAATTGATGGCCGAGCTGAAAATCAAATCAGCGGCATATGATCTGATGGAATTTTATAAGTTAAAGGCTATTAATTCGCTGTCGGGAGTGGACAATTCGAGTTTCAAATCCCTTCTGAGGAAGCTAATCGGCAAAATATTCAACGAATTGGAAGTTATGGATTGTTGCGATGACTATAAGCTCCGACATGGCCGAGGCCGCCGGAAAAGCTAAATTAATACTTGGTAACTCTACTTCGCTGGTAGCCGAATTTTTAAACGGGCAGATATCTCCGAATGGCGGATTTAGCGACAGATCTCAAAAAAGCGACCTGTATTATACTGTCTTTGGCTTGGGTGGACTTATGGCCGTGGGTGATAATTTTGACAACTCTGGTTTTTACGATTACATCAATGCTATATCGCCTGAGAATCTCCCAGACCTTGTCCACTTAGCCTCTTACATTCGATGCTGCGCTCTGCTGGAAATGCCAGTTAACAGTTTAAATTTGGCCGAACTTCTGACGCGATTCATCACCCCCGACGGCGGGTTCGACAATGTTCTCGACAGTAAAAGCGGAAATATATATAGTTGTTTTCTTGCAATGGGTGCATACCATGACATTGACCAGGACCTGCCGGAAAAACCGGCATTGCTGAATTGCATAAAATCACTTCAGCTTGAAAATGGCGGATTTGCTAACCTGCATGGCGTAAGTGCCGCATCTGTACCGGCAACCGCTGCTGCTCTTGTGATTTATCATTCTCTTGGCAAGACTCCTGACGATGAGGCACTGCAATGGATGTTGGAGCAATATGACCGAGGCGGATTCATTGCCGCCGAAGCTGTTGGCATACCGGATATGCTCTCTACCGCCGTTGCCCTGCACAGCCTTGCACTTAACGGTGTTTATTTAAAGCCCTTAAAAAATCAAACTCTCGATTTTATAGACAGCTTATGGTCAAACCGGGGCGGATTTTCCGGTAACTGGCTCGACAACACAATTGATTGCGAATACACATACTACGGCCTTCTGGCACTGGGGAATTTGGCAGATGCCTGAAATAGCAGAACAACTCGACATAACGCTTAAAAACCTCAAAAGAGAATTATACGCCCGATACAATAGCAACGGTTTCTGGGCAGGAAGGCTCTCGAGCAGCGCCCTTGCAACTGCAACCGCGGTATTCGCCCTCCATCTGGCCGACAGTGAAAAACATAAAAACCTTATTCGCAACGGCCTGCGATGGCTTGGCCAAACGGTAAACTCAGACGGAGGCTGGGGTGATACTGTAAAAAGCAAAAGCAACATCAGCACTACCATGCTCTGCTGGGCGGCTTTTACCGCCGCCGATAAACAGAACGAACATCAGAATTTAATCAAACGAACTTGCCTCTGGCTTACAGACATTGCCGGCAGCACCCAAAGCGAAGACCTTGCCAAAGCCATAGACAGCAAATATCGAGAAGACAAAACTTTTTCCGTGCCAATTCTGACTATGTGCGCTCTGGCCGGCTTACCCGGCGACAATCAGGGAAATCTTTGGCCCTTCATAAAACCTCTGCCTTTCGAATTAGCCGTAATGCCGAGGCGATTATTCCGTTGGCTGCCGCTGTCGGTAGTGAGTTATGCGCTGCCGGCCCTTATCTCAATGGGACTGGTGAATTTCAAAAAAAACAAAAACATCAACCCGGCTGTTAAACTTATGCGATCAGCCGCACAAAAAAAAGCAATGAGAGTCCTTGCCGAGATTCAACCTTGCAACGGCGGGTTTCTCGAAGCTGTACCACTAACCAGCTTTGTTGTTATGAGTCTGATCGGAGCTTCAAAACGGCAAAGCCCGGCTGTAAAAAAGGGGATTCAGTTTATCGCCCAATCTGCCCGACGAGACGGAAGCTGGCCGATAGACACAAATCTTTCTACCTGGCTGACTTCGCTGACTGTCAACGCTTTAGCAAAGGCTCCTGATTTCGAGAAATGGTTCAATAAAACTGCCAGGCAGAATATATTTTCTTGGCTCATTGACCAGCAATACAAAACACGCCATAAGTATACCGATGCCGCGCCGGGAGGCTGGGCTTGGACCGACCTGCCCGGAGGCGTTCCGGATGCCGATGATACCCCCGGGGCTTTAATAGCGATCAACAATCTCTTGGCCGATGATAAAGATCGCGTTCAATCCGCTGAGATGGGATTGAAGTGGCTTTTGAGTCTGCAAAATAATGACGGAGGTATGCCAACTTTTTGCAAAGGATGGATGAATATGCCTTTCGACCGCAGTGCAGCAGATCTTACCGCGCACGCGATAAAATCTATGCAGATATGGTCAGGCAAAGTAAACCCTGCTCTGCAAAATCAAATTAACCATGCCATGGCAAGAGCAATCGAATATCTGCGAAAAACCCAGAACTCCGATGGTTCATGGGCGCCCCTTTGGTTCGGAAATGAAAACAACCCTACAAAGCAAAACCCTCTCTATGGAACAGCCAGAGTAATTCTCGGTATTTGTCAGATTGCAGAATGCCGGGCAATGTTAATCAATTCCGCACGATGGATATTGACCAACCAAAACGATGATGGCGGTTGGGGCGCAGGTAAGGGTACAAAAAGCTCCGTCGAAGAAACTGCCCTCGCAGTTGATGCACTGGCAAGCTTACTATTGTCCAACACAGAGATAGAATCAAAAAAAGAAACACTCGCCGCAGCCCGAGAAGGCGGCAACTGGTTAATACAAAAAACACAACAAGGCCAAACCGTCGAACCGGCGCCTATAGGCTTGTATTTCGCTCAGCTATGGTATTTTGAAGAATTATATCCCTACATTTTCACAGCTTCAGCCCTACATAATTTGCGTAATCTACAGATAGGGCTTGCTGAATAATCAATATTTTGCATTTTTAGTTATACGAAAATTTGTGATCGCTTAGTTTATCTGAGTCAGCCGTCGCCACATAAACCTGATTTCCTTGCCTACCGTTTGTTTGCATGGGCTGACTGAAGCAATAAGTACCTGTTTTTGGTTGCATAAGGATTTACTGCGCAAAAACTTAAAAGAAAACCCCTAAGTTTTAGTAATCCGGGCTTGACTTATGACGCAGTATTCGTATCATTAGTTTTTTTGCAAATTTGTCGCTGCTGCTGGAACAGGTGTTGTAACAGCTCCGGCAAGAATTAAAATGCCCCCATCGTCTAGTGGCCTAGGATATCAGATTCTCATTCTGGAGACCGGGGTTCGACTCCCCGTGGGGGTATTGTTTTTTTTGGAAAAACTGGGTTTTTAGCTCGTTATCGGGGGTGGTCTTTCCTGTTTCGTCCTGTTTTATACCTTTTTGTGGCTCGGAGGTGGCGCAGAAACTGGCACTTAAAAAACCTCCGAAACTCGGTAGTAGGTTTATCGCCTTTTGCTCTGTCTGTTCAAAGGTTCTGGCGTAGGTGTTGAAAGTCAACTTAGGATCTGAATGTCTGGCCAGTTTTTGAACAACCTTAAAAGGCGTTCCGCTGTCGGCAAGAAAAGAAATATACGAATTCCTCAGGCTGTGAAAAAAAATAGTATTGCCCTCTGAATCCTGAAGCGGTAGCTTGGCCGCCCGCAAGTCAGCCTTCAGCCGATCGGCAACATTTGCCCATCGGCCAATAGCTGAAAAAACCCTGTCAGTCTTTGAAGCCGCCCTGAACGCCTTCATTTTCGCAAACATACCCGCAAGCCAGGCCGGTATTGGCTGCCGTGCCTGTTTTGAGTTCTTGGTGGTGCCAGCCCGTGCCAAAACATAAGGGGTTTCCGCTTCAAGGTGTAACGCGCGCCATTTTAACAAAAGAAGTTCTTTTTTCGAAGCCCTGAACAGCCTGCCAGTGCGTAAAGTAAAGCCCGATCTTCGCCTGTGCTACGCCCGATTATGCTGTTTTTGCTTATGGTGCTGCTTAGAAGGGTTATAAACTGCTCAGGGGTTAAAACGCCTTTGCGTTCAGGGTCTTGCTTGTCTGGTGTATAATATTCAAGGGGGTTTTGAATTATGCGTTGTTTTGCCGCCGCCCAATTCAAAAAGGTTTTCAGTGCATCGCAATCTCCTTTCAGGAACAAAATGCACATTTTATTTTGCCGGCCAAAACCGTATTCTCTTAGAAGAGATACTAAAAAGATATCGACAGAGACGGTATAAGGATATTCCTCTATTAACAATAGCAATTTGCTTAATTGGCCTGCGCCACATAAAACCGGAGCCCGCCTTTTATCGAGAAAGCGGGCTCCTATATGATTATCGCCGTATCCAGGCGCTGTTCTACACCACAGCCTCGGGCGGAAGAATATACCCTGTTGCAACCAAAGCCAGAAGAATCACTATAATCAGCCAGAGAACTATATCAATTTTATTTTTAACTTCTCTGCGCAACTGTCGTCTGGAACTAAGAACCATTGCAAGCATAAGGCCGAAAACCAGCCCGACAATAAAATAAGGTATCCAATAAATCCCGGTAATTTCAGTATTGACTGGCCCGACCCATAATCCCCCTGCCCAGCTTGCGAGAAATACAAGCACAAAAAATCCAGCCGCATGCTCCAGCCGTCCGCCGGGGCCGAATATGATTACAAATACCGCCGTAAAGAGCAGCGCAACCGCAAATGCTGAAAGTACTTGCCAGACAAACATAATTACCTGCGACCTCCCATTACACTTATACCCTCAAATGGTCTTATTTTTACATAAATATAATTGGTCCCGAATGTCAAGCATAATCCGCGAAAAGCGGGATAAAAATCGGATTTAAAAACAGCCCTCAGGGGCGGGAACCTGAGGGCTTGCGGGGTCGATATCCCCTTTGCGGGGATGTGTGTGCCTGCTTTAAATTGAGCTGTTCTAAAATCCCACTTCAGTATATGAATGGGGCAAGTATTGCAGTTCAAATTCTGATGTCCCGGATGTTGAA
>PWDX01000136.1 GCA_003553245.1 Phycisphaerae bacterium
AGTCACTGCCGAGATAGTCAATATCAAGCTCCTGGGCGATCTCCATCGTATGAGCGGCGCGGCGAAGCTGCTCGTCATACCACGGGCTGCGGAGCTTACCGTCGGTGATAAACGAATACTCCTGGGGATAGCGAAACTCCTTATCGCCGATCTCGATAATGCCGCTGAAATCATCCAGCCGCTTTACCAGACCGTCCTCACTGCAATATAAACCCTTTGACTTTACCGGATGCCGTCTCCAGTGCATACGGAGTTTGGCCACATCGGTCTGCTTGATCTCGTAAAAGGCGTTACCGGTTCCCTTGGGCGTTGAGTTAAACAGCCGGCAGTTGGTGGTGTCCCTTGTGGCACGCAAAACAGCGTGGCCGTCGTCAACAGAGGCAAACTCATCCAGCAGTATCCCCGTCCTTCGACCGCCCCGGCCTACGTCGCCGGTGGTCGATGAGCCGTCTATGGTCGAGCCGTTGTCGATGTTGTAAATGTGCAGCTTGGTGCGGTTGACATTAGGCCTCAGCCAGCCGGGCTGGTGTTTGTGAATAAAATCTATCTTCCAGAACAGCGAATCAGGATCCTCGGTCTTATCGACTAAGTCCTCTTTGCGGGAGACGCAGAGAAACGACTGCAAGGGCTTAAAATGGAACCTGTACTCAAAGCCCAGAAGGCAAAGCCACGAGGCACCCATGTCCCTTGACTTTTCGATGAACAGATCGTGACTGCCAAGAGCAGACTCGATTTTCATTATCGCCTCGTCCTGGTAGTCGTAGGTGATAAACGGAATCGCCGGTATCGGCTTTATTCTGGGATCGTAAGTCCAGACAAAGGCGTTGCAGTAAAAAAGCGGATCACGGCTGCACATTATCCAAAGCTCCTCTGCGGCCTTTTTGTCGCTGCAGCCTTGTGAGATAATCTCTCGACGGAACTTTAAGTTCGCGTCGAAGTCCTTGGGAACCAGATCGTAAAATTCATTCATGTTCTCTTGCCCTTGCCAGCTTGTCGATAATATCCAGCTGCTGCCGTCCGTCGTCTTCGAACTTCTCTGTAGCCTCGATCTCGCTGCGGGTAGGCAGCATCTTCGCCCAGATGGTGCGGTAGAATTCTTTGAGAAGGTCGGGATACTTACGAAGTCTTGCAAGTAAACTCCATGCTCCCGCCGAAGGTGCGTCTTCGGGTCCGATGTCCTCGACGTCAATGTGGTTGAAGACCCACTGAACGACCTTCCTTGCAGAGACATTCGCTCTGCCAGCAAAAACATCGGCACAGACAGCGCTATCAGCAGAATCGTCCCGGGGCCCGGCATCGGCAAGCGGCGAAAACTTCGCCCTGGCCTCTTTGTCGGCATCCCGAGGGCTGTGGCCCTGTCTTTTAAGCTCTTCACGAAATTCAACATAAGCATCCCAATATCCGGTACGTTTTAACTTTTCACGCAGCAGTTTCTTGTTTTCCATGGCACTGCTCTTTGCCCCCGTATTCAATTTATATTTATCATACGACACCGGGACGGGCTGCGCCTAAACTAAATTGATAAAAATTGAGAAAATTACATAAATTCCGAGAAAACCTGTTTTTTTATCAGCTAATTGGGCTTAAATCCATACACTTTTTGACTACGAATTCAGGAAAAACGAAAAAAATGCTTTGTTTTTTCGCCGGTTAAGTAAAGGTACTTTTCGAACCGGCGGCGGGGGTGTGGTTCGGATTCAGGGCCGGCAAAAAAAACTTTTTTGCCCGCAAAGTCCTGCAAAAAAGGCCGTTAGAGCCCTAAAAACGCTGTTACAATGGGCACGCACCTTACCATATGTCACCGAAGCCGTTTTGACGCCGCCGCCGTGTGGACTTTTAGTGTCGAGTTTAGCTCGCGCGCAGGGCAGCAGCTTAGCCCCGCAAGAGTTAGGCAAGCCTAACAAAAGTTTCTGTAAATCTTCGCTTTTAGCTATTGCCTCTGTAGTTGCATTGTATTATACTTATCGCACATTTCACAAACACTATGTCACGGAGAATTCAGATGAGCTCAGCCATAATTTATGCCCGCTACTCGCCGCGGCGATACGCCGACGATTGTGAGTCAGTCGAGGCACAGTTTGATTTCTGCAGCGAGTACTGTGATAAAAACAACTTTCCTGTTTCAGCCAGGTTAAGTGACAAAGCACTTTCCGGATCAGACGAGGACAGACCTGCTCTCTGGCAGGCCATAGAGCTGCTCAAACGCGGCGATGTTCTGGTTGTCTATAAACTTGACCGACTGGCAAGAAGCGTTTACCTAAGTGACATCATCGAGAGGGCAGTAAAAAAGAAAGGCGCTTCAATCATCAGCGTATCGGGCGAAGGAACATGGAACGACAGTGACGAGGACTGGCTTGTTCGCAAGATTCTGCAGACGCTTGCAGAATACGAAAGAAAGGTTACCGCCGCCCGCACAAAGGCCGCCATGCTTCGCCACCAGGCAAACGGCAGACGAATGAGCAAGCACCCGCCTTTTGGCTGGACAAACGATCCTGCTGATCCTGCGAGGTTGATAGAAGAGGCCGCCGAGCAGACCGTGATCCATAGAATCAGGGAGCTAAAGCGACAGCGGATGAGCCTGCGTGCCATCTGCCGCCGACTCAAAGACGAGGGCTTTACCTGCCGGGGCAACGGCTTTAATCATGTAACTGTCGGGCGGATTCTTGATCGCGGCTGAGCGGCTTATTTGAACTGAGCACATCTTCGTAAATCTGGCCGTTGCAGTTTATGACCTTGTGCGAACCGCATCGCGGACAGGGTATATGAAGGTCAGCTCTTGGATTCTGCCACAGGCATTGCAGACAATGCTGGGGATAAAAGATTTTATCATCCGCCGTAGGCATTATCAGCCTCCCACCTCAATGCCATCAGAAATGTCGTCAGCAGCTCAACATCGTTTCTGGTACCCGTCTTGGCCCGGATACTTTCCCGCTGCCTCCTGACCGTGTTTGCCGAGCGGTTTCTTCGGCCTGCGATCTGGCCGACGTTAAAGGCCTGGCAGATTTTTATCGCCACATATGTCTCTGCGCTGCTGAGTCGAAATCGCCGCTTCAAAAAAGACCACTGGCCAGGATCCTGGATCGGGCATATTATTTCACCGGCAGTTCGCTTCATTGGGCCTGCCGCCGATATGAAAAAACCATCGTAAAATCAGCCTGCATCGATTGCTCCAAAAAAAATGAAAATTATTTTCAATGCAGGCATTATACCACGAATTTTTATGACTCCATTATGACTCCACCCAATGTAACTTTAATGATCTCAGTAACAATAATAACCTCAATATTTGGCTAAAAACGCACATTTTTTTGTTGACAGACTCCAATATCGGTTTCCTAAACCGAAGGTCGAAGGTTCGAGTCCTTCCGGGCGTATTAAAAGCAATCTCAACTCACATCCAGAAGCTGTTATACCCATCTAAATCGCTGGGGGTATTTTTTTTAGGAATTGTCATTACTTACATATCTGTACGAAGTTGTTAGCATAATTTTGATCTGATCGTTAAGTCCATCGGTTAGTGATAGTTGTCCTATCCGATCCTGCCAACGAAACTAAGTCCTCCTAAAAGTTCAACTTAAACCTTAGCTTTGAACTCTATATTGCTTGCAGCCGTGCCGCGAACTATCGATCGAGGTGGTATGAAACAGTAAAAAGTTGCGCTTCCGATTAAAGTTTAGGAACCTTATAGTATTCAAAATAAGGGCTGCTCGGAAATCAAGCAAGCATACCCTTAATATCATCGCTCGAGGGGACTTTACTCGCCGCTTTGACCGTTCCATCAATTACCAGCGCAGGTGTAACCATAACTTGCATCTGCATAATTTTGTTAATATCCGTTACTTTTTCCAGATCATAATCAATCCCAAGTTCTTTGGCAGCAGTTTCGGCGTTCTCTGCCAGCTTTTTGCATTTAGGACATCCCGTACCAAGCACCTGAATCTTCGTCACAATTAAATCCTCTGAGTTTTAAAACAATCCTTATGCGAAAAACGACCCGAATAACAATCCCGAAATCGTCGCCATTATCACGACCAGCACAACAAACACGATCGTTTTCCGCGTTCCCATAACCGAGCGTATAACCAGCATATTAGGCAAACTAAGCGCGGGCCCTGCAAGAAGTAAAGACAACGCAGGTCCCTGGCCCATCCCGGCACCTAAGAGTCCCTGTAGAATCGGCACTTCCGTCAGCGTGGCGAAATACATAAAAGCTCCTGCCACAGAAGCAAAAAGGTTTGCCCAAACCGAATTGCCGCCAACAGCCCCTGCCACCCAATGCGAGGGAATCAAACCTTCCTCGCCGGGCCGTCCAAGCAGCATACCCGCAACTACAACACCAATAAACAGCAACGGCAAAATCTGCTTGGCAAAATCCCAACTCGAGGCGAACCATTCGCCGGCCTCATCTTCAGCGGTGCTGGTCATCCACGACAAACCAATCACTCCCGCCCCGAATGGTATCATCACCCAAAGCCCCTCCATAGGCAGGATTATTGATAAAAATATCACTGGTCCCGCGGTTATTGCAATTTTCCATGCAGGAATAGCGAACCACAGTATTAAAATAACCGCCAATGCTGCCGAAAAAGTCGCCATGATAATCCATTTAGCTGAGTGAATCGAGCTCCATAAACCGGCATCACCCTCCGGCGCGCCCCAATTAGCAAAA
>PWDX01000162.1 GCA_003553245.1 Phycisphaerae bacterium
CACCTGATTCGGACAGATCTTTAAGAATTATTGTCGATTTCCTGGCGGTATCAACTGCTGCCGACAGGGTCGAGAAGTTCACCACGCTGTACGGTACACGACTGTCGTCATCGGGCTGTACCGGGTTGATCGGGATACTGACCGGAGGCATGGCCAATTTCGGGCGTCCACGCGTGAATCGCTCCGGGTGCGCCTCGAAGCTCTGGTCGAGGGCTTTTTGGCGCACCTTCGCGATGGCGTGGTAACGCCCGGTGAAGGTCTTTTCGAGTGTGAAGCCGGACAGCCCGCTGTGATGGCGCTGCAGGTTGTACCACTCGACATAGCTGCTGCACCTCTGCCCGGAATGCACGATGTCGCCGAATCGCCGAGGGTAATCGTGCCGGCACTCGCTGGTCTTGACTTGGCTTGCGCTAAAAGGGTTATCGTTGCTGACCCTCAGTCGGCTGTGACTGTACCTCACACTTAACGCACCCGACTCAACCATCAGATCCAAATAGCTGCGCACGACCATCGGCGAGCCCCAGTCCTGGTGTAAGGTCAGTGCCCCATGCGCAAGGCGTAGCGGTCCACAGTCTCTTGCATGAGCTGCTGGGCCCGCGCTGTATTCTCCTTGTGGGAGATCATCCGCGCCACGATCAAGCGACTGTAAAGGCCCTGCATCACATAGAGATTGAGCTAGGCGTCACGGCGTCACGGCGTCACGGCGTCACGGCGTCACGGCGTCACGGCGTCACGGCGTCACGTGGGCAGTTTGCTGATCTCCCACGTCAAGGCCCCGTTGGCAGCGCTTCTGGTGGAGTTTCTCCACGCCGTTCTCGGCAAGCTCTTTGCCCCAAGGTATCAAGTGGCTGCGGCAGAGTCTTTCTCGGCGCGTCAACTCCCCGCGCTCACCATGCTGGCAAGCATCGGCCTCAGCCAGGATGCGTAGCTTGTACTCCGTAGAGAAGCGGCGACGCGTGGGTTTCTCAAGCTTCGGGTTGGGTATGACGTCATGATCGGGCAGATCACTTGGCGGTTTGGGCATCTTAACGGCTCCTGAACCTGAGGCTCTCAAATCGAGGTTAGCTCGCTGAGACAGTGTATGGATTCAGGTTGACACACAGGGGCTCAGTCAAACGACTTGCCACCTGCCGTTTCAGTTCGATCAGGGCCTTGTGGGGAAACTTTCGATATACCCTTCCAAGCTAAAGATAGCGCGACAGCGTGCTGCCAACGCGACGCAGAACTTGCCCGTCATTGGCCAGCTACCAGATCTCCGTCAGCTCTTCGACGACTGGTACAGAGGAGGCAGGAGGGGGGCAAGCTACATAGACATGCCCTTCAAATGCAGTCATCAGAGGCAAGGCGTTCAGTTCAACCCCGTAATTCCCGATCTCTGATGCCGAGCGTAGACCCTGCGTTTCACTCGCCATGCGAACAGCACTATGCGATTCAGGAAAATATTCCGGGACGCCAGGAATAAGATCTTATCTCGCAACGCCGGAGTGTCGAGGCTTCTGTAGCCGGTCTCGCCGAGCTCCTTGTCAGCGGATACAAGCGCGAGAATTAGCTGCTGTTTCGCCAGTTTTCGCTGATAATGTGCAACTTCGCTCTTGTCAAGACCATGTCTCTTGGCAATGTGCAGCCTTAGATCAGCCGCCGAGCAGTGAAAGCGTTGTTGCTGAATATAAGAGCGGCTTCTGGAGGCGGACTCGGGAAGGAACCGATACGTGGCCAGCGATTCGGGAAAGAAGTGGGTTTTGCCGCGCGAAATGAGCCCCGCCCACAACTGCGTATCGCCCATGAGAAACCTCTTATCCGGGCCGTAGGTCTCCCGGTCCGATGCAACAAGGTCGCGAATAACGTCCAGTCGGGCGCAGGCGGTACATGTTCTAATAGCGTACTTACCCCTAAGGAGATCGGCGACTGTTGGGTTTTCATGCGGCGCCAAACCCCGACGGCTATCCCAGGACGGGAATTGTTCCCCGGTGGACTGCACGTAGAAATCGCAGTCCGAGTGAACCAGGGTGCAGTCATCGTGCGCTTCCAGGTAAGCAACTTGCAGTTGCAATTTGTCGTCGCGGTGCCAGTAGTCGTCACCCTCGCACCAGGCCAGGTACTTTCCACGACAGGCTTGCGTTGTTCGGCGCCCGTTCGCCTTCATCCCGACGTTGCTTTCCGAGGTGACGACACGGATGACATCGGGATGTGCTTCCGCGTACCGGAAGACGATTTCGCGGGTTCCGTCGGTCGAGCAATCCTCGCCGATCACCAACTCAAAAGGGAAGTCGGTTTTCTGACTCAGCACACCTTCGATAGCCTGGGCGATGTACGGCACGTGGTTGTAGGTGAGCATCTTGACGCTCACCAGCGGATTGTCTGTCATCTCTGGTTACCGGTAGTTGTTGCTGCGCTGGGGACGGTCACGCGTGAAACCATTCTTGTTGCTAGATCAATCTCCTGCAGCCCGCTTTCAGAACCAGATTGTATTACCGTGTCGCCTTGCAACCCAGATACGTTCACCGGGTGGTCGGGCAGCTGCGCGGTGTCCACACCAACCGCTGGGTCGACCTACTGATGCGGCTATTGGAATTGCCACTACATGCTCTCAGCTACGTAAACGGCCGTTTAGTGCGAAGCGGTTTTACCAAAACCCGGTTTGGTCGAAGGCCTATGCAAGGCGTGAATTAGAAACCAGCGCTAGAAGCACCGCAAGTGGAATCGGGCAAAACTATTGTTGCAACCAATTGCTCCATTGCATTTGTGGCCACTTTTGCGCTTCAGCTACGCTCGCCTTTAACCCCGAGGGACCATGCATTTGCTTCCTGCGGCAACCCTGTCCAATATTTTCGATATACGCACATGGGCCGTTGCACAGGGTGATTTTGTCCTTTAGCCCCTGTTTTGGAGCATCAGGGCAAATGCCGTGTTATTGAAAAAAAATCACGGTCAAATATTTCAAGGGCTTCGCGTACGGAAAAAAGCCCATTCTTTACATTTCCCCAATCTTTTACATCACCCCTCCGAACAACTTCACAGCCCCGTTCAAATAAGCCTGGCACCCAATTATACCCACACGCGATCAGAGCTGCCACTCGATGCCATCCGCATCGAATCAGGACGGTGCCTTCCGCTTCGAATACTCGAGCCCTAATAACGCCGTACCTTCTCAAGAACCCTTCCTCTTTTATTGAGCAGAATACCCGGTAGAGCCTCTGCGATTCTAGATCAAGTAATTTTTCGCTAGCGGGACCAAAGCCTTTCCAGTCTGTATCATCGAGCCTGCCTTTCAAGCCGTGTTCTAACACTTCGTTTGCCATCATTTCTCTTCGCCTCAAATGAATGGCGTCCGGTGAGATGGTCTCCCAGGGGTAAACTGTGTGGAGCGCCGATAGGGCATGCCAGGATTTTGAAGGTTCAATCCCTAAAACGTCTGCGACGCAAGTGGGCTGAAACCCAAAGACGTTGTGTGAAATGCGTTTCCTGACATCTTCGACATGGGAAGCGTCTTTAAGGGAATTAACCCAAGCAACAAGCAGTCTGGATGTTTTTATGTGTGAAAGCGGGACTTTATATATTCGTTTGTTTTCAAATAGTCGGTTTGTGCTGGCGTTTCGTAAAAAGGTGTCTTCGTCAAGCATCCTGGAATAATTGACGATATATTTATTGTGAATTTTACGAAAAAGTAGTTTGACGTTATCTTTGTTCATATGAGGAATCCGAGGAGGGCGTTTGGCAACGCGGTTATGGGTTTATGCTGTCTGAGCGAGCATTTGGTCTGAGGTTTGACGATATTCCAATGTTGCGTTGAGCCAGGCCGGATCAATTGGCGCTTAGGGAAACGCTGATTTAATTTGGCCCCGCAGCGCCTCAGCGAGTGCTTGGACCGAGTGTCCATGAGACAACCTGATTAGCACGGAAGCTCTGCAAGCCGTAATTCACGTTCCGGACGCCTATGGCAGTGCGCCACGGCAATGAGCAGGCGCTGCGGCAGGGTGGCCAGATCGAAGCGCCGGTTGAACCGGTAGGCAAACGCGGCCAGGTAGCGGGCCGTATACTTGGAGAAGGCAAAGGCGTGGTAGGTCCCGCTCAGACTGGTCTTCAGATTGCCGAGTACGGTGTTGATCCATTGAAACTCCGGCAGATCCCTCGGCTTGCGGCCACCAACCACCGTGGGCTGGTGCGCGCAGTCCGTCATGGTGACCCTGGTTGAAGCAGGCCAGACCGTCGGAGTACACGGTACAACTCGGCGCCAGGTGCTGCCGCGACCAGTCCCACACGTCTCGGAAGGTGAACCCCGGAACCGGAGTCAGCTTCACCCGCAGCGGGTGTTCGTCCTCGGTCAGCGAGACGGCAGCCACGAACGGGACCTTGTTCTCCGAACCCGGCCAGCCTTACCACCACTGCGTTCTCCGCCCAGGTAGGCATCGTCGATCTGCACCGCGCCGTGCAACCGGTAGCGCGGTTCCCGTTCGCCCATGGCGGTCATCAGCTTGTGGTGCATGCGCCAGGCGGTCGGGTAACTGACCCCGAGTTGGCGCATCAATGCCATGGCCGAGAGCCCGGTTTTCGCTTGGCTAATGAGGTAGATGGCGAGAAACCACGTGGTCAGGGGAAGCTTCGTCGATTCCATCACGGTGCCCG
>PWDX01000098.1 GCA_003553245.1 Phycisphaerae bacterium
AGCGGGCTGGTAAAAATAGTGCCAAGATCAAGCGCTATTACACAGGGACACGGAATCGGCATCGGCCACGACCCCGAGTTTATATCCGAACACGATTCGCTTGTAACGCAGATTATCACCCCTGATCACGCCAGAGCGTCTGAGATTGCAGATATCGCACAGCCGCTGCTGCCGCGCGAGGCTCACATGTCCGTTTATGAAAGGACAAATACACTTATTATTACCGCCGGTTCGGCAACAGTCAGGCATATAGCAAGGATAATTAATAACCTTGATATCGAAGGATTGTCAAGCCAGACAAAGGTTATAGAACTGCAATACGCATCGGCGGCCACGCTTGCCCAACAGCTTACCGAAATTGCCCAGGCTTCGTCAGCTACGGCCGGACGGCCGCGACAGGGACAGCAGGACGGCCAGGACACCAAAATAATGCCGGATACACGGACAAACTCAATAGTTCTGGTTGCCCCAGACCAGAAGATGAGACAACTTCTGGCTTTGGTGGAAAAGCTCGATGTCAAACAGCCCAGCCGGGCAGGCAATGTCAATGTAATATATCTGGAAAATGCATCAGCACAGGCTCTGGCCGAGTCGCTTCGCGAGGCGCTTTCAGGTCTTAGAATCGCAGGCGCCGTTGATGAAGAAAGCCATATACAAATCAGCGCAGATGAGGGAACAAACGCTCTGATAGTGGTCGCTTCGGCACAGGACTATCAAGTCATAGAGGATATCGTTAAAAAGCTCGATATTTTTCGAGAACAGGTTCTCGTAGAGATGATGATCGTAGAGGTCAGCCAGGACGGTATCAGAGAGCTCGGCATAGACTGGGCAACTTTCGACCAGGCCGTCAGTGAAAGCATAAGAGGTTTTGGAGGAACCGACTTCGGCATAAGGTCGCGCTTCGAACAGGGCCAGCTTGAAGGGCTCTCGGTTGGCGCCTGGAGGCAAGTCAGCGGCGATGTTCAGATCGGAGCCATACTTCATGCACTCGATAAAAAATCAGGTGTAAACATACTCTCAACGCCTCATATACTGACATCCAATCATAAAACCGCCCGCATAGTTGTAGGTGAAAACAGACCGTTCGTTACAAGGTCGAGAATTACAGAGGATGACCCGGCAACACCAACCGTTGTTCAGACTTTCGAATACAAAGATGTCGGAATAACACTTGAAATAACCCCGCATATCAGCCAGGGCGGAAATGTTCAACTCGAAATATACAGCGAGTTCACCAAGCTGATCGAAGATGTGACCACCGACACCGTCGGCACGCCAATCACCGCCAAGAGACTGGCCGAAACCGTTGTCTCAATGCAAAGCGGCAAAACAATTGTAATAGGCGGCCTTATCAGGGACGACACCGTAACTGTTGAGAAAGAAGTACCGGTAGTTTCTCAGGTGCCCCTTGTGGGTAACCTCTTTAGATTTCAGCGTGATCGTGTGGAAAAAACCAACCTGCTGATGTTTATAACGCCAACAGTGCTCAGCAGCGCCGAGGATATGCAGAATATGACCGAACGAAAAAGAAGCGAAATGGACTCGGCCGCCAGCCAGATACCGAATTAAATATTAAAGCAACCGCTTAAACTTATGACCGCTTCATCGAAAACAACAGAAACTAAAACACCAGAAAACCAGCGCGACCGGCAGACATCGCCGCAGGCAATAGATGCTGCGCAGGTAATCGCAGCGGCTGTTAAAAATCTGCCGCTGGAGTATCTTCAGAGTCAGAAGATACTGCCGATAAAGCTGGATAACGGCGAGGTAGTGGCGGCAATGGCCGATCCCGACAACCTCGAAGCTTATGACGCTGTGTGCATGTCGATGGGCAGGCCGTTGCGGAAAATTGTTTACCCTGCCCGACAAATTGACCACGCGATAAGCAAATGCTATTACCAGGACGAAAACGCCTTTGCTGACAGTGAGGACGAAGATGCTCGACACGACACATATAACTCAATCAGAGGCATAACAGATGCCGAGGACCTGCTGAGCATATCGGACAAATCTCCGCTGATAAAGCTGGTTAACAAAATTCTTTTCCAGGCAGCAAACAATCGTGCAAGCGATATCCATATTGAGCCATTTATGGAAAGTGCGCGGATACGCTTTCGTGTTGACGGCGTTCTGCACGATGTCATGCAGATACCTAAAGAGAGCCTGGCTCCTTTGATAGCCCGGATTAAAATAATGTCTAACCTCAATATCGCCGAGCGGCGCCTACCACAGGACGGACAAAGCAGGATCAAAATTGGCGATAGCCTTATGGATGTGCGCATTTCCATAATTCCGACACTCTCCGAGGAACGAGTAACAATGAGGATTATGGAAAAAAACGCCCGTAAGCTCATGCTGGACAAAATCGGGATGGATGCCGAGGTACTTCAAAAATTCCGGCAAATGCTTGCTATATCACACGGCATAATACTGATAACAGGCCCTACCGGAAGCGGGAAAACAACAACGCTATACGCTGCGCTTAACGAATTAAACAGCGAACAGATAAACATATTAACGGTCGAGGACCCTATAGAATATCAGCTTCCCGGCATCGGCCAGATGCAGGTAAAGCCGAAAATAGACCTGACTTTCGCTAACTGCCTGCGGCACATACTCAGGCAGGACCCGGATATGATAATGATTGGCGAAATACGCGACCTGGAAACTGCTCAGATCGCGATACAATCCTCGCTGACAGGCCATTTAGTGTTAAGCACGCTGCACACAAACGACGCTGCCTCAGCGGTCACGCGTCTTATAGATATGGGGATTGAGCCTTACCTTATCTCTTCATCGGTAATCGGAGTTATGGCCCAGCGACTTGTAAGGGTTATCTGTCCTGACTGCAAAACACCGGCCTCGCCTGAACAAAATCTTGTAGAGCAGAATACCTGCCCCGAGCTTGCGGACATAGAGACACTCTACCAAGGAGACGGGTGTGATAATTGTATGCATACCGGCTATCGCGGCAGAAGCGGCATATTCGAGCTTATGCCGATAAGCAACGCTGTTCAGCAACTTATACTCAAAAGAGCCTCGGATACGAAGATAAAGCAAACCGCCATCTCCGAATCAATGCGAACGCTCCGCCGAGACGGCCTGATGAAAGTGGCTGATGCTGTTACGACAATAGAAGAAGTGTATCGAGTAACGCAGGACAGTGCTGCGGCTTTTACTAATAATCAAAATCTATGAAAACTATCGATAAAACAATTTCATATTGGTCTGGAACGGAAGATAAAGAGCATGCGTGTGCAGGTGAAAGCCAGTCGATTCGCCGCCTTTCCGCGCAGATAAGTTCTGGAGATGTTTGTCGATTTGCCAGGCAGCTTCAGACCTTGCTCCAGGCAGGCTTGGCGCTTGCACCTGCTCTAAAAGCGATGGAGGAGGAATTTGCCGAGGCTCCAATAGGCAGGCTGGTAAAAGTCATCCGAACCGATGTCGAATCGGGAAAGCCTCTGGTAGATTCGCTGAGCAGGTTTCCCGAACTTTTCTCGCAAGTTTTTATCAGTATGATTGCCGCCGCCCATACAAGCGGAAAACTCGAAGAGGCACTGGAGTCAATAGTAATTTTTATGGAAAAACGCCAACGACTTGCCTCAGCTTTAAAAGCTGCCGCTGCATATCCTATTGTCACCACCGTAGTTGCTTTTGCC
This sequence comes from Phycisphaerae bacterium, assembly GCA_003553245.1. Classification (GTDB taxonomy): domain Bacteria; phylum Planctomycetota; class Phycisphaerae; order Sedimentisphaerales; family Anaerobacaceae; genus T1Sed10-97. Next base: position 3,660 of record PWDX01000098.1, read on the forward strand.
GTTGTAAGCTTTCTGCTGTCATATGTCGTCCCGAATATTGCCCAGATCTTCACGGAAATGGACCATTCACTTCCGGCTGCCACAATAGCGCTCATTGCCTTAAGTAACTTTTTGCGAGACTATTTGATTTTTATTATCGTCGGTGTAGTTGTTGTTGTCATGTCTCTGGCCGCATTGCTGAAAAACCCTGATAGGAAAGAATCGTTTGACCGGTTCAAATTGTCTCTGCCGGTGCTGGGCAAACTCTTTCGAAAATCTGAAACCGCCCGCATATGTCGAACGCTCGGGACACTCCTTGCTACAGATGTTCCTTTGATAAATGCCCTACAAATCACCGAGCCGGTAACGCAAAACTGCTATGTCCGCAAGTCGCTGACCGGCCTCAGGCAGAACATAGAAAAAGGCCGCACAGTTGCCGAATCCGTAAGCCGCATCGATTTCTTCTCTCCGCTGGTTTATCACATGCTATCGGCGGGACAGTTGTCCGGCAAGCTAGAAGATTCGCTCAACCAGATAGCCGAAATGTACGAGGAGGAGGTTGAAACCGCCACAAAAGTTCTCACGTCACTTTTTGAACCGGCAATGCTCATCGTAATGGGAGTGGTAATCGCATTTATCGTAACGGCAATTCTTTTGCCAGTACTTGAAATGAATCAGCTTTTTTAGAGGTTGAAAAATGAAACAGAAAAATTACAGTAAACACGGTTTTACGCTCGTTGAGGTAATGATTGTAATGGTCATTATCGGCCTTATGTCAACATTCATAGTTCCGCGTATAATGGACAGACCCGAACAGGCAAGACGCCTCAAGGCACAGGCCGATATAAAGTCTATTGAATCGGCACTGCACCTGTTCAAAACCGATACAGGCCAATATCCTACAACATCACAGGGCCTTGAAGCGCTTGTAACAGATCCCGGCATAAGAGGCTACAATCCCGGCGGGTATCTCGATCGG
>PWDX01000077.1 GCA_003553245.1 Phycisphaerae bacterium
TGTGAAACCATGTAGGGATTGGTGCCGTGATGCGTTATCATGACGCCGAGATGAAAACGAAATTTTATTAACACTTTTATGGAGATTTTCATTATGAGTAATTTTGTACAAGTTTCTTCGCATTGCAATACCTTTCTAGGAATCGACCTGCATACGACCGCTGCTACCTATGCAGCTATCGATGCTGCGTCCGACACCCTCAAAAAAGTTACCATTCCAAACCATTGCACCGGAAAAATCCTTCGATTTGTCCAGTCTTTCAGAAAACCACTCTGCATCGGCATCGAATCGATGGGCTCCTATTACTGGCTCTGGGACATGCTCAAACCCATCGCCGACGAAATCCACCTGCTCGATGCCCTCGATCTCAGTAAAATCAGGCCCCGAATGGCTGACACCGACAAAATCTCTGCCACAAAAATCGCACAGATAATGAAAACCGAATGGGTTCCAGAATCTTATGTACCGCCTGTCGAAATAAGACATTTGAGGATCCTCGGCAGACAGTGGCACCGAATTACCGAAGAAGCCACAGAAATCAAATCCGTCATGCGATGGCAGATGTACCAGGTCAATGCCAGAGGACCCAAAATCATTAATGCAGCTTCCATGCATCGATGGATGACCGGACATGGGCACAAATTCAACGCTCTTGAAGCTCAAATGCTCTGGCAAAACTGTGAACGAATTCAGACCATTGAACGACAGAGAGACGCTATACTCAGAGAAGTCAGACTGATCATCAGAGCCAATGAATATCTCGAAAACAGGCTCAAGATCATTACCAGCCCCAAAGGCATCAGTGAAGTACTCGGTTTCATCATCATGGCCGAATTCGGAGATTTTCATCGCTTCAAAAACGCAGATGCCGTTGCATGCTGGACCGGCTTGACCGAAAGAACACATATCTCCAACAGGCAAAAATATCCCGGCCAAATCTCCAAAGCCGGTTCTACTACGCTCAGATGGGCACTCAGTGAAGCTGCTTTCGAGATGACCAAATTCGACGCTCGCTTTCGACAAAGCTACGAATGGCTCGTCAAACGAACCGGTATCAAGGGAAAAGCCAGAACCGCTATGGCAAGAAGACTGGCCAGGATTATCTGGAAAATGGTCATCTCCGAAACACCCTTTAAGGCGACAACCAACCCGGATACCGCCTATAAGCGTGCCAGCCAGGTCAGACAAAAAAGAAAAAACAACCAACTTAAAAGAAAGGAACATGCCATGGAAAAGATGCAATGCGTTATGACATAATCCTATAAATTTCTTTGGGCAAATGACAGATTTTACCCCTCGCCATGTGTTCAGCCCTTTGGATACAGCGATTGTGCCGGTAAAATGGGACGCTTCGGTGACTAGCGACCGAGGCCTTTTGCGACTTTCAAAACTGCGGTTTTGCCCGCAGGGCGAAAGATACCGCGATAGCGTGAATGCGGCCCGAGCGTCCCTTTCAATACAAATCTCATGCGGCCCGGCATCAGGCCGGAGGACCGATTGAGCCTCCGAAGTCGGTGACCTGCGAAAAGATGAATAAGCTACCGGGCATGACCCGGACAAAAAGTCTTTGTTCACAGAAACAGAACCTTTAACATTTGCAAAGGAGTTCTTAAACAGCTCAAAGGGCGGGCAAATATACAATATACCAACGATCCTCGTCAAGTTCACATATAACCTATCTGCCAGCCATAAAATAAGGCGGTTCAAGGAAGGAAATATCAGATTAGAGGAATCATAAATCATAGCATAATCCCTACGCTGGAAATGTGGACTACAGATTTTTTATGCAGAAAAATATTATTTGGTTGACACATCCCTACAAAGATAAAACCAAGCAACAATTTCGGGGATGGTTTACAATTCGACCTATATCTCATTTTATTGCCCTTTCTTGACTATAATTTTAATAGAGTAACGATATAATTACACCAGTAAATACTATCACATTCGCTTTAGTGTGTTCCCTCGGAAAAGATCCAACTGCATATAATATGTATCGTCGCACTCAACAGCCTTATCACCGTTACACATCTGGCATAGCAGTCCGGCTGCTTTTCTTCCAAGCTCAAGCTCATCAAGCGCAACCGAAGTTAATTGTTTGCGGAACACGGTATCACGATGGACATCACCGAATCCAATAATAGAAAGATCATCCGGCACTTTCAGCCCAAACTGTGTGGCTATCCAATATACCCGCTCCGCCTCAGTATCATCGCTGCAAAGAATCGCTGTGGGCCGGTCTTTTCGCTTGAAAACATCTCTCAGCATCCTCTCTTTCTCTGCATCTTCATCCTCTTCATCAGCTGGAGGCCCGTAAAGAACTCTATTCTCCGGAAGAGATAACCCGTTTTTCTGAAGGACCTCCCGCAATCCATGCTCATGTGCCTGCGAAATGCGGTAACGATAAACGCCGAAATACATTATGTCCTTGTGGCCGTGGTCTATAAAAGCCTGCCCTGCAATACGCCCGACATCTTCAACTTCCCAGCTTATACACGGAGCATCAACGCCTTCAACGGAACGGTGGCAGAACACAACAGGAATATTGTTCGATTGCAGATAACGAATATGCTGAACAGGAGTTGGCGCATAGGTCGTAGGCACAATTGCAACGCCTGCCACCCCTTTGTCCATAAGCTGCAGGATTATATTGCCCTGCTTATCTATACTATTGTCGGTATTGCAGATCATCACTTGGTGGTGGTCCTGATTTGCCCCTTCATCAAAACCCTTAACCAAAGAAGGGTAAAGCGTACGGCGAATCTCAGGCATAATAAGGCCGAACATCTCCAGCATCTGGCCGTTATTTTTAGCTTCCCGTTCGGCAACTACTGTCCCTTTGCCCTATAACCGCTTTATAAAGCCTTCTTTTTCAAGATGCGCAAAAGCCTGGCGTACAGTGCTCCTTGCAAACCCTGTGGTCTTAGCTATGTGGTTTTCAGAGGGAAGGATTTCGCCGGGCTTGTAGCTTCCCTGTATAAGCTCACTACTGAGATAACGAGCAATTGACTGCCACTTGGGCTCTTCCCTGGGGCCTCCGGAACTACTTCTGCTGCCCAATTCGCACAATCCTGTTATAGCCATGGCTAGCTCCTTGTAACCATCTTACATACCCTGTTGTTTTGCTTTACACTAACTACAATGATGGCGCAATTTGAGTGTACATCTTACCAGCTATAAAAGTAAGTGTCAAGAGAAAAACAATCAAACCTACGGTTTTTTTAATAATTTTAGAGGAGGATTTATTCAAGGCGCACTACTTGTATAGACGATACAAGGGGTAGTTAAAATTTTTGTAAACCTTTATTAATCATGGAGATGCATTATGATCAAATGCATAGCTCTCATCGAATCAATATCGTCAAGCTGCACAACTTTCTCAAAAAAAATATGACTCTTCGGATTAATTTATGAAGATATGAAGAGAGGGCATCCTCAAGTATAATACGGTAGATAATTATTAACCCTTATACGAAAGGAGCCTCATGAGTTGATCAGCGACTTTATTTCTTCCGATCCACGTCGCAATAAACTGATCGCCTCTGACGGTGATAAAGACGACAGAATCGACTCAGGAAAACTTGCTTCATTGCTGCGAGGCGGTTTTCTTCGCAAGCGAGCCAAGCGCGATGTGCGCGGACTTTGCAGGGCAACCAGCTTTGTTATTTGAAAAATTCTCAGAATACTTCTGCTCTATCTGCTGCCAAGGGATTTGCTTGGCCAGGGTCACCCAGCGATTATCACTTCGCAGTCTGCCGCCGAAAGGCAGGTAAAAATCCTCAAACTTCAACTGTTGTGTGTCGTCTTTTTGGTGCATCCATGTCCTCCAGGTGCAAGCGTTTTAGACGATTTATAAACAAAATCCGTTCACATGACATATCATAAACAGAATGTATCTTCTTGTAAACAAAGAAGCTAAGTTTTATTCAGCAAGCCCTGTTATGAGGCCATCTGTCAACTTGTATTTTTTGTTTTTGTTTCTTCTTTCTTTTACATTTTTTAATATGACGCACCTTTCTTGCAAAGGTCATTTTTGCTCATTCTGTCATTCGTGCTCGAAGCACATGTTAATTGTTCGTTATCTAATCAACAGCCGCCAAAATCTAAAAATCGTGCTCATTGGCACAGGCTTGCACGCATGGTCAACTGTCGATAGTGAGCTTTTAACCTTTTTATTTTCCGAATATTCACTGCCAGATTTCACTTGCTATACGATAACAGTTTAATCGCTTGGGTTATACGGTTGATTTTTTATTAGCATGGTCCACAAGTGACCCGATATTTTTCGAGCCATGGCGATAATCGCTTTTTGCTTGATACCGCCGCAATTATTTAGCAGGCGCAAATAACACTTTTTGGCTTTGATATCGGAGGAAATCCATCGCCACGCAGCTTGTACCAGGTTCCTGCGAAGCCGTGAATTCGATACCTTATTAATGGCTCCCCGGGCCGTACGCTCTCCGCTTTGGTGAATGCGTGGGGACAGGCCGAGATATTTGAATACTTCGCGGGTGCTGGGGAAATCACGGTAATGAAAAAGTTCTGTTGCAAACTGACACGCGAAAACGGAGCCAACA
>PWDX01000179.1 GCA_003553245.1 Phycisphaerae bacterium
AAAATTATAAGGCTTGAGTCAAAAAAGCAACTATTAAATGTAGTTGGTGGTTTTGGGTGGTTGCAAGCCCTCGCATAGCAAGGGTTTACATTGAATAGCCCCAAGGGGATTCGAACCCCTGTTGCCGGGTTGAAAACCCGGTGTCCTGGACCTGACTAGACGATGGGGCCACGCTAAAATTTACTCCATCGAGATCGCCTCGACCGGACAGGCGTCGACGCATGCTCCGCAGTCAACGCATGCTTCTTCGTCAACAACAGCAATATCACTATTCATTGAGATCGCCTCGGTCGGGCACTCGCTTACACAAGATTCACATCCGGTGCATGTTTCTTTATCAATCTTAGCCGGCATTGGCAAAACCCTTTCTTTTACAAACAATAATACGGTTAACCACTGAAAAGACCGGATTCTACTAAAGTATCATTCTAATTCAAAAGAAATTTTTGTAAAATTGCAACGAAAATAAAAAAAATTGATTTTGCCCGGTTAATTGCTTAATTGCAACTGCTTAGGCGGCTTTCTATTCAGACTCCACTATGGCGCCCAAGGCAACAGCCATATCGCGTACCAACGGATTCCTGTCATTTTCAGCGGCCCAGTTCAGCACCTGCTGGAAACCTTCTTTTTCAGCCTCGCTTAGCAGCTTGACAGCGGCCAGCCTTACAGGCCAATGTTCTTCGTGAAGGTTTTGGGCTACGGCGGCCGTAAGTTCGTAATCTAGCCTTAAAGGCAGCATATCGAGCATAGTAGAAGTTCGCACCACCCAGCTATCATCGTCGAGATTTGAGATAATTGCAGATTTGAGCATCGAAGGCATCCAGTCGGCATATCGAAAACTGTACATCGGCTCCTTACCAGCCATTGTCTGTTGCTCCAGAAGAAGTCCTGCGAACAGTCTGGCAATGGTCATCTTCTGATTCTGCCTGCCGCGGGCGAGCGCCTCGAGCCGGTTTCTCATAAAATCAACACTTAACTCGGTTCTTCTTCGTCTGGCCGTTGCGGTGTCAGGTTCCAGACTTATAAGTGAATTTTGCACCCTGCCGTTTTCGCTGACACGAGGATCCATATAAAGCGTAAATGTGATATCCAGATTCGCCTGGGGATGTGCCTTGGATAGACTCGCAAGCTCCCCGGTCATCAGTTCCACGGGTATCAGTATGGATTGGCCCGGCCTGATAACAGTCGAAGGCCTTACGGTTTTTACCAACAGTTTTTCTATTCGCTCATCCAAACCGCCACTTACCTTGGCGTCAATGCGGATATTGCCCTCCAACATCGCCCCCTGGGAAATCAAAATCTCATCATCGCTCTGGTTTGAAAGCGCGACCTTGGCATCGAATGATCTGCCGTAAGAAAATTCCGAACCCTGCAATTTCAACTCTACCGAAACCAACTCATCGGCCGACCTGAATCGCGGTATAATTCGCTGCCCGAATTCGTTGCGAAGATCCGTAATAAGCAGGGATGTGTCAATTTCAGGGCGGTACTGGGCATTGTTCTGTTCCAATATCTCTCTGGCAATCTCTGCGGTCAGCGAAGACGGGTCCATAGCGACAGCCTTTTTTATTGTCTCAATCCCGTCCTCGGTCTGCCCTTTTTCAAGCTCTATTCGGCCGAGCGCAAGCCTGGCTATTTGAATATCCGCATGCTCATTTGCAAGGCTTTTTGCAAAATCGAACTGCTCGTTCATAACCAGAGCATAAGCAAGCAATGCCGCAGCAATCGGTGAGTCTTCTGCGGCGTAGGCTTTGTTAGCCCAGTCCACAGCTTCGTCGGCATCAGGCCTTACAACGCAATAGAACCAGGCAATTTCGGCAGGCCCAAAGTCAAGATTCATCTCCTGCTCGATCTGCTGCTTGGCTTTGTTCAGGATGCTATCAAAAATCTCGTCGGCCTTGTCGGAATCTCCCATCCTCTGTGCCGCTTTGCCCGCTATAACCTCGAGCATAAAGTCAAATTTGCCTTTGTCGCGGACACTTTGCGCAATTTGGTTAACATTTTCCCTTAAATCACTGTCCTGATAACATGTAAATGCCCAAGGCAGATATATGAAATCCGGCAAAGGCCGATCGGGATTATTGTGCTCCCAAAGTTCTGCCGAGTATTCATAGGCCGATGCGGAGGGCTGATAAAGCTCAAGTGATCGCGATTGTTCGGCGAAATTCACTGCCGCCTCGACGCTGAAAGGATTCAGCATTATTTGCCGCCGTAGGTGTTTTAGATATAAGGCGGTATTTACCTGCCCCTGTGAAAGCCTGAGCATACTATCGAAAGCAGTGTTATTGTAAGGATTCTGGTCATAGGCATTCATATAATAGCTGTGTGCAGTGTCAAAATCGGCCTGCTCAGCGGCGAAATCGCCCAGCTTTGTTAATATCTGCGATTCGAGCATAGCATTTCTGCCAGAAATATCTGAGAGCATTTCCGCAAGGAGTTCCTCTCGCTCCTCGCGGGTGTTTTGCTGCGCCAGCAAATAGGTTATTCCCTTTTCGGCAATCTCCAGATCGGCAGAGGCATTGATGTATCGTCTCAGAAGGGTTGTCATCTGTGGGGAATGATCCTGCGAATAATCCCTGCTCATAAGTTCTATCATACCCGGCAGCGCATAATCGGCCTGTGGGTCGAGGTTCATTATTGCCCTGTATAAAGTCAGGCCTCGTTCGATTTGCGATTTGTCCGGCTGCGGTCTGCGGGTGTGTTCGTGTGCTGCTTCATAGAGTTTCTGAGCAACAGTAGGTGAATACAGTCTTTCGGATTCTCGCAAAGTTTCTGCACTAATTGCCGACTGGGCAATCAGAAATGTAGCAATCGCAACTATCAAAGGCAATCTGGGCATCAAAAACTCCGTTAAAATGCAAAATAATGTCTTAAAACGCATACAGATATTTCGGGTAATTTCCCCGGCTGCTTTAGCTCAATAATAGCCGGTATTATTCCGCAAATTTGTTCGTTACTGCTCGAACGCAAAATAGCGGTCAATTATACCACCGAACATACTCTACTGTTCAAAAATTCAGCCGTTTCAGGCATGCTAATGGTCTTTTATTATTTGCTCTGTCGGTTTTTTCCCGGTTACCAAAGAAAGCATCCTGATCTTTAGCACTTTGGCCGCCAGAAGATATACACCCGCAGAAACCGGGACAACCGCCGCTACCCTGAGCAGATCGAATCTGGGTCTTATTGGCAGATTTCGCATCATAAAAAGCACCCCAGCCGCCACCGTTGCCATAATTGCCGTTGCCAAGAGGGTTTTTGCAGATTCATACCAAATCCCCTCACCAATACTTCCGCCAAGCTTCTTTCGCAGCGCGGTCAGAAGTATCACAACCTGCAGATAAGAACATATTGCCGTAGATAAAGCAAGGCCTCCGGTGGATAAAAACCAAATAAGCGTAAGATTCAGCACGGCATTTACAAACACCGCGATCGTTGCGCTTTTGGCCGGCATTGAGGAATCATGAAGTGAATAAAATGCTCGAGTGCTGATTTGCTGGACAAAATATCCGCTAAGACCAATCGCATAGAACATAAGCGTCCAAGCCGTTCCAAGTGTAGCCTGATCGGTGAACTGCCCTCGCTCAAACGCCGCCGCTACCAAAGGCCTTCTTATCAAAATAAGCCCCACAGTGGCTGGAAAAGCGATGAAAATCGCACCTGCGATGCCCCGGGAAATGGTTTTACAAAGAGCTGCATAATTGCCCCTGGCAGCGTTGCTGCTCATTACCGGAAATATAGCCGTCGCAAGGGCGATCCCGAACACTCCCAGCGGCACTTGGTAAAGTCGCTGCGAAACATTCAAATATGATACTGATCCACGATGCATCGGGTAAGCGATTTGCCTGCCGAGGAACATAAAAAACTCACCCTTATCTGGCGAACTGGAAAACCACCAGGCGATCAGATCGTCGGCCAGCGTATTTATCTGCGTAACCGTAATTCCCAGCACCATAGGCCCCATCATAAGCATTACCCTGCCGAACGCGGGTGTATTTATCGCAAATGCCGGCCTGAAACTCACACCGCTTGCCTTCAAAGGCGGAATCTGAACCAACAGCTGCACCAGTCCGGCTATCACGACCGCTACCGCCGTGGCAAAAAGCTGCTGGCGAGCCTCCATCCCGAGAAGCCAACCGGTTCCGACGACGGTTATAATAACAAAGATATTCATAATAACCGGAGCCGCTGCCGGCGTGGCAAAATGGCGATGGACATTCAAAACCCCGGCCAGAATTGCCACCGTGCAGGACATCACCATATAAGGCAGCATCATCGACGCCAGCGAAAGCATAAGCTGGGTTTCGGTATGCACCTCGGTAAATCTCAGATATGCCCATATCGCCGCCCAGCCAATCAGCATCAGCCCTGCAAGCAGAGTAAAAACTATCGTTACGACCGTATTTGCCAGCTTTGCCGCGGTTTCGGGATTTTCGTGCAATTCCCTGCTGTAAACCGGTATGAACGAAGCCGACGCCGCCCCCTCACCGAAAAGCCGGCGAGAGAGATTCGGTATCTTGAACGCGATAAACCAGGC
>PWDX01000156.1 GCA_003553245.1 Phycisphaerae bacterium
AACGGTTTTCAAGACCGTCGCAATCAACCACTCTGCCACTGCTCCAAGTTATTGTAAAATAACGAATTATAAAGTTGCCATTAAGGCCTTTATGTAATTTACAACCTTTATTACAACCATGTAAGTATTACACTAACGGCAAACAAAGATGTTCTAAGAATCGCTATTTTGCAGTTAAGGTGCTGTTCTGTCAAATAACAAAAAGGGAAAGCGAAGAACTCGCTCAGATAAATTCCTGCTTACGGTACATAAAACCGGCCGATATTGCAAGAAAATTAAAGGCAAAACCTATTACTTTGGCACAGATCGAAAACAAGCATTCCAGTAACGAGCCGCTTATGAGAAGCGTTTTTGTGGTTGATGACAATATGGAGTTTTGCCGGTTTTTGCGTAATAATTCTGATGATAATCCTCTGCGGGCCAGAATTTGCCTGCCGGTTCGAGCTGGGTTTTGACATCGTAGCCGTTTTCTCGCAGTTCGGCTATGAGCTTTTCGGTTATCTGCTTCTGGCGGTCGTCGGTGTAGAAGACTTCCGAACGATACTGCTCGCCGATGTCCGGGCCCTGACGGTTTAGCTGTGTCGGGTCATGAATTTCAAAGAAAACCTTCGCCAGGTCTTCAAACGCTATCTGATTGGGCTGATATGTCACTTCCACGGCTTCGGCGTGGCCGGTCGTGCCGGAGCAGACCTCTCGATAGGTCGGGTTTTCTTTGCTGCCGCCCATATAGCCTGATGTTACCGATACGACACCGTCTTGACGACTAAGCCAGTATTCAACGCCCCAGAAACATCCGCCGGCGAAGTAGGTCTTTTCGGTCTTGTCGCCGCTTTGGGCGGGTATAAATTCCAGCGAAATCGAGTTCACGCAGTGGCGGGTATTCTTTTGGGTAAATCCCTCGCCGGTAAAGATATGGCCAAGGTGCGCATCGCAGTTTGCGCAGACTATCTCGGTGCGAACTCGGTCGGCGTCGGGTGTTTTTGTGACTGCGCCGGGAATCTCGTCATCGAATGAAGGCCAGCCGCAGCCGGATTTGAATTTGTCCGTGCTTTTGTAAAGCTCGGCTCCGCAGCGTTTGCAGATGTAAGTGCCGGGCCGGTCAAGGTCGTTGTATTTCCCGCTAAAAGGCTGCTCAGTCCCTTTGTCTATTATCACTCGACGCTCTTGCGGCGTCAGTTCTTTATATGTCATCGAAATACCTCCGTAGTAACAGCCAAATGCTAAGTGACGCTGTTTATTTTTTCTTTTAATTTTCGGCAGGCTGCTGTCGGGTCGGGCAAGCGGGTGACTGCCGCCGAGACAGCCACTGCTGATGCGCCGGCTTGCATAACGGATTCGACATTGTTTTGGTCAATGCCGCCGATAGCGATCGAGGCGATGCCGGTGTTTTGAAGCTCGGCTGCGCCCCGGCGGACATATTCGAGTCCCACCGCCTTAGCCGACGGTTTGGTCTCTGTGGTAAAGACCGGACCCAGCGCAGCATAGGTAGGCCGCTGGTCGATGGCCTGCTTGAGCTGCTCGAGTGAATGTGTGCTTATGCCGGTTATCATCGGTCGCTGCTGTAGCTTTGTTACCACTCTGGCCGGCAGGTCGTCCTGTCCCAGGTGAACACCGTCGGCGCCGCAGGCGATCGCTATATCCGGCCGGTCGTTTATTATTGATATGACGGCTTTTTCGCTGCATAGCTTTGTGAACTGCTCTGCCAGTGCGAACATATCCGAATCAGACATTTCTTTGAGACGGAGCTGGATGCAGTCCGCCCCCCCGGCGATGCAATACTGAGTCATAGCGAGCACATCAACAGGAGGCAGGTTTGAAATAAGGACATACAGCTTTACTTTTTTAAACCGCTGTGAGGCGTCTGCGAAGAGCATCACCTGTTTTTCAAAAGTGTAGGCCTTGTATCGCAGTTGTTCAAATCGCTTTGCCGATTCTTCGTTTATCGGCTGGGCGGTCTCTGCCAACACTCGCAGTGCTTCGCTAAGGCGTTTTGCCGCCGCGGTGAATGATTGTGTCAGGTTTTGCCGGTGAAGCTGATCGGTCACTGTTATGTCCGTTCCGACATCTGCTTCAGTGTCTCGCGCGGCGATGAGCCTGCCGGGGTCTATTTTGGCAGCGGCGGAGCTTAGCTGGTGTCGCATTGACTTTGCCGTCTCTGCCAGCGGCTTGCTGTCCAGGCAGAATCGGCAGTATTCCTCGGTGACCCTCAGGGCTTCCCTTGCACGGTTGAAGTTGGCGTCAATTATTCTGTAAGAGGCTCGATCCATAGCTTTATTATAAAGGCAGGCTCGAAGCACTTAAAGTGAAAATTGCGTGAACAAAGGTTTGAACTGGTCATAGTACAATTATGGAGCCGCACCTCCTCCGGTCGCGGCTCCACAAAAGTATTTATAAACAAAGCCAAAAACTTTGACTTTGCACAACTTCCAAGGGCGGATAAGTCCTCCTCCGAGTAAGTTTTAGGACATCCGCCCAAAGTCGTGTTGTGAAAAGAAGAAGTTGCAAAGGGTATGCCAGAGCATTGAGAGGCTTTTTCAAATAATTACAACTAAGCGTAAGGGCTTTTCATAGATAGATTTAGACATTAGTATTAAAATAAAAAAGCAAATTTCGGATTATCAGTTATTTAACGCTGCGCTTCTTTTTTTCAACATTTCGCGATTTCTATTTTCCCTAACTTTACCCTTAAGACCTATAACTGGTTAAAAACAGTAAGCTTAAAGGGGTGTTTATTCTTGTAAACACCCCTGTTGCCTTAATTCACCGCGTATTATTTAACTATCTTATCTTCAGGGTCGCCAGAGCGATTGCCGCGAAGAACGCCGCCAACAACCAGAATCTTACCACTACCTGCGGCTCGGACCAGCCGGCAAGATGGAAATGGTGGTGAATAGGTGCGCAGCGAAAGATGCGTTTTCCTCTGTATTTGTACGACCCGACCTGCAAAACAACGCTGAAAAGCTCCATAACGAATACCCCGCCGATTATAAACAGCAGTATCTCGTTTCGGGTTACAAGCGCTCCGTATCCCATCGCCGCACCGAGCGGTAGCGACCCTACATCGCCCATAAAAGCCTGTGCCGGATGGCAATTATACCAGAGAAAACCAAGCACCGCCCCGAGTATGGCAGAGTAAAAAATACTAAGCTCCCCTGCCTGCGGGATAGCCGGCAGCAACAGATAGCTGGCCCAGGTTACGGTCGAAGTCTGCGTCATTGTCTCGGACGCTACATAGCACAGCACAACCAGCACCAGCGCGACCATTCCCACGCAGCCCGAGGCCAGTCCGTCCATACCGTCGGTCAGATTCACGGCGTTGCTCGTGGCTGAAATGTATATTATAGCTATGAAAACGAACATCCAATTTTGCAGCGGCAGCCCGTGCTTATAGAAGGGCAGCCAGAACAGCTTTCCATCGGGTATGTTGGCAAAATCAGCATATAGAAACGACGCTATCAGCACCGCTCCGCCTATCTGAAAAATCAGCTTTTCCCAAGCCTTGAGCCCGTCGCGGTCGCGCTGCTTTGTCTGTGATGTAAGCTTGAGCCAGTCATCGGCGGCGCCTATACCTCCGAACCAGATTACCAGCATTATAGCTTTCTGGACGAACGGGTTATTCAACTGCGTCCACAGAAGCGTCGCGGCAAGAGTGGAGATTATGATTATCAGCCCGCCCATCGTCGGCGTGTTGGCTTTTGCTTTTGTCAGATTGTTGAGGTCTTCGTGGTAAAATTCCGGCCTGTCGCCGATTTTTTTACGCATTAGCCAGCGTATGATTTTCGGCCCGAGTATCATCGCCAGAACATAGCTTGTAAGCAGTGCGGCGATAGAACGAAATAGCACTGCCTGATAGGCATAGAAGCCTATCCGGTGCGTGAAAACATCTCTTAGCAGCCATAAAAGGTGATAAATCAATTCAGAGCTTACCTTGTCTTATCTTTTTGCAGCCGGGGTTCTTAACGGCGTTGTATCGTTTTGCAGATTCTTAATCTTCTCAACGGCGCGCTCGAGTCTGGCCGAGCGCGAGCCCTTTACTAATACTATATCGTATTTTTGCAGATATTTTTGCAGATTATCACAGAGAGATTCGGTATTTTTGAAAAATTCCGTCTCAATGCCGTCATAATGATTTTTGGCCGTCTCGGCGACAAGCTTTGCCGACTGTCCGACCGCCAGAATCATATCAATTTGCAACGCAGCGGCGGTTTGGCCAAGCTGGCGGTGAAATTTGTCAGCGTCCTGTCCAAGCTCAGCCATTTCTCCGCAGATGAAGACTTTTCGACGGCTGTGTCGTCTGCCCATTTGAGCCAATATCCCCAGTGCGTTTTCCATCGAGGCAGGGCTTGCGTTATAGCAGTCGTTAATAACAGTAACATCAGCGTATTCGACAATTTCCGTCCGCATTTTTATCGGCTTGAGCAACCCTATCGCTTCGGCAAA
>PWDX01000090.1 GCA_003553245.1 Phycisphaerae bacterium
CTTTCGAGCATCTTCCCATTTGCGACCTTCACTATTTTCGCTATGCCCAAAAGAAACATAGTATTCCCCATTCCACGAAAGCTCGCTGCGCTTTTCCGCCACCTTTGCTTCGGCCTGGCCGGGATCAATCAGCCATGCACGAGTCAAATAGTGGCTATGGCCGTCTTTGAAAAATCTGAAAAATACTGCATTTATAGCTACACCGTATTCCTCTGCCAGGTAGGTAATGATTCGTTCGGTGCTGTCATCCAGTTCGCTGGCCACTAAAACCAATTCATGTGACTCGTTAAGGACATCGGGAACTTCACTGACGGAAAATTTCTCACAGAAAGCCTCATCGAGAGATTTTGTTTTACTTTTGGGGTGATATTTTTGCAGGTAGGTGCTGAATATATCGGTAATGTCTTCATCTTCTAAAGTCCGAATCCAACTGCCGTAATCAAGCAATTGAGCGATCACCTCTCGAGGCGTTCTGTTTCGTTTGAGTTCAATCACGGCAAGGTTGCCGGCGGCATCCACCGCCAGCAAATCTATGAACTTCCCAGTAGAGGTCGTTACCTGCCTTCCTATTAAAAGCAGATTAGGGTCAATTATAGAAATGTCATCGGTTAGTATTTCCTCAAGCCTGTCTTCTGATTCAAAGCAGGAAAAACTGCACCTCTGAGCTTTATTGCCCTCAAGTTTCCAGACACCAATTTCAATAGGCATTGTGCTATCTCCTTATTAAACTTTCATTTGGAGTAGTATATAGCACCCTGTCCGCTGATTCTATCTTTTTTTAGGATAACGCCGAACCGGAAAGTATTTCCGCTCTATTGGGAAATTTCCGCATCCGCGGCTTGTCCATAAAACGCCCGAGCGGGCGTATCAAACTTTTTCTTATCTCTAAACACTTGCTGTTACAGAGCTTACGGCCAGATACCTACTCGGGTCGCTGCCCTGGCACAGCCGTTGCTCAATATATCTTGTATTCTAAGGGAAAATTATGCAGACAGTCTCGACAATAGCTGACATACTCACCGGCTCGATGGCGATGGGCAAACCCGCCGCTCTCGAGGTGCGCGATCACTCAATCTCAGCCGAGCAAATCGCCGCCGCCCAAAGCGATTTCGCGCCAAACGCCGATCCGGACGCCAAGCCGGCCGAAAAATTCGAAGATGTCCTGACAAAGAAACTCCAGCCGACGGAAAAACCCGACCAAACCAATCCCGATCCAAAAAAGACCGAATCCAAAAATATAACCGATAAAACCAAAACTGCCGAAAACTGCAAAACCAAAGAAAACACCGAAACAGCCGAAGGTTTCGCCGCTCTGGAATCGGCCATTGAACTGTTAGAGAAAATAACCACGAAGCTAACCGATTCATCCGCGCCCGATGAAAAAATCGATAACCTCCGGCAGACTCTCGAAAAACTCGCCGAATCTCTCCAAAAACTCACTGCCGAAAATAAAGACCTCTCAAAAAACAACCCCGCCGCCATCAAAGAACTGTCCGAAACGCTCACCACTGAGGTAAAAGACCTGCTGACCCACCTCAAAACCACCGCCGAGACAGACAAAACACAATCTCTTCTCGATAACATAGAAACCCTCGGCAAACTCCTGAAACAAGCCACCACCGAGGAAAACCCGTTAGCTCAAAACCTCACCGCCGAGGAAAAATCCGCATTGGCCGATGCTGCCCAATCCGAACCATCGCACCAGACCGACAAGGCACAGGACATCCTCGATAAGGCATTGGCCGAAGCTGCCAGACAGCAAGACTCAAGCCCATCTGAAAAGCAGACGCTGCCTGCCGACAAAGGTTTGCCAATTACCGAAATTAAGGATACCAAAGACCCTGAACTCTCAAGCAAGGTTCACCTCGAGCCGGACAAAACACAGGCCGAAAAATCCGAAAACACCGAAAATAACCGCTCAAAAAGCGCGCAAAACTTTGCTAAAAAGTTCGAAAAACTACCGGAAGTTACCGAAACAAGCCCAAAAACTACCGAAAATGACCCCCAAAACCTGCTCAAATTGGCGATTTCCTCTCCAAATCCCGAAAAAATTGACATAAAGACCGACTCAACCCCCGATTTCCAGCCGATGCCGACAACGACCGAAACAGACCCAAACATACCCCAAACTACCCAAAAAGCACCACAAACTACCAATTTCAGCCCCGAACTTACCAAAAACATCACTTCCCAGCTCCAGGAATCCATCAATTCCTCAATCGCCCAGGGAAAACGCGAAATCCAAATCCGCCTGAACCCCCCGGAACTTGGAAAAGTCTCGATAAAACTCAACGAAAACTCAAATCAGCTTTCCGGCATGCTGGAAGTGGACAGAGCGCAGACGCGGTATGAAATTGAACGCGCTCTGCCGGAAATTATCCGCAACATGAACCAGGCCGGCGTGCAGATTAAACGCATCGAAGTGGTACTTTCCGAACGCGGCATGGCTGAACAGCAGCAGAGCTTTCGCGAGCATTTCGCACAGGGTCAAAACCCGTTTCAGGATCACACCAGCGGCCAAAGAAGCGGCTTTGGCTACACCGAGCCGATTGAGGATTCGCTCAATCCTATGCCGTCCACCGCCGCCGAGCCGTCACACTGGCATTATGCCGCCGGCGGATTGAATATGCTTGTCTGACCGCCCGATAGTGAGTAAGATGTCTGTTTTTAACGGCATTTTCACAAAGTTTTCTTTTGGGCGTTCAGGGGCCGATGGCTGCAAAACACAAAACCAAGACAACCGCCGACAAGCTTCGCCGCGGCACGAAACTGGGCAAATATAAGCTGGACAAACGCCTCGGCATCGGCGGCAGTTGCGAAGTCTGGCGCGCGCGGGATACGGTCGAGGGAGTGAAAGTCGCGCTTAAAATACCGCCTGAGAACATCGAGGGCGCCGAAAACACCGCCCTTTTGCGAGAGATAAGATTGGTGTCCAAGCTGCGGCATCAGCATATCCTGCCGGTCAAAAACGCCGACATCATTCAGGGCAGGGCTGTGCTTGCCACGGAGCTTTCGACGAAAACGCTTGACGATTGCAGTAAGCCGATGTCGGCTCGGCGGATAGTCTCGATAATGGAACAGGTGCTGGCAGGGCTTGCTTATGCACATAAGCACCGGGTTGTGCATTGCGATGTCACGCCGGGCAATATATTTTTGTTCGAGTCTGACAGGGCCGCACTGGGAGATTTCGGAATAAGCAAACAGAAAAAAGGCAGAATGGAGACGATGGAGGAATACGGCACGCCGGGATATGTGTCGCCGGAGCAGGCCTACGGTCGGCCTGATTATCGCAGTGACTGTTTTTCAGTCGGGTTGATACTGTATGAGTATTTGACGGGTGTGCTGCCGAAGTGGCCTTTTAAGCGGCCTTTCAAGGGTGAGCAGCGTGTCAAGGAAAAGACCACGGGCGTTTTTCTGAATTTTGTGGTAAAAGCTCTTGCGGTCGAGCCGAAAAAACGCTACGCCAACGCCGGTAAAATGCTCGAAGCGCTGCGAAAGGCAAAGCCGAGAAAGCTTGTAAAAAAGTCAAAAGCAAAAAGCAAAAAGTAAAAGGTAATAATTTCAGGATATCAGGATACAGGGACAATCAGATGGCGAAAAAAACGAACAGCCGGGCAAAGTTGGATTTTCAATGGGGCGGTATCAGTGACAAAGGCAAGGTGCGAGACGGCAATGAGGACAGATGGGTCGTCGATGAAAAGCTGGGTCTTTTTATAGTCAGTGACGGTATGGGCGGTCATCCTGCCGGAGAGGTCGCGGCGGAACTGGTGGTTGAACGACTGCCGCACAAGATAGCGCAGGGACTTGAGCAGATCGGCCAGGATGATGATAAAGCGGTATTGAAGATGCTTAAAGAGAAGATAATCGAGCTTAACGACGAGCTCGTCGAAGAGGCGGCAAACGGTAACGGCTCGACAGGTATGGGGACGACGCTGGCGATGGCAATGCTCGATGAGGGCAGGGTGTATGTGGCCAACGCCGGCGACAGCAGGATTTATATTTTAAGAGGCGGGCAGATGGAAATGGTCAGCCAGGAACATTCGGCCGCGGCAGAGACGCTCGGCCAGCAGTGGGCGAGTATTCCTGTGGAGATGATTGATCCGGGACTGGCGGGGATTACTCGGTATATCGGGATGGACGCCGAGCCGCTTCGGCCTTACGCGGCGGTTGAGAAATTCCAGGCAGCAGACAGGCTGCTGCTCTGTTCGGACGGGCTGACGGATATGGTCGGCGAGGAGCTTATCGAGCAGATACTTTCGGGCGGGGACAATTGCCGGACGACTGCACAAAAGCTGGTCGATGAAGCTAATCAGGCCGGAGGGGCTGACAATATTACTGTTATCGTAACAGAGGTTTGAAAAGTAAAAAGTAGAAAGTAAAAAGTGGTTGATGCGGCTTGGCCGCGGCTGATTATTTTTTTGACGATGATTTCGCTGATTACGCAGATAAATGGCTTTTTTTCTTGAAATATGTTGCCGATTATAGTAGTCTTAAATAATAAAGCCCTGATTTTTGGGTGATTGAGATGAAAAGAGCATAGAAAGACTTCCAGCAAAAATAAGCTGTGTGGACGGCTTGTGTTGCTGAATAAATGTAATTTATAAGAAAAGGAGGGTAAAAATGAAACGAATAGTCTTATTATTAGTGTTGACGGCTGTCTCAGTAGGTGTCGCCCGGCCTCGTAGCTGGCGTGCAGAAGTTGATCAGCTGGTTAAGCAAGCAGAAGCCGTTAACCAGCATATAATGGAAGTTGCCAGTGCTATACATGCTCTGACAGAGGAAATTGACCCCAACAAACCAAGCCCTATTGCAGGGCTTGATTTGCCGCAAGTTGATACAGAGTGGCCAAGCGGAATGACAGCTCCCGATTGGATAGAATTGCTTGATGCGCAAATAAAAGTAACTGAAAACTTCTATTTGGAATTGAAACGTGCTGCTTATTTGCAGATACACTTAGCTAAGCAGGCAGACGTTGAAATCCCAGCATTGACACGCCGGATAATCCCATCAAGTCAATCAAGAATTAACGAAAACTGGGAAGATAATTTCGCTATTGGCTCTGTTGCATATGTATCAAGTGACAGGCGGTCCGTTCAACTTTTTCAACGCAAGACATCTACTAAGGCATTATTGAGAGTTTATCGGCGAGCAATTACGCGCAGAACTGACACATATCGCGGCGATTTAATTTTATTTAGAAATTATGATTTTCGTGATATTCCCGATGAAAGTAGTATAAATCCAAGGCGGCTGTTTATTATTACTGGAACCGAGACTTACGGAACAGCTATAGGCGGGCAGAATACTGTTTATGTAGCAGAGCCATTTTAAGTTTTTGGTCTGGATACACACTCTCGATAAATAATTGTTTTCGAGTTGGTCTCATGTCGTAATGATCAAATGGTTTGACCTGATTAGAGTATTTAGTAAAATACTATGTAATCTCCCTAGCGGAGAATCCGATCTGATTCCCGGCAAACTCCTTAGCGAATAGCTCAACAATATTCCTAGGAACAGATTGTATTATCTAATGCAGCTAACAATAATTATTCCGTCTGGGTAGAACAGTAAAAACAAATCATTTATTTCATAAGATCAACTATGGGAGGCAATAATAGCCGTACTTACCCTACCAAGAATATATGGTGGAAACCTGTGTTGGCAAGGAAAACTTTTCGCCATAAAGCTCTCGGGTGCGCTGGCGCTTAGAAGTCAGAAATCAGAATTCAGATCGTTGAGGCGGCTATTGTCCCGGGTGAAAAGATACCCCTCCGGCCTTGCGGCCACCTCCCCTTGGCAGGTGAGGAGTTAAAGAGGAGGCGGCTGCGCCTCTGGTTATCATTTTTTAGTTTCTATGCGCGTGGACAACACCACCCTACAGGGTTTCCTGCCTGAGGCTTTGTAGATGCCGGATCGAGTCCGGCATGACAACTTTTGCAGTGCGGGATGACAATTTTCGGCATTCGGGGTTACAGGTTGGTTAGTGTCTGGATAATTTAACCACCCCGGCCGCTTCGCGGCCACCCCTCCTTGTAAAGGAGGGGAGCTTATTAGAACGCCCGCCTGAAAAAGTCGGCCAGCTGTTTTAAGTGAAAAGTTGGGAGTAAAAAGTTAAAAGTGGCTGAGGCGGGTTGGCCGCGGGTGATTTAGTGGGTTACTTTTTTGGGTTTTAGGCTTTGCTTGTGGCACGGCGGCAGGCGGTATGGTAATATTGAGTTACGAGTTTTGAGCAGTTAGTTTTCAATGGGAAGCAAGAGGCAACGGTATGGATGATAAGAATTTTGAGAAATATACATCGGCGATAACAATGTCGGATATGGAGATATTCGTATTTCCCGAGCTTATGTATGCTCTGGTGCTTGCGGATATAATGAGCCCGAATGTCTGGCGTTGGCGCGAGAACGGCACTTTCAAGAAGCTCAGGAGTAAGAGCGTCTGGCGGCGGCTGACTCGGCTTCGGCAGTTTATTATGGATGAGTATGATTTTAACCTGGATCTGGAGACCTGGGGCCTTACGGGCAAGGACAGAGAGCTTGGGCGGTTTTCGCCATATATCAGTCAGGAACAGATAGCGGCCAGTAACGCCCTTTTCGGCTATACGGGCGACAGGTATTATTTTGATGTGGATATCCGGCGACAGTTCGGGCTGGACGCTTATGATGAGGGTGTAATTCCGTACTGGAAGACCGAGACGGTCGAGGCGATGGACGCTTTTAAGTATAAGGCCAACTACGAAAAAGGGGCAGGTGAATGTGTTTCTCTGGCGGTTTTGTATGCGGCGGCGGCGTTTATCGTGGCGGGTGTGCCGCTTGAGGATATTTATATGCTGCTTACGCCGCTGCATTCGCAGAACTTTATCGATATTAAGGACGGGGTGCTGAGTAATAATCGGCGGGTTGTTACCAAGAGTATGTGGTTTAACGGGACGGAGATTTCCGACAAGGCTCAGCGGGCTCTGCGGAATGAACAGGTTACGATTGTTACGCATTCGTCGGGGTATGTGCATTGTCTTTATGATGAGGCGACGATAGATAAAGGCAGATATGAGCATTTTAATCGCAGGCTGGGCTCTTATCTGCGGGCAAAGCTGGATATTACATCTTTTGCCAGTTTCCTTCGCAGCAGGACGCAGTATCAAAAGTATTTTCAGGTTTGTAAGGACTGTCACGGTAAGCCGAGATTTGCCAAGGCGGAGACGCTTTTCAGCTATGAACACAGCAGTAATAATAAGCTGGGCGATACGACGCATGAGAAGTTGCTGGATGAGGTTTTAGATGAAGACTGGCAGGTTTATTCGTGGCGTAACAGGGTGCGGTGCGACCATCTGGAAGAGTATATCCAAAAGCAAAAGCCCGATATGAGTAAACAGCAGGATCGGCGGCAGTTGGAGCGAGCGCTTGGCCAGGTGATAGGTGATAAGGCAGAGGAGCTTGTTGAGGATTTGTGGGATTTTCTGCATATTGAGCCGAGATTGCCAAGCAGTGATAAGAAGTATGTAGGCGGTTCGCAGATAAAAATCGGCGTGGACGACAGCAGGGAGCAGATAATCGAGTATCTGGAGAATCAGCGGGAAAGTAATGTTGTGGCTGACCTGGCTTTTTACGCATATCGGGATATGCTGCGTTGTGACTGGCGGCCTTTTGTGGCGGCGGCGATGGAGCGAAACCCAGTGAGTATCGAGATGACAAAAGATATGGATATCCAGGGGGTTTATGATTGGCTGGGGCAGTTGCAGAATTTTTCGATATATGAGGGCGGTCGGCTTGCTCAGCCGGACGAGGTGGCGAATTTTGGAGTTGGGGACGGGCTTGAGAAGGCTTTTTTGCTTGCGAATGTGATTTTGCGGCGAAAGCCGGAACAACCGCTGAAAATTATTGTAGATAATAATAAGGTTGTTGTCAGGGACGGGAAAGACTACCGTTTTGAGTCGCAAAAGCAGCTAAGCAGGGAGGTTGAACTGCCGGCGGAAAAAGTTATGAGCTAGCAACGCCGAGACGATTTTTTTGGGGTTTCGGCAGGATAGAATATAAAGTCTGAGATGGAAGTTATATTTGAGTATGCAGCCCAGGGGCTGAGGGATTTCTGGGCAGTGCTGGCGGAGATGGCGCCTTATCTGCTTTTCGGATTTCTGGTCGCGGGTATATTGTCGGTTTTGGTAACGCAGCAGATGGTGGAGCGGCATCTTGGCGGGCGCGGTATGTGGCCGTTGGTCAAGGCGTCGATTTTCGGGGTTCCGCTTCCGATGTGTTCGTGCGGTGTGATACCGGTGTCGATGTCATTGTATCGTCACGGAGCGGGGAAGGGTTCTACGATATCTTTTCTTCTTTCGACGCCGCAGACGGGTGTTGACAGTATTTTGGTCACGCTGAGTCTTCTTGGTCCATTGTTCGCGGTATTCAGGCCTTTGGCGGCGTTTGTTACGGGCATTTTTGGCGGCGGCGCTGTGAGTTTGTTCGGCGGCGGCGAAGCAGAAGATGCCGGCACAGTGGCTGAATGTAATGATCCGTGCTGCCAGAGCGGGCAAAACAGTATAGTTCGTGGGTTGCGGTATGGGTTTGTCAGTTTGCCTGCGGATATAGGGCGTGATTTGCTGATAGGGCTGTTGCTTGCAGCGGGTATCTCTGCGGTGATACCGGAGGGGTTTTTTGCCGAGTATCTTGGGACGGGCGTCTTTTCGATGGTTGTGATGATGGCACTTGGGGTGCCGGTTTATGTGTGTGCGACGGCGTCGATACCGATAGCGGCGGCGATGATGCTAAGGGGTTTGACTCCGGGGGCGGCGATAGTGTTTTTAATGACCGGCCCGGCTACCAATGCTGCTTCGGTCGTTATGATATGGCGGGCGATGGGGACGCGAACATTGGTGACATATCTGGTCAGTGTGGCGATTTGCTCGCTGGCCAGCGGGCTTTTGTTCGATTATATCTGGGTGGCAGGAGATTTTAGTGTTGCAGGGCCGGAGCATTTTGAACTGCCCGAGATTGTAAAGAACATACTGGCGGTGGGGCTGCTTTGCGTATTGGGTTATGCGATATTCGGGCGAAGAATAGTGGATAGATTCTATGCGTCAGGGCAAAACGAAAAGACCGAAAAAGATTGACCCGGCAGTAAAGCTGAAAAGAAGACCCCGAACTTTATCGGTTCGGGGTCTTTGGGGTCTGTTTGCTGAAACCTTTGCGATTGGTGATTATGGTTTCGGCAGGTCGTTCAGGACTGAGGTGAACTTATCGAGGTCTTCCTGCGGCAACTCGTAGTCAGTTAGTTTGCCGGACAGGTAAGCATCATAGCCGGTCAGGTCCATCAGGCCGTGGCCGCTGTAGTTAAAGAGAATGACCTTTTCTTTTCCTTCTTCTTTTGCTTTTTTGGCTTCGTTGATTGCACAGGCGATGGCGTGGCTTGTTTCCGGTGCGCAAATGAAGCCCTCTGTTTGTGCCCATGTCAGAGCGGCCCGGTAGCACTCCAGTTGGTGCAGGGATTTTGGTTTTGCCAGTCCGTCTTTAATCGCCTGGCTTACCATCGGGGCCATTCCGTGGTATCTTAGTCCGCCGGCGTGTATCGGCGGTGGGACGAAAGCGTGTCCGAGTGTGTGCATCGCCAGTAATGGGGTTGTTCCGGCCACATCGCCGAAGTCATACGCATAAGGCCCGCGTGTTAGAGTCGGACAGGCAGTCGGTTCGGTCGGGTAAATCTCTATTTGCTCTCCGTTTATTATGTCGGCCATAAACGGAAAGGCCAGTCCGGCAAAATTCGATCCGCCGCCGGCACAGCCGATTACGATATCAGGCTTTTTAATTCCGACCGAAGCGAGCTGTTTTTTGGCTTCGAGGCCTATTATGGTCTGGTGGAGCATTACATGGTTGAGAACACTTCCAAGTGAGTATCGTGTTTTTCCGGTTTTGTCGCCGACGGCCGTCTCTATGGCTTCGCTTATAGCCATTCCGAGGCTGCCGGGAGTATCGGGCTGTTCTTCGAGCAGCTTTTTGCCCACGGTGGTGTTTTCGCTGGGACTTGGGAAGCAATCGGCGCCCCACACTTTCATCATAATCTTGCGAAAAGGTTTCTGGTCGAAGCTTATTCGCACCATATAGACTTTGCATTCCATATCGAGCATTTTGCAGGCGAAAGCCAGTGCACAGCCCCATTGGCCGGCTCCGGTTTCGGTTGTAAGCTTATTTATGCCAAATTGTTTATTATACCAGGCCTGCGCAACTGAGGTATTTGGCTTATGGCTGCCGGGAGGCGATACTGATTCATCTTTGTAGTAAATTTTGGCCGGTGTTTCGAGGTGTTTTTCCAGGTTTACGGCTCTGCGAAGCGGGGCCGGTCGCCAGCGATAAAGGATATCAAGAATGCCTTCGGGAATGTCTATCCACCTTTCGGTGCTCATTTCCTGCTCTATAAGGTTCATCGGAAATACCGACGCCAAAGCGTCCGGCGAAACCGGTTTTCCGTCAGGGCCTAACGGCATCGGTACGGGATTTGGCAAATCCGCCGCCAGATTGTACCATTGACGGGGTATATCACTTTGATTCAGGTAGATTTTCTGCTCCATAGTTTTCTCCATCAAAATTTGGGTGGGCCCGAGGCCCGAATATTTGAAAAGCTTCTTTTTACGGTTTCCAGCCATTATTGTCAAGCAAAAATGTCATTTTATACAGCCCGGCGGCTAATCATTGTCATGCAAGAAAACCACAGATATAAGTTTTTAAAAGAATTGCAAGACGGAATTTTTTGGGTTATACTTATTTGCCCTTGTTATTATATGTAGATTTCAGAAAGGATACTACCACGAAATGAGTCTTGAAAAATTCTTTAATCCGTCATCGGTAGCGATTGTCGGAGCATCGGCCAAAAAGGGCAAGGTCGGTTACGAAATTCTGACCAACATGATAAATTCCGGCTACGAGGGCAAAATTTACCCTGTCAACAAAAAGGCCGAACAGATTGAGGGGCTAAAATGCTATCCCGATTTGAAGTCAATCGGGAAAACTCCGGAATTAGTGGTTATCATCATTCCCGCTGCGGCGGTTCCGGCTGTGATGCGTGAATGCGTTAATGTCGGCACGAAGTCGGTCATTATAATCACGGCGGGGTTCAAAGAAGTCGGTGAAAAAGGCAGGCAACTCGAACAGGATATTCTCCAGATAGCCCGTCAGGGCGGCGTACGCATAATTGGACCCAACTGCCTTGGAGCTATAGCTCCTGCTAATAAGGTCAACGCCAGCTTTGGCGGCAGTATGCCCGAAGCTGGGCCGACCGCGTATCTATCACAGTCCGGGGCGCTTTTAGCTGCGATTCTTGATATGGCTAACGCTCATGGAATAGGTTTCAGCAAGCTGGTCAGCATTGGCAACAAGGCCGATGTAAATGAGCTTGACCTGCTCAAGTCCTTTGCAGCAGACCCGGAAACAAAGGTGATCGCCGGATATCTGGAAAATATAACTAACGGTAATTCTTTTGTTCGTGAAGCTGAAATAATATCAAAAGAAAAGCCCATTCTCTTGATGAAATCCGGCAGCACGGCAGCTGGCGCTCAGGCCGCTTCCTCTCATACCGGCAGTCTTGCCGGCAGCGAAACAGCCTACGAGGCGATGTTTACCCGTGCGGGGATTGTTCGGTGTGACTCAATCAAGCATCAGTTCGATTTTGCCCAGTTGTTTGCTTATCAGCCATTACCGAGTGATAGACGCATAGCGGTCGTAACCAATGCCGGAGGGCCTGGTATTATGGCAGCGGACGCTGCAGAAGACGCGGGACTGAAATTCGCTCAGCTTGGCGATGAAACCGTGGACAAGTTAAAAGAGGTTCTGCCGGCGGCGGCGAACTTTTATAACCCGATAGATGTTCTGGGTGACGCGCTTTCGGATCGCTATGAGGCGGCTTTGAAAAATGTGCTAGCAGACGATAATGTTGATATAGTGCTTGTTCTGTTGACTCCGCAAGCGATGACCGAAGCAGAGAAAACGGCAGAGGCAATCGTAAGAGTCTCCCGTGAGAATCCTACTAAAATGGTAACTGCCTGTTTCCTTGGAGCGGATAAGGTTGCCGATGGTTTGGCAGTTCTGGAAAAAGGCAAGGTTCCCCATTACGATTCGCCGGAGTCGGCGGTACGGGCGATACGGGCAGTGTGTGATTATGTACGATGGAAGGCCAGGCCCAAAAGAGTTGTCAGGCTGTTTCCGGTCAACAGGCGCAAGGTTGAAAACATTATCGACCGGCATCTGAGGCAGCAAAGTAGAGAGATTGGCGAAACTGAATCCAAGGAAGTACTCGAGGCTTATGGTTTTGTTACGCCGAAAGGGTCTATAGCAAATACAGCTGAGCAGGCTGGCAATATCGCAAGTCAGCTCGGCTATCCGGTCGTTATGAAAATATGGTCACCGGATATTATTCACAAATCTGATGTCGGCGGTGTGCGAGTGGGTCTTAAAAACCGGCGTGAGGTGATGGATGTATTCGACCTTATGATGTACCGGATTCCTCAGAAGATGCCGGATGCCGATATACTTGGCGTACTCGTTCAGGAAATGTGCACCAGCGGTAAGGAGGTTATCCTGGGAATGCATCGGGATCCTCAATTCGGGCCTTTGATGATGTTTGGTATGGGAGGTACGATGGTTGAGGTGCTTCAGGATGTGGCTTTTTATCTTGCCCCTTTAACCGCTGACGAAGCCAGGCAGATGCTCGCCAGCACAAAGACCTACCGGATGCTTCGCGGCGTTCGAGGGCAGGAGGGAGTTGACATCGAAGTTCTTGCAGAGGGCTTGCAAAGACTAAGCCAGCTTGTGACCGAATTTCCGCAAATTAAAGAAATGGATATCAATCCTTATATGATTGGCCCGCCCGGAACAACTCCGATAGCGGTCGATGCCCGTATGAGTGTTGAAAAAGACTGAGTACCAGGAGAATAATAATGCAGCAGTTTGATTGGCAGCAAAAATATAAAGATAAAGTTAAAAAAGCAGCCGTGGCTATGAAAGTAATTAAGCCCGGTGACAGTATTTTCATCGGTACGGGATGCGCTCAGCCTCAACACCTTGTGCAAACACTTGTTGATTACAGCGAGAACATATATGACGCCCATATTGTGCACCTTTTGACTGTCGGTGATGCTCCTTACGCCGATGTGAAATTGAGTGAAAAATTCAAAATGAATAGCTTCTTTGTAGCCGACAATGTCAGGCACACCCTTCAACAGGGAATAGGTGATTATACGCCGATATTCCTGTCAGAGATTCCAAGCGAATTTGAAAGCGGCAGGATACCGATTGATATAGCGCTTATCAGCGTAAGCCCGCCGGATGCGAATGGATTATGCAGCCTGGGTGTTTCTGTCGATATAGTAAAATCAGCTGTCAGTAACGCCGGATATGTCATCGCACAGGTCAACAGCAATATGCCGCGAACATTCGGGGACAGCTTTCTTCATGTCAGCAATATCGATATGCTCGTTCCCAAAGACGAGCCCATCGTCGAAGTTCCCGATGCAGAGTCGGATGATGTTATTAGTGATATAGGTCGAAATATCGCTACTCTCGTTGATGACGGCAGCACAATTGAATGCGGCATCGGCAGAGTTCCGCAGGCGCTGGCTCCGTTTCTGTATGATAAAAAAGACCTGGGCATTCATACGGAAATGTTTGGAGACTGGATAATCGATCTTGTCGAATCAGGGGCGGTTACCTGTGCGAAAAAGTCACTTAACAGGGGGAAAATTGTAGCCAGTTTTTGCCTTGGAACAAAGCGACTTTATGATTATATCGACAACAATCCTTTCTTTGAGTTTTATCCAACCGAATATGTTAACGACCCTTATACTATCTCTCAAAACGAAAAGATGGTTGGCATAAATCTGGGTCTTGAGATAGACCTGACTGGACAGGTTTGTGCCGATTCGCTGGGGTATGAATTTTACAGTGGAATAGGCGGCCAGGTCGATTTTATTCGCGGCTGCGCACGCAGCAGAGGAGGTAAAGCAATCATCGCGATGCCTTCAACTGCGAAAAACGGGGCTGTTTCGAGGATTGTCCCGCATCTTACAGAGGGCGCGGGGGTGGTTACAACTCGCGGGGATGTGCATTATGTAGTAACGGAATACGGCGTGGCATATCTTCACGGCAAGACTATTCGAGAAAGAGGGATGGAACTTATCCAAATTGCTCATCCGAAATTCCGTCCTCAACTGACCCACGCCGCCAAAGAACGAAAATACCTATATGAAGACCAGATTGTATTTGAGAGCGAAAAAGTTCGTTATCCTGTAGAACTGGAGAAATACGACACTCTCCGTGACGGAACGGAAATCCTGTTCAGGCCGGTCAAGCCCGTTGATGAACCTGCTGTTTCGGATATGCTCTATTCCCTTAGTGAGCGTTCTGTAAAGACCAGATATATGACAAGTACCATGCGGTTTCCGCGCCAGGATGTCCAGAAAATTGTTAATGTAGATTATGCAAAAAATATCGCCATCGTGGGAACCGTTCCGGGGATTGGAGGGCAGGAGGTCGTTGCTATCGCGCAGTATTTCCTTGATCCTGAGAAGAACTCGGCCGAGGTTGCGTTTGTTGTTCAGGATGAATGGCAGAAGAAAGGTATGGGGGCACTGTTGCTGCGTTATCTGACCAGAATTGCTCGAAAGCGCGGCGTAAGACAGTTTTACGCAAAAGTACTTCCGACCAATAAAGCGATGCTGGCGGTTTTCTACAATTCAGGATATCATATAAATACCGAGTTTGACGGTGAAGTGTATAATATTCGTTACGATTTAACTGACCAAGATCAACATAGCAAATGACATGATGATTACTATTTCGGTATTTATTTGCAGGATCTGATTTGTGTGAAAAGAAAGCCATTTTTATTCATTCTGCCGATCTGGAGAGTCATAGCTATCCGGCAGAATGCCCATTTGATTCTCATCGTGCGGCTAAGCTTCTAAAGAGCCTGCAATCTATGGGGCTGCTAAGCGGAACCGGTTACGGCGTTGTGAAACCAAAACCTGCTGCCAGACTAACTCTGAAAAAATTTCACACCGCCAGATATTTACACGCTCTGCAACGGGCAGAGAATGGAAAGTGGGATCTCGAGGCTTTACGAATGGGTATTGGGACGGGGGACTGTCCGATTTTTCGTGGGATGTATGAACACGCGACTCTGGCGGCAGGGGCAACACTGACAGGTGCAAAGCATATCTTAGATAATAAGACAAAAATAGCCTTTAATCCATCAGGCGGTTTCCATCATGCCCACCCTGAAAGGTCTGCTGGATTTTGCTATATAAATGATGTAGGGCTGGCGTGTCACATTTTTGCCGAGCAAGGCAAGCGAGTTTTTTATCTGGATATCGATGTTCATCACGGTGACGGCGTGCAGTATGAATTCTATGACCGCTCAGATGTTTTTACATTGTCTTTTCACGAAGATCCTCGGACGCTTTTTCCGGGAACCGGTTTTATCGACGAAATCGGCACCGGAGCCGGGAAAGGCTATTGCGTCAATGTTCCATTGCCGGGCGGCACTTATGATACAGTGTATGGCGAGGCGTTTAACAAGATCGCCCTGCCGCTTCTGGACGCTTATAAGCCGGATGTGATAGTTTTGGAGTTGGGAGTTGACGGACTTGCGGGTGATCCGCTGACACACTTTTTTCTTACAAATAACATCTACGCCGATATTATTAAGCTGCTGCTTAAGCGTGACATTCCTATTCTGGCAACCGGTGGCGGCGGTTATAATGTCCAAAACAGCGTCAGGGCGTGGGCTTTGGCCTGGACGGTATTTTGTGGAAATGACCAAAGCCGTGATATGAACATAGGGCTGGGCGGTGTAATGCTTGAAAGCACCGACTGGCAGGGCGGCCTGCGCGACAGGGAAATAGTCATCAGCAAACAGCAGCGACAGAGTGTCATTCCCGCTGTCAAAGCCGCCATCAAAGAAGTCAAAAGGCTGGTTTTCACTATCCACGGGCTGTAAGGGAAGTTTTCAGCCTCTGCGGATGCCAGTTAGTCCGTATCCAGGCCGTCAAGGGCGGTCGTATCTTCTATATAAATAACGGCATCGTAACGCCGCGGCATAACGGTAGGAACATAATTGCCGCGTTCATTAGCCGGATTATAGGTTACGCCGATAGCTCGGTGCCCCATAGGGCGGAGTAGCGGGCCGGATATTTCAGAGTTATCAAAAATGACATACCACATATCTCTTTCAAGCTGTCGGAATATCTGCCCGAAGCTGCCCTCCATCGCTTCAGGAACATCCATTACCTGGCCGGGCATTCCCCACTGGCTACCTGCTCGGACTCTGCCTGTATATTTGGCAAATCCGACCGCGGCCACTTGCTGCCTGCCGTAACGCTGCCTGCTGAGCTGGCCTATGTTAACCATGCCCTGCTCAGCCATAGCGGTCGCTCGCGCATCTCCAATATGGGTATTGTGCGCCCACACTATCGCTTTTGAGTCTTCGCCGTAATAGTCCAGCAGGCGATTCAGAGTTTCTTTCATATGTTCGACACGGCGGTTCCAATTCTCAGAACCCGGCTCGAGCATCGCACGGTAGTGGCGTTCGCCATTTCGCACGGCAAGGGCGTTGGTCATTGCGTTAAACCATTGACTATAGCTATCTGCACACTCTTGCTTATCAGGCTCAAGGTCGCGTAATTTTTCCACAACGGCTTCGACCTGTTCAGCGCTGGAGGGTTGGCCGCCGGCAATAGCCCGCACATAATCATGGGGGTCGTCACGATATTGCAACAGCCCGGCATAGGCTTGGCGTGCCTGCTCGGCTTTGTCAGCGTCAAGATATTCAATCACCGCGTCTATCGAGTCCATAATAGCGTAAACATCCATCCCGTAAAAGCCGACGCGATTTTCTTGATCAAGTTCGCTGTTATGCTTTGCGAGCCATTCAATGAGTTCTTCTATTACCGGATTGGCCCACATCCACTGGGGCCATCTCTGAAAAGCTGCCAGAGCCGCCCTGCTGTTGGCTGGAGCCTGCTGGAGACCTTTTACATAACTGTTAACATTCCAGAAGCTCGGCCAGTCACCCTCAACGAGAATAAAATCAAACCCATGTTCGGATATGAGCTTGCGGCTTATGCGTTTTCGCCACTGGTAATATTCGACAGTGCCGTGGGTCGATTCACCAAGAAGCACGATTCGGGCGTTGGATGCGTAATCAACCAGCTCGGCCAAGTCGTCCTCCGTTTCAAGGTCAACTGCATTGTCCTGCAGATATGTCAGCCAGGCATCGGTTGCTGCCTCAGCCCCGCTCAGAAAAACAGTAAGGAAAATAAAGAAATAGGCAGTTAAACCGCTAAAAAAAATTGATTTGCATTTGTACATAATACACCAGCCTTCCATAAGACATTTCTCCAACTCGTGTTTCACTCAGACGCTATCTCCCTACGCGGAGAATATCATACGATTTTCCGCCTTCACAAGTCAAACGATTTTTGTCTTAACCATCGCTCGCTACTGTGGCAGCATCTGAGCGGGAGGACCAGCGGTAAACCGCAAGACCAGTATCATCTTTATGGTCCTATAACCGTTTTCCGGCTAATTATCTACTCCATAGCACACACCCGCACAACATAGCTTAAAAATTGCTTAAAACAGCACATTATCGGCCCTGCTGGTGTTGTACCCCTGCTATCCGGATATTTTTATTTCAAAGCGCTAATGTATTTTAATGAGGATAAGTTTTGGCCGAAACAGATTTAAGAGCCCAATGGGCTGACATAGTAAGCTGTAAGGCCAATAAAATACAATGCTTTTGCACAAAACTACGAATACATTACTAGCGATTGGGGGCCAAGTATGAATGGCAGTAACATCGACGCAACAGACGCCGTAGTTAAACTTTTAGAGAAGATGAGTTATGAAGCCAGAATGCCGCTGAACGCAATCATTGGATTTAGCCAAATACTTCTGGATGAGGATATTGACCAAAAGCATAAGGAGTCCGTCGAGATTATCCAGCAAAGCGGTGAGCATCTGACAGCTCTGATAAAAGATATATCAGATTTCGCCAAGCTCAAGCAAGGTATGTTGTCAGTTACTAAAGAACCTGTAAATCTGGAAAAAATTCTGGCAACCTTAGCGTCCTCCTTTCGCCAGGATGCAATTAGCAAAGGGGTGGATTTTAAACTGATCCAGTACGGTGAGCTGCCATCGAAAATACTTACCGACAGGAGCCTGTTAAAACGATCCCTCAAAAACCTTGTTTCCAACGCATTAAAATTCACTGAACAAGGACATGTTTACATAAAAGTCTCACTGTGTGATTATCACGGTAAATCTGGCATAAATTTCCGAGTTATAGACACCGGCTGCGGAATGCCTCAAAGTGAACAAGCAAACCTTTTCGACGACCATACCGAGTCGAAGGAACCTGCTTACAACGGTTGCGGAAATACGGGACTTGGCTTGCC
>PWDX01000081.1 GCA_003553245.1 Phycisphaerae bacterium
AGTTATTTTGAGAAGATAGAAAAGCTTTTGTGCCAATATAAAAGCACCTTGCAGCGGGTTGATTTTACACCCGCTGTCGGTGCCGAGGATGGAGAATATGTGGGAACTAATTTTGAGCGAAAATATCTCAGGCAGGGCAGAGCCGTATATACCGTCGAGGTTAGGAAAACCAATGATGCGTAAACTCACCGGTTTTGGTAAAGAATTTACCTGCGGATTGTTTCTTCAAGTTCATTAAGAATTGTGCAGGCTTTTACCAGTCGGTTGCCGGCGGAGCTTTTCCAGTTAAACGGCTTGTTACTTTTAAGGCTTTGCTCTATTTTCTTATAGGCCATTAGCACAGTAGCATGATTCTTGCCTCCCATAAATCGACCCACCTCAGAGGAAGACATATTTGTGTGCTTTCGGGCCAGGTACATGCTGAAATGCCGTGCCAGTGAAACAGTCCTGTTCTTTTTCGACGAGTGCAGGTCGGATGGATTGATATTGAAAAACCCCGATACCGCTGATTCGATATCTGAGATATGAACTATAGGGTCGGTTCTTGCCAGATGGTCGATAAGTGCTTCTCTTGCCATTGCAACAGTAATACGCGAGTTTTGCAGTGAGGCAAAGGCGAATATCTTGAGCATCGCTCCTTCGAGTTCTCTGACATTTGTTTTTACTGTTTCAGCCACATAGCTGATAACCACTTCGCTGAGTTCCTTGTTGTGTCTTCGCATGTATTGCCTGCAGATTTGGCAGCGAGTTTTATAATCAGGGATTCCTATTTTTACCACCATTCCTGATACAAACCGGCTGACGAGTTTTTCAGATATCTGGCCTATTTGCTTTGGATGAGCATCTGAAACCATCACTACCTGCTTACCTGCCAGGTCAATCGTGTTAAAGGTGTGCAGAAACTCCTCCTGTGTTCCGGGTTTACTGGCCAGGAAGTGAATGTCGTCGATAGCTAATAAATCCGTTTTTCGCATCCGACGACGGAAAGCCTCCAGCTTTCTTGTCTTCAAGGCCAGAACAAACTGATTGGCGAAATCCTCCGCTGACAGATATAGCCAATTAGTCTGGGGGCGGCGCTGACACACAGCGTTACATATCCCTTGCAGCAGATGCGTCTTCCCAACCCCGTATCCTCCGTGAATGAACAGCGGATTAAAACTATTCTTATCGTCATTAATAACCGCTCTTGCGGCATTATACGCAAGCTCATTGGAGCTGCCGACTACAAAAGTATCCAGCGACAGCTTTAGTCCATTACCGGCGTTTTTTTTCGGTTTTCGAACAACAGTGTTTATGTTTCGTTTCTGCTTAGTACCTGGCGATTTACCTGTTCTGGCTTTTCGCTGGTGACCTGAAATAGCCGGGTCTATAGTGAAGCTAACCGACCCACCGTTTCCGGTTACTTCTTTTAATGCTTCTGCTATTTCATCTGAAAAACGACTTTCAATCCAATTTGCCGTAAACAGATTTGGCACCTCAATTTTCAGAGAGTTGCCACAAAGCTCAAAGCTTGTCGAGTTTTCAAACCAGACCTTATATTTTTGGCTGCCAAGCCGTGACTCGATTTGTTTTTTTACTGACTCAACAGCGTTTATTTCATCCGTGATCGCAGTGCTCATTCGGGCTCTCCCTCAAAATTCAATTATTAAGAGGTCCCGGTATTTCAGCCGGGAAATCCATTTCCACGAAGCTTATTATTGAGAACTTCAAACATAATTCAACAGCGTTTTGGACAATTTCTTTTCCACCTTTAAAAGGTCTCTGTAAGTATTGCATTTGCGCAAAAAAAAAAATATATTTTGAACAGGTTTTGCACATCCTAAATACGGTTTGTGGAAAACCTGTGGATTCGGTTTGCGATTTTAGTTGATAATGTCACTTTGTCATCACGGGCGGATATTGCGCATAATAAAAAAGCGGCCTCAAAATGCCGCTTTTTCTATAGAATTTTCCCTGCTCGTCAATATCATGTTTTAGCAGAAAAACTCTCTGCCGATTCAACAGTATTGTAAAGCAACATTGTAATTGTCATTGGCCCTACGCCGCCCGGCACCGGGGTTATCATAGATGCTTTTTCCTTTACCTTCTCAAAGTCAACATCGCCTACCAGCCGGTATCCTCTTTCTCTGGAGGTGTCATCTATACGGTTTACGCCTACATCTATGACTACGGTACCAGATTTTATCATATCGGCTGTGACGGTATTGGGCTTACCAGCCGCGGCAATAACAATATCAGCTCTATGGGTGTGTTCTGAGAGTTTTTTTGTTCTTGTATGGCATACTGTTACAGTTGCATTGCCAGTTGGTGCTTTCTGTATAAGCATATTGGCAAGCGGTTTCCCTACAATATTGCTCCTGCCTACTATTACAACATCGGCTCCCTCTAATGTCACATCGCTATGCAGCAGCATCTGAACTACTCCATGCGGAGTGCAGGGTAAAAAAGATTTTTTACCGGCCACCATTTTACCGATATTGATAGGATGGAAGCCATCGACATCTTTTTCAGGGGAAATTGCAAGTAGAACTGCCGTCTCATCGATGTGTTCAGGTAGCGGAAGCTGAACAAGTATTCCATTAATTTTAGGGTCGTTATTCTTATCCTCTATCATCTCCAACAATTCCTGCTGTGTAATGCCTGCGTCAACCCTGTTATCATCGGAGTATATGCCGACATTCTCGCACGCACGCTCTTTTGCACGCACATACGAATGCGAAGCAGGATCATCGCCAACCAGAATAACTGCCAGCCCAGGCGTGACTCCCTGCTTTTTCAGTTTTGCAACTCGTGATTTGAGCTGCTCTCGCATTGACTTAGCTATCGCTTTGCCGTCGATTAGTTTTCCTGCCATTTTGCGCTCCTTGTTTAATCATTTTGAGTTTTTAACACATGCGAGTATAAGCCGATTCAACTCCCAAATACAAATAAAAGGTGTGACTCCTCCACCCATAACTGGATAATATTCAGTCGATTTTAGTTTGCTCTTCATTTTGGCGGATATCTCTGTTAATACGGACGCTGCACCATTGCCTGCCGCACATAGTGCAATAATCAGCTTTATCTATTTCATCTTCACCGATTTCCTTACAGGCCGCCTCGTGCATTGCTCTGGCTGTCTGCGGATCAAGTGATTCCGACAGATGATTTTCCCAGTTAAGCTCAGCCCGTGCCTTGCTTAGTCGGCTGTCCCTTTCAGCGACACCCGGCATGCCCCGCCCCACATCCGCGGCATGTGCTGCTATCTTTGACGCCACAACTCCTGCTCGGACATCATCTGCGTCCGGCAGTCCGAGATGCTCTCGCGGTGTTACATAGCATAGGAAGCTCGCTCCATAATATGCCGCCGCAGTACCACCTATCGCTGAGGTTATATGGTCATAACCCGGAGCGATGTCTGTAACGATCGGGCCAAGAACATAGAAGGGGGCACCGTCGCAAATTTCCTCTTCAATTTCCATATTATATTTTATCTGATCATAGGGGACATGCCCCGGCCCTTCAACCATCACCTGACAGCCCTTTTCTCTGGCCCGCTGGACTAACTCGCCCAGAGTCCGCAACTCGGCTATCTGAGCCTCGTCGGTAGCGTCGGCAATACAGCCTGGCCGAAGTCCATCACCCAGCGAAAAGCAAACATCATATTGTACCATAATATCGCAAAGCTCATCGAACAATTCATACATAGGGTTCTGTAGGCCATGCTCCAACATCCACTTGGCTGTTAGAGCTCCGCCTCTGCTGACAATTCCTGCCACCCTTTTTTCAACCAGCGGCAGATGCTCGCGCAGCAGTCCCGCGTGAATTGTGAAAAAATCAACTCCCTGTTGCGCCTGTTTGCTAACAACCTCCAGAATAGTCGCATGGTCGATATCTTCAACTCCGCGGCCCTCGATAACCTGATAAATTGGTACCGTCCCAAACGGCACCGGACATGCCTCCAGAAGCCGCTGCCGTATCTCATCAAGATTTTCACCGGTGCTAAGGTCCATTACAGCATCGGCTCCGACAGATATCGCTGAATGCATTTTCTCTATTTCCTGTTCGATACCGCTGCGGAGGGAGCTTGCCCCGATATTGGCGTTTATCTTCGTACTCAGCATCCTTCCGATTCCTGCCGGCTTGAGATTTCTTTCCAGGTGGAGCCGATTTGTCGGTATCACTACCCGACCTGACGCTACGGCGTCGCACAGCTTGGCAGTATCGACACTTTCAATCTCAGCTACATATTTTATCTCCTGGGTGATCTGGCCTTCTCGGGCCGCTTGCAGTTGCGTTGTCATTTTATACTCCGTTGCTGATTAAATAAAACCTTCTGTAAAATCCACAAACCTATATTAAACAATGACTTACAGTCATTAAAAACTTTCAATTTCCTCCATTTCGGTTATAATGTAAGTTGTTTAACGCCAAACATTTAAACCAAGA
>PWDX01000048.1 GCA_003553245.1 Phycisphaerae bacterium
GTCTTGCCGGTGTATAGGCGAACATCGCCGCTGATTTGCTCGGAGGCGGCCTCATAGGTCTTAAGAATCGAAGCGTCAGCCTCTGCGATGGCCTGCTCTTCGGTTTCCTGTATTTTATCACGGAACCTCTGAATAATATTAAGAGCCTCACCCTGTTTGCGGGATTCAGTCATTTCCCTGCGAATCTGCCCGGCAACCTCGGCATACGATTTCACTCGCTGCCGCTGAGGTGAGTTAGGATCATCCGGATCGACCGGAACGGTCTCGGTGTATTGCTGACGATTTGCCTGATAATGCTGCTCCATCTGCTCGGCTGTCGGCCTGTCGATAGTCTCCAGAACATCATCGAGATAAAACATCATATACTCAAGCTGGACACGCTCAGGAAGCAGGTATCCAAAGCCATAGGGATTATCCTCTGTAATAGTTCCCGCTGCTGTATTCTTATATTTCTCAAAATGCGCCTCAATCTGCTCCCGACTGGGCTCTTCTACGGCATCGATGAAATTCTCAGCCGAAAGCTGCACATATTCGATGTCCATATATTCGTTCTCTGCCACGGCCTTATGCAGAAGCTCGGCATTGGTTAAGTCCTGCGAAGAGCTGACCATATCGGCGTACTGCACGACAGACAGCAGCCTGGAAAAGGCCGAAAGTATCTGCTGTTCGCTAACGCCGTGCTGAGTCATCATCCCATAAATTATCTGCTCATAAGTTGCGCCGCCCATCATCGGTATTTGGGGCAGTATCTGCTGAAGCTGAGCCTGGGCGAATTCATGATCCACCTGCACACCGGCCCGCTCTGCCTCGGCAGTAAGTAAATGCCAGTAAAAGTCCGGACCAAGCTGCCCGGCATATATCGCTTCAAGCTGAGCAGGGCTTATAGGGTAGCCCTGGCTGGCGATTATCTGGCGAAGGTGCTGCATTATTTGCGCAGAGCCTCTCCCGCCGGGGAATATCAACTCTGCCAGAAGTATCGCACGCAGGTTCGGAACCTGCTGTGAGCCCATACTGCGAAGTATCATATCCGAGCCGATGGCGCCGAGCAGTTCCAGTTCCTGCCCTGACTGCATCAGGTCTTCACGAGTGATGGTGCGATCCTGGTCATAATGGCCCATAACCTGCGTCAGGCCCATTTGCCGCCTTTGGCCGAGGTGTCTTAAAAACTGACCTGCGCCAAAGCTGATCATCAGGACGACAACCACGATCGCCATAATCTTGCCTTTGTTCTTTCTCAGGAACTTCATTAAATGCATAATTGTTCTCCGTTAATTACGGCTTCTAAGCCGCTCAAATAAACACAAAAATCCATACAAAGCTATGGGCTATATTTTTTAATCGAAATCGTATGTCGTTTCCAGATAGTATTTTACAGCAGCACGACATCAATAGTTCGAGTCCTTGCAACAAAATCTCAACATCCTTTTCAATCGACATTATCCGGGCATCGAATTATATTCTGTTTGGTCGTTTTTGCGGCTAAAACAGATATCGTCATAGCATAGGTGTTAATTAAGCCCATTATAGCAAAAATCCAGAAACGCTAAAGTATATCGAACGCGCGGCTTTTTTCAAGAAAATATAGCGGCGACAACGGCAAATCGAGCGAAGCTGTGATATCCGGCGGATTTTGCGCCCGATTACAAAAGGTTACATTGTTTTCCTCGGCCGGCCAAACAATCAGTCTATATCACTAAAGTGGCAAAAAAGCCGATGGTTTCAAGCGGGCAAGGGGTTTGTATAAGCCAGGTTAGAACAAGGGGTTAGACAGAGAATACCAGCTAAATTCAACGCCAAGCGCAGGAAAAAACGGAGAGGGGGGGATTCGAACCCCCGGTACGGGTTTGTACCCGTACGACGGTTTAGCAAACCGTTGCCTTAAGCCGCTCGGCCACCTCTCCGATTCTTGTTCTAAACTGCGGAAAATACTCTTTAACAAATTTACATAGACTTTACACAAGACCAACTGCTGTTGCAAGAAAATTAGCGGAAAGATCGGCCTAACTATACGAAATATTTCTATCTGTTTCTTCGTTTTTTGTGCAAAATGGTGCATCTGTTTTCTTCAACCCTGAGTTCAGAAATGGGGCGAGCTTCAGGATAGCGGCAATTTCTTGATTATCTCGGCAACGAGCTGATCCTGATTTTTATCGGTACAGTCTATTGTTATATCAGCGTACCGTCGGTAAAGAGGCTGGCGCTGGCGATAAAGGTCGTCAAGGGTTTTGCCTTTTTCGATAACCAGGCCTCTGCTGTTAAGATTCTGAACCCGCTGTTTTATCTTTTCCAGAGGCAAATCCAGATGCACGACAACGCCGTTTTCTTTAAGGTGTGCCATTGCCTTTTCGCCGTAAACTACGCTGCCGCCGGTGGCGATGACCGCGTTTTCCACTTCTATACAAAGCACATGCGATTCTTCAACATTGCGGAATTCTTCGAGGCCCTGTTCGTCGATAATCTGCTGTAAATTCCGCTCAGTAACAACCTGTATGAACACATCGGTATCGAGAAAATACCGCCCAAGCTGTTTTGCCAGCAGCACGCCTACCGTGCTTTTGCCGACGCCCGGCATACCCACAAGCACTATGTTGCTTTTGGTTTCGCTGTCCATATTGACCTGCCGCCGGTATCGGCCTTATCTGTGCGGTGAAGTTTCACTGTCCGCTTAGCCGGCATACTCGAATTTTTCGCCTGTAAGTCGCTCGTAAGCTTCGATGTATTTTTCGCTGGTTTTGCGGGTGATCTCTTCGGGCAATTCAACGCCTTCGCCGGATTTATCGAAGTTAATCTCTTCAAGATAATTGCGGACGAACTGTTTGTCGAAACTTTCCTGATCCCGGCTTGGCTGGTATTTGTCGGCAGGCCAGAACCGCGAAGAATCCGGCGTAAACACTTCGTCAATCAGGATTGTTTTGCCGTTATAATCGCCCCATTCGAATTTTGTGTCGGCAAGGATGATGCCTTTGCTCTCGGCGTAGTCGCTTGCCATTTTGAAAATCTCCAGGCTTTTTCGCTGGACATAATCGGTAAGCTCCTGACCCAGGATTTCGGCTGCCTGGGCGATACTGATATTTTCATCGTGCTGACCTATCTCGGCTTTCGTGGACGGCGTAAAAAGAGGCTCAGGCAATTTCTGGCATTGCTTGAGACCTTCGGGCAGTTTATGGCCGCAGACCTCGCCGGTTTTGAGATATTCTTTCCAGCCCGAGCCGGTTATGTATCCTCTCACGATGCACTCAACCGGCAGCGGCTTGACTTTCTTAATCAGCATTGTCCGCCCGGCCAGCTCCTTATGGTTGCAAAACGGAGCAGGGAAATCCTCCAGCTTGTCGCTTATAAGATGGTGCTCGACGCGATCTGCCAGAAAATTGAACCAGAATTTTGAAATCTGCGTCAGCACAATACCTTTGTAGGGGATGCCGTTTGCCATTACCACATCAAAAGCACTGATGCGGTCGCTGGCAACGATCAGCATCGAGTCGCCAAGGTCGTAAATGTCGCGCACTTTGCCGCGTCTGGGCTTGAATCCCTCTATATCTGTTTGCAGAACTATATCCATAATTTTCCTCATACAGTTAAATTAACGATTTCGGCTGCAAAAACCTGAACTGCTGCCGGGCCGCGACTATTTAACCTTTGCTGTGCCGCTATGTCAATTGATTTATCGAACCTTCTGGAATCTCGGCAGAAATAATGCCTGCCCGAGAAAGGCATCGCAGGCGAAAAATAAGCTGGTGTTATTCGGGTTTAAGGGGGATCAAAAGTCATCTTTTTCGTTTCAACGCCTTCGATCGCGTTTAAATCGGCAACTAATTTGTCTGCCTGTTCCTCATCATCGGTCATTTCCAGTACAACCAGACCGTTCGGTGAGCAGTATCCCTCTCCTGTGTCGTGGAATCCTACGCGGGTTCGAATGGCACAGCCGTACTTTGTGAAAAGTTCCTGTACATTCGCTACATGGGCGGTGCGATCGGTAATGTGGACAGCCAGGATGATATGCTTTGATAGTGGCATTTTGTTTCTCCTTTTTGAAAAAATATTAAATCGCTTCCTGGCTGATTCTACCGCAAAACAGGCGGAATATCCACGGCTTTTTTACTTTCAACTGTGGATTAAACAGGGCCTCAAAAGCTGGAAAAACCTTTTCACCGATGCTCACGCGTAATAATTGGGCTGAATATCTGCGAATCTTTCGTGAGGAGATTGGCTGGTCATTCAGGAATTGAGACAAATTGCAGGTAATACTGCTCTCTCGGATAATCCGATAGAGTTATTGGTTTGCCTGCGCTGTTTTTGGGCTGTGTTGTTTGAAAAAAAAAGCTGGGGCTCTGTTTGGTCGAAGTTGTATAAATAATTCTGCTAAGTAACCGAGCCCCAGATAACCCTCGGCGATGGCAGTTGTCATCAGTTTCATTAGAACGACTTAGTATT
Organism: Phycisphaerae bacterium; assembly: GCA_003553245.1. Taxonomy (GTDB): domain Bacteria; phylum Planctomycetota; class Phycisphaerae; order Sedimentisphaerales; family Anaerobacaceae; genus T1Sed10-97. Next base: position 4,432 of record PWDX01000048.1, read on the forward strand.
GTCTTTGACAACCTGTCTTCAATAACTACTTCGGTTTTTATCATACGATTGTTCACCATTTCAGCCGTTTTTCCTTGCACTTCGATAGGATTTGCGATATACGATTATATAAGATATTTTATGTTATTGATGCCCAAGCATAGAATAAAATCAATTCGAACAGCAATAGGCATTAATTATAAAAACAGTTTGATAACTCATTTTTTTATTTTTTTACACTTCCAGCGGACAAATATTATGAACAGCAAGTTTGACTTTCAGGTCATAAAGCATTTGCGCAAACGCTCCAACCTTACCCTTGAAAAGCTCTCAAAAGCCGCGGGGCTGACATATCCGACCGTGGCAACCATAGAAAACAACAAATCAGCTCCGTCGCTGAAGACCCTCGACGCATTGGCAGGAGCACTGGGAATGTCGGCAAGTCAACTGTTGAGCCTTGCGGAAAAACGAATCAGCGTAAGAAGAAACTCTCAGCCTGCCGAAAAAATAGTCCGGGAGCAATCAAACAAGGGTATGCAGTTTTGCCGGGTGGCCGACTTCAACGCCGCTAAGATAATCAGAGTAAGCGCGGAAAAAAACGCGACTATACATTCAATGGAACTGCACAAAGATGTTTACGAACTGGTTTATGTGCTTTCCGGCGTGGTGGAGCTGGACCTCAACGGCAGCAAGCATCTGCTGGAAGCAGACCAGAGTATGCTCTTTGATGCCGCCCTGAATCACAGCTACATACAGATCGAGCAGGGCGAATTCTTTACAGTCCACATCAGTAAAAAAACAGAAGTCCTTGCGGGTGTCCTTTCCGAACCGCAAGACGCCTCCGGGTAGAGCTATTTTCCGCCGTATTGTTTTCTCAGTCTTGCCGACGGTATGTTGAGTATATTGCGGTACTTGGCGACGGTTCTTCGAGCTATGTCATTTATTCCCTGCTCTGCGAGTTTCTTTCGTATCTGATCATCGCTGAGCGGTTTTGTTTTGTCTTCGGCGTTGATTATCTGCTGTAGTTTAGCCCGAACAGCCTCCCAGCTGTGACTTTCTCCGTTGGCATTTTCCGTTCCGCCGGAGAAGAACTTGCGAAGCGGGAATATGCCGCGGTCGCACTGGACATATTTTCCAGCCACTGCCCTGCTGACCGTTGCCAGATGCACACCGACCTCATCGGCGACTTTTGACATCGGAAGCGGCTTTAAGTGCAGCGGTCCTTTGTCGAAAAAATCGCGCTGATGCTTTACTATCGCCTGGGTAACGCGCAAAAGCGTGTTCCGTCGCTGTGCGATTGCGTCCATTATCCACTGGGCCGAGCGGATATTTTCCTGCAGGAAATTCTTTGCTTTCTTTTCCACCTGTCCGCTTGTGGCAAGTTTCTGGTAATAATTATTGATTTTCAACGGCGGCAGCTCCGCTCCGTCGGTTCTGACGGTGTAATCGTCGCAGTCTTCATCGTATTCGACGATAACATCGGCGGTTATAGGGTAGTTATGATCCTGATTTATCTGAAGCCCGGGCGAAGTATCCAGCTTGCTGAGCCGAGATATTGCCTCATTTAACCGCTCCATACTACAGCCGAGTTTGCGAGCAATATCCGGCAGACGATTTTCCATCAGCTCGTCCATATGGTCGGCCACTATCGCCCGCTCCAGGGGGCTGAACCTGTCGCCCTGGTCAATCTGTATAAGCAGGCACTCGCGAATATCGCGTGCGCCGACTCCGGTCGGCTCAAGCTGCTGCACCATAGCCAGAGCCTTATGCAGGTCTTCCATTGAAAAATCTTTGCGGTCCTTGTTATGAAGCTGTTCAATGCGAACGCTGAGATAGCCTCTATCGTCGATATAATCTATTATACGAGAACCGGCGGCTTTTACGCCCGGCTCGGCTTCGACAAGACGCCACTGATCAGCCAGATGCTCATGCAGCGACTGAGACGGAGCAGCGGTGTTCTTAATCGCTTCGAGCTTTTTGTCAACCTCTTCGCTGTTCCTGGAAGGCTTAGAATATGCCTGGGAAAGGTACTCTTTATAGTCATCGTCCATTCGATTGAGGCGCTCGAAATCCTCGGGGTTTTCACCGGCTTGTTCTTCGCCGGCTGGCTCACTGTCGGGCTGTTGGTCGGTGTCTTCGTCGGCGTCTTGAGCCGGTGGAGCGATTTCCAGTACCGGATTGTCGTTTAGCTCCTGTTCGATTCGCTCAAGAAGGGCCATACTGGGCAACTGCAAAATCTCCATTGCCTGTATCATGCGCGGAGCGAGCTTCATCTTCTGCTCCATCCGCAACTGACCTTTCATCTCGAGCTTCATTGTAAAACGCCTTTTCCGTATTGAGTCAAATATCTGTCGAATCTGCCGAAACATAATCACCGCCTCGGCAACTATAGTATATCATAAATTACAAAAGGTTTGGCCGCAACAACAGCCTTACTGATGGAAAATAATTTCTGCTGCGCTCAGTCAAGCTGCTGCCTGCCGATTATAGCGTCTGTAAGAATTTTACCGCTGGAGTATTCCAGTGTGCTGCCTGTCGGCAGGCCTCGAGCAAGGCGGGTGATGCTGACACCGAGGGGTTTTAGAAGCGAGCTTATATACAACGCCGTGCCGTCGCCGGCCATATTCGGGTTGGTGGCCATTATGACTTCTTTTATATCGCCGTCTCGCACTCTGGCGACAAGCTGTTCGATAGTCAGATCGTCCGGCTCTACACCGTCCAGCGGTGCGATATGTCCGCCGAGAACATGATAAACCCATTTGCATGCGCCGGTTTTTTCCAGACTGATAATGTCACGAGGCTGTTCGACTACGCAGATGGTCTGCTGGTCGCGGCGGCTGTCCTGACAGACCGGACAAAGCCTGCTCTCGGATAGGTTAAAGCAGACCTGGCAGCGTTTGATTTTCGTTTTTACATCGTGTATCGCTCTGGCGAGCTTGAGGGCTTCTTCCGAGCCGGATTTCAAAATGTGAAACGCCAGCCGCTCGGCTGTCTTGGGGCCAATACCCGGCAAACGCCCGAACTGCTCTATCAGGTTATCCAATGTCTGTGTATATACCGAACTCATAAAATAATCGTTCCAAAAGCCGCTTTGCTTTTAATTTTGTCTGTCTTCCTGAATGCCGGTTATAGTCCCCTCGAACTCGGTCAATATCATCTTTACCGCCGGGTCTTCAATCAATCCGTTGCCTTTTGATTTGTTTTGCTTAGGCTCGGTGTCGGTTTTTTTTTTGTCGCTGTCTGTAAGCTGCATCTGTAATTTGATGTCCCTACCGAGGCTTTGCGAAAATGCCTGCCGAATCAAATCCTCCCTGCCGTTGCTTTGGCACATATTCATTGACAGCTCCGCCGAGGGCGCAAAGCCCAGCGTAATGACATTATCCTCAAAATCCAGAGGTTCTGCAGTGCTCAGCGGTGCGAATGTTCCCGGGCCAAGGGCTTTTTTCAAAGCTTCGGTAAGCTGCGGCCATTTGGCTTTTAAGGAATCAAAATCCTCGGCCTCAATAGTTGCTACAGGTTTGTCGGCAGTTTTTGCTGTGGCTTTGGCCGGTTGCGCCCCGGCGGGTTTAGGTGTCGATGCTGAAGGACTTGCCTGAGGCGGTTTAGTCAGCGGTTCAGTTTTTTTTTGAGCCGTGCCCTGCAATCCGGTCAAAAGCTCATCGACATTCATAAAATGCTCGGCCAGTGCAAAGCGAAGAATCCCCGCCTCCAGCAGCGGTCTTGGTGCATCACTGTTTTTGATAGGCCAGCGTAGTTTTTCAAGCGTGGTTATATTATATATCAGAGCCGCGATATCGAATTTTCCCGCAAGCTCGGCCAATCGCTTTCGCTGGTCGGCATTTAGTATCAAAAGCCTACTCTCCGGCCCGGCTGATTTTGCTATCATCAAATCCCGCATATAATCAACCAGAGAATCGACCACCTGCACCTCGCCAAGTCCGCTTGTAATGAGTTCATCAATCGAGTTAAGCGCGCCGGCAGCGTCACTGTCGGCGATTTTCTCTATCAGGTCGATGACTTTGGCACTGTCGGCGCAGCCCATATACTGCTGGAGCAAATCCGAGGTCAACGGCTCGACACCGGTGCTGATGAGCCTGTCCAGCAAACTAAGTCCGTCACGCATCGAACCGTTGGCCATACGCGCTATGGTCAGGACAATGTCCTCTTCATATTTGATACTTTCCTTATCCAGAACATATCGCAGCCGCTCGGCGATGGTCTGTGCGTCGATATTGGTAAAATCATATCGCTGGCATCGCGACTGGATAGTAGGCAGCACTTTGTTCGGCTCGGTCGTGGCGAAGATAAACTTTACATGCTCCGGCGGCTCCTCCAGTGTTTTCAGCAGGGCGTTAAAAGCCTCTGTAGTGAGCATGTGGACTTCATCGATAATATATATTTTGTATCGTGAGCGTGCGGGGCGATAAATAGCGTTCTGCCGCAATTCGCGAATGTTGTCGATGCCGCGGTTGGAAGCGCCGTCGATTTCGATAACATCGACATCCTGACCGGCGTTTATGGCCAAGCAGCTTTCACATTTACAGCAAGGCTCGGTCGTAGGCTCATTGACAGACTGACAGTTAAGCGCCTTGGCCAATACACGCGCCATCGTGGTCTTGCCGATGCCGCGCGTGCCGGTAAAGAGAAAGGCGTGAGCAACCCGCCCTGTCTTTATGGCGTTTTTGAGAGTCTGGGCTATCGGCTGCTGGCCGATAACATCATCAAACCCCTGCGAACGATACTTACGAGCTAAAACTGTATATGCCATTTGAATTTGTTTATGTAACTATTGCAGATTCTATTAGTTAAGTTGCGATTCCGAACGGGTTGGTAAAAGTTCTCTGAACATGCTCGCCGTCTTTTCGGTGAAGTTCGGCTCGGACATAGTTTTTTATGCCCGGCGTTTTTCTATAGTGCAAAGTTCTGCCGGTATGCACAACAGGGCCTAAAGGCCACGGGCTGTTGCTGGTCTTATAGTCGCCAACCGTATCTAAAGACTCCGGCGCGGAAATCCATTTTATCTCATCGCAATCCCTGGCTGAAATTGCTATTGTGCCCTGATCATTGTTCACCTCTATGCGCTCGATATGAGGAAATACATCAAAGCCGTCAAAAACTTGCGGGTTGTAATCAATATCTCTCGAGGATCTGGTAAAAAAGAATTGGCCGCTCTCCATAGCCTGTCTGACATTGGTATCATTAAGACTTTCAAGCAAGAAGGCATTAAAGGTCTGCTTTACTTTAAGTCGGTGCATATCATCATTACCGAATCCCCACACAGGGCGCTGCGGCATAAAGCGTGCAAGAAGCTGATCCCACAGGCCGATATCGTATGGCTCATTCCTGTCAGGGTTGTTGTTTGTGGTTTCGATTCCCAGTAAATAATCGGACGAATGTTTTTCAAAGATTTCAACATACCAATCCAATGGCGTTCGGTGAGACTCTCGAGCCCAGCCAGGATGGCAAAGTATTGCCAGACCACCTTTATCGCGAATAGTCTCCAGCTCGTAATCTTCCCAGTTTTCCCTGTCTCGATCAAACATATCACCGTACCAGCCGGCATTGTTGTAATAGCTGTTAATGTGATGTCTGTTCGTCAGTTCGTTGCCCTCTATGCCTATCATTCCCAGATTTTGCGGTGATGAGCAGCCGTAATCGGTCCATGGCCAGGTAGTATTGGCAGGATAATTCTCAGGTTTAGGCTCTTTAGGGTAGGGGCTTGCCATTTCCTCGGGAACATCAGCACGCCCTCGAGGACTGACATGCATGTTAGGCGTGTGCGTATCGTGATCGGTGATAGCCATTATGTCATAGCCGGCGCGTCGATACGCATTAACCACATCATCTACCGGATGTCGTCCGTCGCTTTGAAGTGAATGAATATGCAGGGCCGCTTTGTGCTGCTTGGCGGCTGTCCAGTCCACCTTTTCGTATGGATTCAGGACGACTTTGACTTTTCCGTTCTCAGAATTTTCGTAGGCATTTTCTCCGTAAGCAAATTTCCCGGATACTAACGAAGCTGCCAGCGCCGCTTGCATAAACTCTCTGCGATTCATGATGCTCCTTTCTTGTTTTACCACCTAAGCAAGTACTGCTTGAGCGGGTATTGCTGCTCAACGGGACAGTCAGGGCTGTCGATAATCTCAGGCAAAACAAATAAAACTGTCGGCCGGGTTTACCACACACGACCTCGACACCGCTTATGGCTGCTCGGTTCCCCGCCTGACCAGGTTCACGGGCTCGGCCTGTGCGGGACCCGACCGACAAAGATTGTCAATTGTGCTGGCCTGCAATATACCAGAAGTTCGACGGTTTTACAAAAACTATTTTGGTTGACAGTGAAATGAAACGGCTGTATTTTGCGTTTGACAAGGGCAAAACAGTTTTATTTGCCTGATTAGAACATTGGCCGATTGTATTCGGCGAGGGAGGAATCGCCGCGGCCTTATCAGAAAGGAGCGTTTTATATGCAAGTACGAGTTGAAGACACCTGCACCGCCTGCGGACTATGCGTTGACACCTGCCCGGAAGTTTTTGAAATGGGCGACGATATCGCAGAGGTCATCGTGGACGCCGTTCCTGCCGAGTGCGAAGAGGCCGCCCAGCAGGCCGCCGACGAATGCCCCGTAGAAGCGATAATCGTTGAATAAAGCCGACTCCGGATAAAGACGATTTGGGTTCGGCCAGTTTCAGCTCGCCGATAGCTCATGGCTGCGCCGGTAAGCGGCTATTGCACCATTGCGGACGATGCCTTTAAAGCCGGCATTTTTAAAGACCTCAAGCGCCGCCTCGGTGGTTCCGCCGGGCGAGGCAACCCTGCGGCGAAGCTCGGTAACATTTATATTGTCTTTGGTGGATTCCAGAGCGAGTCCTGCTGCGCCGCTGGCAGTATGCAGCACCAGTTCTTCGGCAATATCGGCTGATAAACCCATCTCCACAGCCGTATGAATCAGCGATTCCATCATCAGGAAAAAATAAGCCGGGCCCGAACCGCTTATAGCCGTTACCGCATCAATAAGAGACTCATCATCCAGCACCACATCTTTACCTACTGCCGAGAAAATCGGTGTGATTTGTTCCAGGTGTTGCCGGGCTTTTTCATCCGCAAACAGCGCGCTTGCCCCTTCACCGATAAGGGCCGGGGTGTTTGGCATCACTCGGACAACCGGAACATCACCGAGAACCTTTTTTATGCTTTTGACCGGTATGCCCGCCGCTATCGAAACAGCGACCTTGTCACCGGATTTAAATTCATCGGCTATACTCTCAAGAGCCTCGTTTATCACCTGCGGCTTAACCGCGATAACCACAATATCGGCAGTTGAGGCGACTTCGGCGTTTTCCGAGCTTACATTGACCGAATACTCCCGGCCAAGATAAACCAGCCGTTCCGAGCTTATATCGCTGACATAAATATCCTCAGCTTCGTAAAGCTCGGCGTTAAGAATCCCCTGAATAAGAGCCTCTGCCATATTGCCGCCGCCGATGAATCCAATTTTACCCATAAATGCTCCTAAAAAATATTGTTTTTCCCTATTATACAGCAAAAACGCGGCTCCGCAATGCCGCCGTCAGCCTGTGAGCAAATCAAATTCGTCCTGTGAGACATAGTATTTGAGCTGCTGCAATGCCTGAAGCTCTAACTGGCGAACCCGCTCTTTGGTCAGGCCCAGATCCTGGCCGATTTGCTGTAAGGTCTTGGTCTCTTTGCGGATGCCGGTGCTTAACAGTCCGAAATGGTGAAAAATAATGTACTGGCCTCGCTGGTCGAGGTTATCCTTTATTACCTGCACAAGGTTTGCGCGAGCCCGCTCTATAGCTCCCAGCTCATGGCCTACGGTGGACTGTAACTGTTTTTCGATCGCTTCCATACTGACCTGTCCGGCCTTGTCGGGTCGTGAATGTTCCGCGGGTATTTTCTTGGCGAAGTCCTTGCTGATAACCCATGACGCGTATGTGCGGAATCGGAAGCCTTTTGTATAATCAAACTTTTCAACCGCGGTCAGAAGCGCCATATTTCCCTCGCTGACAAGGTCTATCAGGTTCCGGTCGGCGTGGCGATGGCGGTTGGCGATAGTTACGACCAGGCCGAGATTAGCCTCGACAATCGTGTTTTTTATGCGCTGGGCTCGTTCGAGATAATTCTCGAGTTTGCTGATTATTCGACTTGAGGTATTTGCTCCGTGCAACTGGGGGCGATGTTTGCACACCATAAATTTCAAAAAATTGTAACGCCGAAAAAGCTGTTGTTCCTGTTGGCGGTTCAGGGCAGGTTTGTTGGTGATATTTTCGAGATATTGCTTTAGTGAGCTTGTATCCACCGCAGGCAGAGGTTGGCTGTTACTGATAATCGAAGCCTCCAGCGGCTTATCGAGAATCCTCTTTTCGGCGTTGGGCTTTTCAAACTCATCACTTGCGATAAAATCAATACGCCGGGCGAGTATCGCTTTGGCTCTTTTTTGCTTAATTATCCTGTAAATCGTGCTTCTGCTGCGATTAAAGCTCTTCATTAACTGGCCGACTTCGACGCCGTGTTTATACTGTCGGAATATCTCGCCTGCCTGTGCCGGCGTTAACGCTCCTGATTCACCGAAAATCGGGTCGGACGGATTGGCGGCGTCATGCTCGGCGATTATAAGCCGGATAGTCTCGTGGGCTCTGTTTGTCCGGGCGGCTATCTGTTCAATGATGCTGTGCGGGCTTTTGCCGGTCTTTGACGCAAGGTTGCGGGCTTTTTTGATAATATCGCTTCGCTGTCGCTGAGTCAGCCGGTTAAAAGACTTTGCCTTGTCAACAAGCTCAGGGTGTCCGGCGGTGAAACGCTCCACGGCTGATTCGGCGAAGCCAAGTCGTTTTCTACCGTCCTCGAAGATGAACTTTCTGGCGACCAGTCCTCGCTGCCGCCAGCGATCTATGGTCTTTGTAGAGACGCCGAACCGCTCGGCCAGCTCCTGCTGAGAATATACCGGCTGGTCGAAATCTTTTCGTCGCGGCGCGATCTGGTTGCTCAGCCTGGCGATGAACGAGCATAGCTCTGTGATCAGATATTCCCCGCCCAGCAGATGGTTCGGCTGGGAGCTTTTCGGGCGGTGGCCGGTTATCCGATACCAGATAAACTCGAAAGGATAGTCCCTGCTGCTGTCGATTATGGCAATTAGCTGCTCGGCGGCCTCAAGCTGTGCCTGTCTTTTCTCGACGGGCATAAAACGCATCTGAAGCAGCAATTCAGCAAGACTGATATCCTTTACGGCTCTCATATCGAACAAACCCCAGGTTATAAAAACACCTAAAGCGGGGCATTTCCCGCTTCACCAAGTGTCCATTATACCAAATAAGCGCATAAAAAACAGCCCTGAATATAATTTCAAGGAAACTTCTTCACTTCAGCGACCCCAGGGCTTTGGCCCAGCCGGAACTAAGTGGGGAACTCGCAGATAGTTATATTAGCATATTAACCTCGAACTATAGTGATATGGCGGTAAAATAGTGTCAAAATTAAGCTGGAAGGTTGAGTTTTTCAGACAGCTTTGATATTATGCCGAAACAGATGCTCATCGGTATAGCTGGGCTGAAAAATATGTTTTTTCATGTGACAAAGGCCGGCATTATTTGCTAGCGAATCAAACAGACAATAATTTGAAAGGGCAATACTATGCACTCGTCCCAGTCCACTCGTCGAAATTTCTTAAAATGTTCATTTGGTGCGGCTCTGTCGCCTATGCTTTTAAGCGGAACAGCCAATGCACAACCGGCCAAAAGACGCAAAAATGCACTTTTCATTATAATCGAAGACCTTAACAACAGTATAGGCTGTTATGGCAACCCTCTTGTGCAAACACCTAATTTGGACAGACTGGCACGAAAGGGATTGATTTTCGATCGGGCATATTGTCAGTTTCCGGTCTGTAACCCCAGCCGTTCCTCGTTTTTGACCGGCCTGCGCCCGGACACCACAAAGGTACTGGATAATTCCAAGCCCTGGCATACACATGTAAATCATGAAACACTGCCCAAATTATTCAAAGATAATGGTTATTACACCGTCGGTTTGGGCAAAGTCTTTCATGGACGAGGAAGACACGATGATCCGCAGGCCTGGGATGTCAACATGGGTTTTGAGCAGACCGAACGGGGCAAACGCGGCGAAGGTCGCAATATGACCGATGGAGAAATTCCCTGGTGCAATTGGCTTGCGGCCGAGGGGACAGATGAGGACCAGCCGGATGGTCAGATCGCCGCCAAGGCGGTGGAACTTCTCAAGCAGCCGCATGACAAACCGTTTTTTATGGCCTTAGGGTTCCATAAACCGCATGACCCGTTCCATGCACCCAAAAAATACTTTGATATGTACAATAAGAACGAACTGATGCCTCCGCTTGTACCGGATAATCGAAGCCCCAAAGAGGACTTCATGATCGGCAGTGGCTGGCATGGTCCGATGAAAGATTTTACGCTGCAGGATCAGCGGGAATTTTTGTGGTCTTATTACGCCTGTGCGACATTTGTCGATGCTCAGATCGGCAAAGTGATCGATGAGATGGATCGGCAGGATTTATGGAAAGACACCGCGGTCATTCTTGTGTCTGATCACGGTTACAATCTGGGTGAATATGACTGGTGGAACAAGGCCGTTTTAATGGAAGATTCCGCCCGCATCCCGATGATTGCCGTCGTGGAGGGCCAAACTCCGGTCAATATGCGATGTGACCGGTTTGTTGAAATGGTGGATCTGTATCCCACATTCACGGATCTGTGCGGCTTGACCTGTCCCGAAAATCTTGAAGGAACCAGTATCGCCCCGCTCCTGAGTGACCCAAATATACCATGGAAAAAAGCCGCTTATACTCAGGTTCAGCGTGGTGGTGATATTACTGGCAAGTCAGTCCGCACGAAACGCTGGCGTTACAATGAATGGACCCGAAATCAGCGAGTCATTGCAAGAGAATTGTTCGATCATTCAAGCGATCCGCAGGAATACAGAAATCTGGCCGAGATGGAGGATTTTAAGGACATCTGCCGTGAATTGAGTGCGCTTCTCTGATCGGCGGTACAAACGATTTTTCAGTGACGCGGCGATGGGCAGGCCCTGGCAAGCAGGTTCTGCCCATGTCGGCCTAATCCCAATCCATCTGTTTGCAAGCCTGCTCGACCGTGTTTGGTAAACTTGCAATTGTTTGAGGATAAAGCTGGGTATTAAGCTGGAGACTTTGCCAATGAAAATGTTGTCATTATCAGCGATGCCGAATGTGGTGTCGTTAAAGTTTTTTCGGGTCAGCCCCATCAGGTACTGTCTGCAATTTCTTATTTATGTAGGCCTTTTGGCATTAATTGGTTTTTTTTGGTGGGGAGATGCGCCGTATTTTCTTGTAGTCCCTTTAGGCCTGCTGTGCCTTTATGGGATTTTTTCCACTGTCAAGAAGCTTGGCCGTTCGGTTCGTACCCAAAACTGGCTTTTGGCCATGGATGCCAGGAAATTGTATATAAACTCGCGGCCCTTTATCAGGTTTCCCCGGCACACTAATGAGCCCAAGGTCATTGAGTTGCAATTTTCTGACATTGAATCAGTTGGAATGGTGACCCAGAGTGATTTAAGCGTGAAACATCAATATCTGGAGATAAGACTTCGCTCGCCGATCAGTAAAGAAATCATACAAACTCTGTTTGACGAACATAAGCAGCTGGCCAAAAAGACGCCAGCAGCAGAGGTCAGCTTGAAAGCACCAAGCCAAAAATGCTCGGTTTTTGTTTGTGGCAATAATAGCTTGCGAGTAGATGTTGAAGATATTACAACACAACTCAAAGAAGTTATGGACATCCTTGAAGAACATCAGGTACAGGTCACCATCAAAGAAGCTGAAGTAGTCAACAAAAAAGGTGAACTTCTGCATTCCAAGCCTCAGCCTCAGTCAAAAAGTCAACAGTCATCACTGAAAAAATCCAGACTGTTGTTTTGCCGAATAATTCCGCTGGTGTTTATTCTTGTAGGCGGAATCAGTTTATATTCGGGCATCCGCACCCTTTACCCTTCCGTGGCCAGCTTGCGATGGCCAACAACAGAAGGAAGGATTGTTTCATCTTCGGTTGTCGAAAGGTATGTAAGCTCGAAACGGCCCGGCGGGGCGGGGCCGCGCGGCACACCCCGCAGAACGGGGGGCATTAGTTATCAGCCTGAGGTTGTTTACGAATTCTCAGTTGATGGAAAGTCTTACAGCAACAGCAGAGTTGATTTTATGACCTGGCGGAGCGGCAGAGGCCGATCTTACGCACATGAAATCGTCGATCGATACCCTGAAGACAGCTCGGTGAAGGTTCACTATGCGCCGACTAATCCGACAGATTCCGTACTGGAACCCGGCCCCACAGCAGGAAATTATCTAAGTTTTCTCATTGCATATCTTATGTTGATTCCCGGTGTTTCAATGGCTGTATTTTGGCCGAGGCGGTTTTATGAAGATTGTAGAATTTAAGATTTAGTTTGGCGGGACATCTGATGTTTGCCGACCGGTGCTGAATTCAAGCATTTTAAAGCAACGCCAATTGGATTTTTCTCCGGAAGAGCCTAAATTTCTCCCCATACACGCCTGTTAAGTTCCTCGATGTACTTTTTTGATTCCGATGAACTTATCTTCAAGCCTCTTTGCGCTACATCTTCGGCATCCCATTGCTCGCCTCGCTCGACCAAACGCATTAGCTGCTGTTCCAGCTTTTGTTTGTCTTTGGGAGGATTGACAAGGTTTTGGCTTTCAATCGCAATTTCAGCAATATCAACCCCATGGAGGTGCAATTCCTTCTCTATTTTTTTTCTATCCCCGATATTGACATGAACTTCAATGATCTTGTTATTATCGCCTCGAATACTGACCGGAAAATATTTACTGAGCTTTTCATTTTTTACTTTTTCCCGTTCGGCGCAGAGGGCTTTTTTCAAACTCATATCAACCGGCTTAGCCAGGGTAAGAACCAGATAAAGTTTAGGCTTTGAATTATCGTTTTTCGTTCGGTATTCACTAACCTTTAACATCCCAGCCGAGGTAATCTCGTCATAGGAAAGTTCGATAATTTGCTCATCTTCCGGAGGTAAACTGCTGTGAAGATAAGAGCGATACTTAATCCATAATCTATCTGGACCAACTGCTAATATCCAGTTGCCCGGCTTTAATGCGTCATGTCGGAATTTGAATCCTCCTGCAATGAATCCAAGCGGGAGCAAATAGAAAATAACCGAAGGCATTTTACCAATCCAATGGGCATAGCCCATTATGCCCAAAATAACTACACCGGCTGCAATTGTTAAATTACAATTCTTCAGATAAACATTTCGGAAAAAATGCGCCGCCCGTTGTCCCGGGCCGTCAAATAATGGTAATATTTTCATTTCGCTGGCCTCATTGTCATTTTTTATTTGTACAAAACCTCAAACACTCCGCAAGTTCAAGTCCGGTGGATGTATAAGCCTTATTTTATAACCAGAGACATCCCATTTCCATAGGCTTTACTCTAATGTATCGCCATAAACATAGCAATCGCTTTACCATCAATCAGCAGGAGCTATTGTTATGCTTCTTGAGCTATAGGCCGGAACATCCATTTTAACATCAACTATTTGATTCTCGCGTCCTTCAAACTGTTGTTTTATATAACCGTCTCCGGTGGTAATTTCATATTCATTTCCTTTAGGCATAACAAAACGAGCAAAAGCCCCTTCAATTTCAAAATTGAAATCATTTTTTATTGTGGCTGTCATGCTGTTTTCCTCCGTAAGATCGGAGAAATTGAGAGTTAGCTTATCAGAGTCATAATCCATTTCATTGGCAATAGCTTCATTGGCTGCTCGGGGATTTCCAACCGGTTCGTAAGTGCCTTTTATGTCATCTATTTTATATATATTAAAAGGAGCCTTATTTCCTCCGTGTCTTGGTGTTGTGGCCGCGTAAACGATATCGTGTTCTTCGTCAAATCCGCCAATTCCTA
>PWDX01000054.1 GCA_003553245.1 Phycisphaerae bacterium
CGGCGCCGATGCGAAACCAGCGGCCTAACGAGCCGGCCCTGATGGTGCACACGGCAGCAAAGCTGGCAGAGATAAGAGGCACAGAGATCGCTGATTTTGAGTTCCAGACAACACAAAACGCGCAGACATTTTTCAAATTAGCAGCAGAGTAGCTTCTTTGAATACAGCCAGACTGTATTTTCCCGCTCGATGTGGTGAAAGTTCTGTTTTCATACCCCCTCCCCCCTGCGGGGTCTGCCCCCGTTGCCAAGTCTATGGGATCGCCCTGACTGCACAGCCGACATTTAGTCGGTGTAAATGGTTTTGCCGTAAGCGGAAGTATATTGATAATTTTCTTCGTGGATGGATGAGTTTGTTCTTTCATTCTTTCCCTTCTTTTCATTCTTATCATTATTGTATGTGCCCACTTGCTGCCCGTTTGTTGCCCACGCTTTTGGTAATTCTGCCAGCTTTTGATGGTTAGAACCCAAAATTCGGCAGTTGTTTGTTGCTCAATCTGCTGTCCGTTTTCGAGGTATTTTCAAACTCCGTCCCTGCCGACAGCCGCGTTCATAACAAATAATGATGTCGCTGCGCGACGCTGCTTTAGCGGATTCCTCGGCTGCGCCTCGGAATGACAGGCCGTGCGATGCCGAACAATTCCAACGCTGTCACCCCGCACACTTCCAAAATTGTCACCGCGCACCGCCGGAATTGTCACCCCGCACTTGATGCGGGGTCTATAAATCAGTCGCGGTGTCAGCCGGCTGGACAACTCAAAACTCAATACATGCCCATCTGATAGGTTGTGCAGCTTAGCCAGCAGTCCAGCAAGGCCGCCAGGTCATACACATCGACCCAGCCGTCCGGCACGCCCTCCGGCCCGGTCACATCGCCGCTGACCCCGCCGGGCGCGCCCTGCCAGCCCCACTGATCGGCCATCTGCGCAAAGCACCCCAACGACACCAACCCCACCGGCCGGTAATCCACCTCAAAAAGACGCCCGCCGCCGGTTACCACATACAACCGCTCCGCAGACGCATCGATTGTAACATCCTCAAAGGTGCCGTGTCTGCCAGGGTTGCTTAACTCAGCAAGTATATCTAACCTATTGTCCCACCCAAAATCGCCCAAGCGTGCGTTATCCCTTTCAAAGGCAGGGTTTGAAGTGACCAAAAACCGCAACGCTTCAAAGCTCCGCTTCATATTGGGGTTGAAATACACTTCAAGACCGGATTCATAAACAAATTTGCCGGAATCGACATCAGGGATACCAAACCAATAGTCGCTATGGTCACTCAACACCACGGGCGTGGGGGTAACATTGCCGGAAAAATCGACGATCTTGATCTTGCTGTCGTTGCCGTCAATGATGGCAAAGTAGTCGATGCCGTCGATGGCAAAGACGCTGCTGACGGCCAACGGACTGTAGGCCGACAGGGAGAGATTGTTGAGAATCCAGTTATCATGATTTCTCACATTGCGGACCCTTCCACTGTTATCCAGCTCCAATCGCTGCAGGTTCGGCACGCGTCCGGCCCCGCCGTCAATGACCGTGCCGATATTGCCGTAGCTGAAATCTTGTACCAAACCCTCTTTGAGATAAAAAAAGGCGCTGCCCGAGGTAAACCCAATGACATGGTCATCACTGATCCCCAATCCGGCATACGGTGTATGGTGGGTATGCACCTGATTGGGGCTTAGCGTCACCTGCACCGGCTCGGCCGCTGCGGCGGCTGTTACTGCCAGCATTACTATGTATCCCACTGTCCTTAGCATTGGCTTTTGTTCCGTTGTTTCTGGAATTTTTCTGTTTTCTCAGCAGGCCGGGGTGGTATTTTTTCAGTCGCGGCAACAGCCGTTTCCCCTTTAGCTCCTCCCCTGTCAAGGGGAGGTGGCCGCAAGGCCGGAGGGGTATCTTTAACTTTTTACTTTTTACTTCTCACTTAAACCAGCCCGTCTTTGGCCGATTTCGCCACCTATAAACCAGACATACAAAATACCACAATCCACCCCGAAAGTCAAGAAAAAACCACCATCACCGCTACCCGCCACGATGCCGCTGCGAACGCCTCGACCGTCACTCCGAACGAATGTGAGGAGTCCGCTGAACAAGCCGCGGCGACAGCCGCATTCCAAATAAATAATGATGTCGCTGCGCGACGCTGTTTTAGCGGATTCCTCGGCTGCGCCTCGGAATGACAGGCCGTGCGATGTGGCTAGATTTCTTGTTTTTATACCCCCTCCCCCCTTCGGGGTACTCCCCCTTGGCAGGGGGAGAGCTTAATATGAGCAGACTTCGTGGGTACTTGGTTAGCTCATTGACAGGGGGAGAGTTTAATATGAGCGGCTTTCGCGGGTACTCGATAATCCCCTTGGCAGGTGGAGAGTTTAATATAAGCAGCCCGCTTAATAAGCCACGGCTAAAGCCGCAGCAACAACTTTTAACTTTTTACTTTCCAACTTTTCACTTAAAACAGCTCCCCTCCTTTATAAGGAGGGGTGGCCGCAGGCCGGGGTGGTATTTTTTCAGCCGCATTCCAAATAAATTAATGATGTCGCTGCGCGACGCTGTTTTAGTGGATTCCTCGGCTGCGCCTCGGAATGACAGGCCGTGCGATGTCGTGAAATTTTAGTTTTTCGGCTTTTGGTTGTCTTTATCGGCCAGAGACGATATAATTCTCGGCAAAACGGTTAGTTTCCGAGGGTTATGATATGGCAAATACAGAAAAAGTAGTTCTGGCTTACAGCGGCGGGCTTGATACGAGTGTTATCCTGCCTTGGCTGAAAGAAACTTACGGCTATGATGTTGTGGCTTTCGCGGCCGAGCTTGGTCAGGGCAGCGAGCTTGAGGGTATAAAGGAAAAAGCGATGCAGTCCGGCGCGGTCGAGTGCGTCGTAAAGGATTTGCGCAAGGAGTTTGTGGAGGATTATATCTGGCCAATGCTCAAGGCAGGTGCGGTTTATGAGCATGATTATCTGCTGGGTACGAGTATCGCCCGGCCATTGATAGCCAAACATCAGGTCGAGGTCGCCCACGCCGCCGGCGCGACAGCCGTTTCTCACGGAGCCACCGGCAAGGGCAACGACCAGGTGCGTTTTGAGCTTTCGTTTATGGCGCTGGATCCGGAGTTGAAGATTATCGCGCCGTGGAAGGATCCGAATTTCAAGCTGACCTCGCGCGAAGCGGCCATAGACTACGCCCAGCAGCACAATATTCCAATCGAGCAGAGCAAAAAGAACATTTACTCCCGCGATCGGAACCTCTGGCATATCAGCCACGAGGGAGCGGACCTCGAGGACCCTGCCAATGAGCCCAAAGACAGCATTTTTACAATCAGCAACCCTGTTTCCCAGGCTCCGGATACGGCTGAATATGTCGAGATAGGCTTTGAAAAGGGCATTCCGGTGAGCCTGGACGGTAAAGAAATCGACGGAGTGAGCCTGATTGAACGGCTCAACGAAATCGGCGGCAAACACGCCGTAGGACAGGCCGACCTTGTAGAAAATCGCCTTGTGGGTATGAAATCGCGGGGTGTGTATGAAACGCCGGGCGGGACGATACTTATGACGGCTCATAAAGTGCTGGAGACTCTCACGCTGGAGCGCGAGACGATGCACTATAAGCAGCAGGTCGCGCTGAAATACGCCGAATTGGTATATTACGGCCAGTGGTTCAGTCCTCTGCGCGAGGCTCTGGACGCGTTTGTGGATAAGACGCAGGAAAATGTCAGCGGTTCGGTTCGGCTGAAGCTCTTTAAGGGTCAATGCACCCCGGCAGGGACTCGCAGCCCGAACAGTCTGTATCGCTCTGATCTGGCCAGTTTTAAGATGGGCGCCGAGTATGACTCGACCGACGCCAACGGATTTATCCGCCTGTTCGGATTGCCGATGAAGGTTCACGCGGCGGTCAACAGAAGCAAAAAATAATCGTTTTTCTCGAAGGAGCAACATTGCAGGTAACTTTGCAGGTTCCAATGTGGATATGGTATGCCTTTGTCATTGCCGTGGGCGGCTCGGTCGGCAGTTTCCTCAATGTCGTAATACATCGGCTGCCCAGAGACCAGTCGCTTATGCGTCCGCCGTCAACATGTCCGTCCTGCGGCAAGCGAATCCGCCCTTATGATAATATTCCGCTGATTTCGTGGCTTCTGCTTCGGGGCAAATGCCGGTTCTGCTCTGCCGCTATTTCGCCGCGATATTTCATTATAGAAATGCTTACGGCGGCTGTTTTCGTCGGGCTTTTCGCGATATATTTCCATACCGAGCTTCGCACGGGGATTAATCTCGACGGAGGCGGGCTGTATGTCTATGCGGTTTCGGTGATTCTGCTTGCCGGGCTTATAGCGGCATCGGCGATAGATCTGGAGCTTTGGCTCATTCCGCTGTCGATATGTTATGCGATTGTGGCGGTTGGGCTGGCTGGCTCGACTATCGCGCCGTATGTGATGGATCTGGCTCATATTCGTGATTTTGGGCTGCTGCCGGTGGCTACGGCTAATCAGGCGGCTATGGCGGCAGGGGCGACGGTAGGAATGGCTTTATCGCTGCTGCTGCTTAGACTCGGCGTGATTAAGCAAAGCTACGCCGACCAGAGCGATGAGATGATTTTTGATCAGGAAGATGACGACACCGACCACCGGCTGGAAAGCCTTAAAGAAATTGTTTTTCTTTTGCCGATAGTTCTATTGGCCGCTGGTGCGTATTATTTAACTCGTCAGGACGCTCCGCTGCATGAGTGGTGGGTCGATTTTTCACAAAGGCCGGCTCTTGCGGGATTTTTCGGCAGCGTCTGGGGTTATTTTATAGGTTGTGCGATTGTCTGGGGAACGCGGATTTTCGGAACGCTGGCGTTTGGTAAAGAAGCGATGGGCCTTGGCGATGTGCACCTTATGGGTGCGGCAGGGACGATTATAGGCTGGCAGTTTGTGTTGGTGGCGTTTTTTATCGCTCCGTTTTTCGGACTGGCCTGGGCGATGGTGCAGATGTTTTTTAAGAAAACTCGCCAGATTCCTTATGGTCCGTTCTTGTCTTTGGGCATTTTAGTTGTTATGATACTACACAATATTATTATCCAGCGTATTTATTTGATTATGTATCATTATTAAATAATGGATTGCTATCGGAACTATTTTCAGGAGGTAAACAAAATGCACTCCGTCATCAGAACCAGATTTATTTTAATCGGACTCATCTCGTTGATGTTTCTGCCCGGGTGTACGAACTGGGAGGAGAAATATCAGAATTTACAGGTCGAGCATGAGAACCTCAAGGGCCTTTATGAGCGCGAGCAGGCCGAGAGGGGCAGACTCAGCGAAACAGCCGCCGAGCAGAGACAGACAATCGAAGAATTGCAGCATAAGATAGAGGAGCTTGAGCAGACCCCTGCCTATGCAAGCGGTTTTGGCGATGATTATGATGTCGCTTTCGATGCTGAGGCCGGAACGGTAACCGTAACGCTGCCCAACGAGATACTCTTTGATCCGGGGCAGGCATCGCTGCGAAGCGCTGTTAACCGGGATCTGGATCATATCGTGTCTGTGCTGCGAAGTGATTATCGAGGAATGATGGTAGATGTAGTCGGCCATACGGACTCTGACCCGATACGAGTTTCGGACTGGGCCGATAACTGGCAGCTTTCGACTGAACGGGCTCTTGCTGTTACGCGGTATCTGATTCAGCAAGGCATTCCCGAAGACACGATACGCGCGGTCGGACGGGGCGAAACCCAGCCGGTTGCCTCCAACGCAACGCCGGAGGGCAAGGCGCAAAATCGGCGGGTCGAAATCGTTGTGAATATGCGATAATCGCCTGATAATATGACAGCTTAGAAGGGCAGTTCCGTAAACTGGGGCTGCCCTTTTTATTTTAAGAATGCAGCGACCTCCGCGGCGCCGCTGCTGTCAATTGTCACGCTGACGGCGCCGTTAACGGCGGTGTGGTATAGCTGTTGGTCGTCTTGAGGAAAGTATGCTCTGCCGGTCTCTATGCTTGTTCTGCTGCCGCTGGTTATGAGGATATCGGCGCCGAGCCGCTCTACGAAATCGTTGGTAAGCGTTACCGTCGAGCCGTGATGAGGCAGCACGAGAATATCGACCTGCCTGCCGTCGAGTATTTCCAGCACTTGCGTCTGTGCGTAATGCTCGATATCCCCCGGCAGCAATATGCTCGCACCGGCGTATTCTATCAGCTTCACTATTGACTTGTCATTATCGCTTAGGTTCGGGTCGGCACAGGCCGCAGCGGTAGGCCAGATAATGGTCATTTCAACTCCTGATTCAGAATAAGAAGTCTTGTCAAGTTTCTCCAGCGGTTCGATATGCAAATCGTGTTCTGCCAGAGCCTCTGCGAGAAAACCCGCCGCTGTCTGCGTTTGCGTTCTTTCCAGAAAAGCGGTGTTTGCGTAAACGCCGCCGGTCGGCACTTGTTGGACGATTTCCGGCAGGCCATTGAAATGATCGATATCATCGTGACTTATCGTAACGGCATTTATGCGATTGGTGCCGCTGTATCTAAGGAATGGAAAGACAATGCGGCGACCGATATCGCTTCGGTAAAGTGAGCCGGCATCGAACAGCAGCGTTTTGCCGCCGGGCAGCTCCGCGACAATCGCCTGGCCGTGGCCGACATCCAGACAGTGAATGGCAAGAGTATCATCGACCCCTGGCAATGGGTAAAAACCGGCGTAGCTCGCTATCGCTATGGACGCTGCGAAACAGCAGGCCGGCTTAATAAACGGTCTGCGAAAATTGACAAAACGCACAAACAAAATAAGGCCGTAAAACCCGAGAATAACACCAAGCGGTAACGCACCGGTTACAATCTGTCCCGGAGCAAGCTCAGCGGCGAATTCTATAAGCCGGTGCAGTGTTATCGCTGTGATGTTTATGACATAGCCCAGCAGTATGCCAATCGTAGGCCAGAGCATTGAAATGATTATCTTGCAATAGCCCAGAACCAACAGCAACGCCACAAACGGAAACGCCAAAACCGTCCAGAACGCGGTCATTAAATTCGCTGTGTGAAAATGATAGGCGGTTATTCCAAGACTGCCCAGCCCCGCCGCCAGGCCTACCGAAAACATACCCACCGCATACGAAATTAACCAACGCGGTATTCTCGTTAATGCGCCATCGACAGGCAGATAAGTGTCAGTCAAGCTGTCTTTCCATCCGAAAAGTTTTCTCTCAATAGTCCCGGCCAGCAGAATAATTCCGGTAACGCAAGTAAACGAAAGCTGCCAGCCGGCGGTAAAAATGTCTGTCGGAAAAAGCATGATCAAAATGATCGCTGCCAGTGACAAGATGTTCATTGCGTTGGTCTTTCGTTTCATCAAGGCCGCTGCGCAGAATGTAAAGACTATCACCGCCGCTCTGAGTGTCGGGGCTCTGGGCGGAACTATCAGCAGAAAGATGATTACGGCGATGACGCATATTACCGCTCTGGCCGGCTTCAGCAACCCTGCGAGCTTTCCAGCCCACCATACTAATCCGGCGATAATGCCAAGGTGAAGTCCGCTCAGGCTGATAAAATGGAGCAGGCCGGTTCGCTCGAACGCTTGATAAGTGCTTCTGCTTATGTTGGCCCGCTGGCCGAGAAGAAGCGCTTCCAGTAACGCCTGCTGGTCATTTTCAATCACGGTGTCTGCCAGCAGATAGGCATTGGCCTGCCTACGCAGAGTTTGACCTAAACGCTCAACAATGCCTTGCTGCCTCGGCCGGCTGTCGATTACGGTAATTGAGCTTCGCCCTTGTATCGAAACGACGGTGTGGATTCCCTGTCGGGCCATATATGTTTTTCGGTCGAATTCACCGGGATTGGTAGGCCCGGAAATTGTATCAAGCCTGCAATAAGCTCGGATAGTGTCACCGACCCTTAAATCCGACACGCCTTCGTTAACCCATACGCGGGTTGTGCCGCTTACCTGCCGCCAACCGTCAAGGGCCTCGACCCCTGTGACGCGCAGGTAAAATCCACTGCTCGGATCGCCGCGACTGAACCTGCCGAATTTCCACCGGTTACGGTCTAAAACAAAAGGCTCCGATTCGACCACTCCCTCAATAGTGGCCAGCGTCCGGCCATCTGAAACCAGGCCGCGAATGTCATTGTCCTGGGGTCGATAAGGATGTTCCAGCCGAGCTGCTACCAGACAGCAGAATCCTATTAACGCAGCGTAAGCGGCAATATATCTGGATTTGGCCGGTGCGATAAAGAGATAAGCAGACACCGCAGTCAAGGCCGCAGCGGCAGCGATAAAAAACAAAGCAGAGCCGCTCGGACTGAAATACTCTCCAAAGACCACCCCAAGAATCAGCCCGACGGCGGGAAACATCAACGGGGTTATTTCGATAAGCTCGCTGTGTAATTGCCGGCCGCCGTGAAACTGCCGATCGAAATCCCTCAGCTTTTTTTGTATATCGTCCACAGCCCTGCCGCCGTAGAAGTTATCTGGTTATTCTGTCTTTGCCCATATATGGCCGAAGAACTTTCGGCACAGTAACCGACCCGTCGGCATTCTGGTAAAGCTCCAGTATCGGTATCAGTACCCGCGGGCTGGCGATTACGGTGTTGTTGAGTGTGTGGCAGAAAATGTTTTTCTTCGATTCGGTGTCTTTATATCGCAGGTTCATTCGTCGTGACTGAAATTCGCCGAACTTGCTGGCGCTGTGAGTCTCGCAGTAATTCTCTCGCGAGGGCATCCATGTTTCGATGTCGAACTTCTTAATCTGGCCGCGTCCCAGATCGCCGGTGCAGACATTCACCACCCGATAGGGCAGCTCGAGAGCCTGAAGAACTTCTTCGGAATTATGGAGTATCTCGGCGTGATATTTGTCACTTTCCTGCTCGTCGTTTTCGCAGACCACCACCTGCTCGACCTTATCAAACTGGTGAATGCGATACAGGCCGTATGTATCCTTTCCCGCCGCTCCTGCCTCTCGCCGAAAACAACTCGACATAGAGACATATTTTGCCGGCAACTGCTCTTTCTGAAGTATCTCACCCATGTGATAGGCCGTCAGCGGAACCTCAGCGGTGCCGACAAGATTAAGCTCGTCCTTTTCCATACGATAGGCCTGGTCTTCGCCGCCGGGATAATACGCCGTGCCGCGCATCGCCTCATCCCGCACCAGCAGCGGAACCATCAACGGCACATAACCCTTGGCCTTCATATGCTCCAGCGAAAACCGCAGAACAGCCCAGTGCAGCAGAGCCCCGTCACCTTTTAGAAAATAATTCCGCGTCCCGCTGAGCTTGACGCCCCGCTCGACATCGATAATATCCAGCGCCGTGCCAAGCTCGATGTGGTCTTTGGGCTTGAAGTCAAACTTGCGAATCTGTCCCTCACGCCGGATCTCGACATTTTCGGTGTCGTCCTCTCCCACCGGCACATCATCACCGGCAGGCTGGGGCACCAGCAGCATAAGCTCCTCGAACTGCGGCTCAAGCTCCTTAATCCGCTCGTCGTATTTCTGCTCCTGCTCCTTAAACTCTGAAAGCTCGGCGATGGCCTGTTTGCGCTGCTGCTCGGCCATTTTCGGAACCGCTTTGCCGATGCGATTCTTTTCCGTGGCAATGTCCTGGACCTTTTGCCGCAGGGTTTTAAGCTCGTCATAGACCTCAAGCAGCCGGTCGATATCCACATCGAACTTCTTTGTTCTTGCCGCCTCTTTGAACCTGGCCGGCTGAGCTTCTATTAGCTTGATGTCAATCATACTGTCGCCTTATTGCTGATACCTTCGAACTATCACCACATCGTTCTGGCCGCCGAAGCCGAAACTTTCATTCATCGCGACATCGACTTTCATCTTTCTGGCCGCGTTGGGGACATAATCAAGGTCAAGCGCCGGATCGGGGTCGTTGAGGTTCATTGTCCCCGGCACTATTGAGTCGCGAATCGCCATCACACAGGTAATTAACTCGGCCGCTCCGGTTGCTCCGATTAAATGACCGAACATACTTTTCGGACTGCTGAGGGCTACCTTTTTTGCATATTCGCCAAAGACGGTCTTAACCGCCAGCGTTTCTATGGAATCGTTTTCCGGCGTGCTTGTGCCGTGCGTGCTTATATAATCGATGTCACGGGCGGTAATTCCGGCGTCGGCAAGCGCCGAGCGGATCGCCTGCACCGCGCCTCGGCCTTGTTCGTGCATATCGGTTATGCGAAAAGCGTCACTGCTGCTGCCGTAGCCGATAATCTCGGCCAGTATCTTCGCGCCGCGCTTTTGTGCCGAGTCCAGCGATTCCAGTATGACAATCGCCGAGCCCTCGCCTATTACAAATCCGTCCCTGCTTGCCGAGAACGGTCTCGAAGCCGTCTGCGGACTGTCGTTGCGGTTCGAAAGTGCGGTCAGGCGGTTAAAGCCGGTGATGCCCAGCGGGTGAATCATCGAATGCGTCCCGCCGGAAATTATGACATCCGCCTTGCCCGCGCGGATAAGCCTGGCCGCCTCACCAACGGCCTGATTGCTCGCGGCACACGCCGTCAGGCAGCTTCTGGCTGGGCCTCGAGCGCCGGTAAGCAAAGCGATGTGCCCTGCCGGCATATTCGCTTCCTGCTCCATCTCGTGCATCGCACGCATCCGCTCAAAGGAAACCTGCGCCCATTTTTTCCAGTCCATTTGTCTGTTTTCATCGTCCCAGGCCTGGCCGATAGCGTTAAAAAAAGCGTCGTCATTGGCCGAGCCTTCTCCGGCACCCAGATAAATGCCGAGCCTGCGCCGGTCGATACCATCGGCGGGATTGTCTGTTTCGACCTCTATACCGGCCTGTCTGCACGCCTCTACCGTCGCGCCTACGGCGAAGCCAGTGCCGCGATTACCGTGTTCGTGCAATTGCGGATTTTTCAGCAGCGGGCGAAAATCATAATCCTTTACCTCTGCGCAAAAAGTAGTCGGGAATGTCGAAGCGTCGAAGATTGTCATCTTGTCCACGCCGCTTTTGCCTGCCAGCAGTCCCTGCCAGGTCGTCTGGACATCATTACCCAGCGGGCACACCAGCCCTATTCCGGTTACCACAACTCGCTGAGGTTTTTCATTTATTTTCATTGTTACACCGTCGGATTCTTCAGCACTATCGCCGCCGTCTGCCCGCCGGGCGTATAGCCGCAGCACAGGGCATAACGAATTTCAGCGTCCACTTCTCTGGTATTTATATTAAGCTCACAGCCTGCCGGATGTTTTTCAAAATTTATCGCCGCCGGTATCTTATTTTCGCTCATCGCCATCGCCGCGACTACCACATCAATCGCACCGCAGGCCGCACCGGTGTTGCTCAGCATGCTCTTTGTCGGCAAGACCGGAATGTCTTTGACCGCCGAACCCAGCGCCGCCTGTATTCCTTTTGCCTCTGCCAGGTCGTCCTGCGCGACGCCCGTGCCGTGCGGGATTATCAAATCCAGCTCATCCGGCGTAATTTCAGCGTCATCAAGCGCGCGCTCAACAGCTATTGTCACCGCCTTGCCGTCCGGTTCGAGATGTTTGTATCGCGGGTCGAGGCTGGTGCTTTGGCCAATTCCCACCAATTCGGCGAATATCTTTGCCTGCCGGCTTTTGGCGTCTTCGACCTTCTCCAGCAGCACAGCCGCGGCTGCCTCGCCAAAGACCGCTCCACAGGCGTCGGCGTCGAAAGGCCTGCAAGCCTGTTCGGGGCTGTCGTTTCTTACGCTGCACCGCTGAAGCAGTGACTGCCTTGCCATCACAACCGGATTCAGCTTCGATTCACCGGCGCCTGCTACGGCCATATCGCTGTCACCGCGGATAATCATCTCCGCGGCCTCGGCAATTGCCAGATGTCCCGAAACCTCGGCACAGGTAATTGTATTGCTTGGCCCCTGCAAATCGTGAATAATTCCGACATGGCAGGCCAGCATATTCGGCAGGTATTTCAAAAGCCAGAGCGGGGTAACCTGCGGCAAACCCTCATGTCCCCATTTTCGAATATCGAATTTCCCGTCGGTAAGACTGGCCGCTACCGCCGGAGCCATTTCCTCCAGATCGCAGCTTATCAGACCCGCTCCCATTTCCACCGCCGTCCTGACCGGATTAATCGTGATGTCGCCGTCGTCTGTCCCTTTTGTGGTATGTCCGGCAGAGGCGAACGCCTCTTTGGCGGCAATCACGGCGAACTCAATATCCCGGCACATCAGCTTGGTGGCCTTGCGGTATTTCTTCGGCACAAAGTCGCGAATCTTATAATCGCCGACCTGCCCGGCTATCTTACAATCGAAACCGACCGGATCGAAACTTCTGATAGGCCCGATACCGCTTTGGCCTGCGCAAATCGCCTGCCACATTGCCGGCGTATCCATCCCCAGCGGGCTTACCGAACCAAGACCCGTTATCGCAACCGAGGCGCTGCTCATCAACTCTGCCCCGCCTTTTCTTTGTCATTCTGAACCGCGTGCAGCAGCGACTCGAACATACCCGTAAAGACGAAATTCTCCTCGGGAAAGACCTTGCCGCCGATGTTCCTGTCGATATGGCTGAACATCAGTGTAATCTCGGCAATCATCTGGCCGTCGCGTGTTATCGTGCCGCTTGTCGAGGCGGCCTCGTCGGTAATGCTGTCGATTTTCGCTTCAAGCCGAAGCGTGTCGCCGGGGCGGACAAAATCGAAAAACGCCGATTTGCTTATCTTGGCAAGTATGACCTTCTCGCGGAACTTTTTCGCCTCGCCGACGAGTATCCCGGCAGTCTGGGCCATCGCCTCTATCTGCAAACACTCCGGCATCATCGGAAAGCCCGGAAAATGGTCGTGCAGATGCTCCTCTGCCAGCGTGACATTCTTAACCGCCACGGCTCGGCTGCCGCTTTCGAACTCAACGAATTTATCTATCCATATCCAGCGCATATTTCGCTATCCGGCCTGTTTTGGCTGTATTAATTCAGTTTGCTTTCGAGGTAACTGACAATCACATCCACCGTGAACAGGTCGGCGAGTTTGTTGATGTCGGGGTCTTTCTCGAATTCGGAAATGTCGATATGCGGCATTCTGGTCTTCAGCTCGTCCAGTCCTTTATCGGTGAGCTTGCCGTCTTTTACCAGCTCCTGATTATTCATCAGCGTCTCGGCAGGGAAAAGCTCCTCGCGCGGAATCTTTATATTGAACTGTTTTTCCAGCCGAAACACGATATCGAGAAAGTCAATGCTCTCGGCGCCCAGATCGCCCATAAGGGTCGCATCCGGCGTAGCTTCATCATCGTCAACGCCAAGAGCGTCAACCAGCACTTCCTGTACCTGTTCCAGTATTTCTTCACGACTTACTGCCATAATTGCCTCCGGTTATCTGTCCTTAGATTTTAGTGCGTTATTCGCCGGCCCACAGAAGCTTCCAGCGTTGTTTAAGATTTTCCAATACCTGCCCATCGACCATCGCCATCGTCGGGTCGCGGTCGGCCAGGTTGAAGTGCCTCAGGCCGAACCGAGCCTCGACAATAGTCTCATCGCCGCAGGCGCCGACGCCTTTGAAGTTGCTGACACTTTCCTGAATCGTCCGAGCCTGGACTTTGTATTCTATCTGGCTGCCCGGGGCCAGGAAACTCTTATATTTAACATTTCTGGTCTCTGAGAGCAACACCATACTGCACGAAAAGCCCGTTGACCGGCGAACAAGCCAGCTTGCCGACTCAACAAGCCCCTCCAGCAGCAGCACGCCCGGCAGAACAGGAAATGTCGGAAAATGATCCGCCAGATACTCCTCTGCCAGAGAGACGCTTTTTACCGCCGTCAGATTCTTTCCTTCTTCCAGAGCGGTAACTTTGTCAATGAGTATAAATTTCATAACATCCTTTACCTGTTATCCTTGCCCATAGCGGCATTAATCCAGTCAAAAGCACCGAACGCCCCATTTTAATAACCGCTCAGACTTTTACCAGTATTTTTTAAGCAAAACTCAAAATCCCCATAAGGTCGGATATCAGGTTGCATTTTATTGGTTTGCATCCCTTACGATAACCCTGTCGTCAGGCTCAAGCTCTATCGGCGGACGGATGATTATCAAATTGTCCTCATCAAGCCCTTCTGTTATTTCTACTATTTCCTCACTGCTAAGGCCGAGGGTGACATGGGTAAGCCTGGCCCTGCCGTTAGAAACCCTGAAAACTGCCGGACCCTGAGCCGTCGTGAATACAGCGGCCTGAGGTATATAAAGCACATCATCTCGCTGTTCAACAATTATTCTGGCATCAAGATCAGCTCCAGGGGGCAATTGCCGCTCTGTGTTGTCAAAATCAATTATGACCCTGAATCTTTGCTGCTCCACACCCAGAGCGCTTATTTTTGTAAAGCCGTGCGGATAAATATAATTGACCGTTGCGTCGATGTATTTATCATCGAGTATAGCGCCCTCTATAATGACATCCTGGCCGGGAACAACTCTGTGAATATCCGCCGAGAGGACATCTGATTTTATTTCTATCGAATCCAGATCGCCTATTTCCATCAACGGCCTTCCTGCTTCAACGAAAGCCTCGCTGTCTAAATGCTTTGAGGTTATGACGCCTGTAACAGGACTTTTGATATATGTTTTCTCTGCCTGGTGAAAAAGGGTGGCCAGTTCAGCGCGTATCTGGTCTATTTGATAACTGTAGGCCTTTTCCAGATGATCTACATCGGCAAGGGAATCCTCCATAGCCTGGCGGCGTAATTCCATAATGCGCTTTGTTATTTCACCGAGAGTTACATTAAGCCTGCCAATAGCTTCATCTCTCTGGGCGATTTCGTATTCGTGTCTGGCCAGGTCATAGTCTTCTTCTGATATGGCGTCCTGCTCGAAGGCTTGCTTAATTCTTGCATATTGCTTCTGACGATAGTCAAGCTCCTGCTGTGCTTTGTTTTTCTCTGTTTGGGCTACTTTTTTAACCTGCTCTGCGGCGACGACAGCTTCTGCGGCAGCCGCAAGTTCGGCCTCTTTTGGCACTTTCGTATCGAGGCCTTCTATCCGTGCTTCAAGCTCCTGCACTCGAGCTTTCGAAGCATTTATCGCGTTTATTATTTCATCGTCTTCAACAGTCGTTAATACTTCACCGGCATCGACCGTATCACCTACATTATGCTCGATGCGCATTACAGTTGCCGTAATTGGCGAGGAAACCTTGCGCAAAACATCAAGGCGGGTTCTGGTTTCTTCCTCAAACACATATTCCCTGACGGTGCCTCGCGAAACCGCTGCCGCGTCCACTTCTGTTCTCTGAAAAGCCGGCAGCACAATAGCAATTGCTAAAAGCACCGCTATAACAATCGGATAGATAACTGATTTGCTGATTAGCTTCTTTGGATTCATAGATTATTCTCTTGCCGAAAGAGCCTCTAATATATTGACTTTTTTCGCTTTGTGCAAACACACTATGCGCGAGACAATCACAAATATCATAAGCACAGCCGCAACCTGAATATACGCTTCGAGGCTGATATCAGTAGGCACGCGAAATACCTCGGAATCAAAGACATAGGCCATCCATTGAGGTATTAAGCTGCCTACAGGCAGACCAATGGCCGTACCAAGGATTGCCATCGGAATTATCTCGGCAGTTACCATCCCTGAAGCCTCATCGGGTGTCCAGCCCATTGCCAGAAGCGAAGCTATTTCCCTGCGGCGTTCTGAGATATTTATCGTTGAGATGCTGTATATTACCGCAAATGATATCAAGGCAGCCATCAAAGTAATTACACCAGACATAATAAGAATATATTCCGAGAGCATTTCATCAAAGGATTCAATCATCCTTGTTCGAGAGGCGGCGCTAATAACGCCGGGTCGGTCGCCGAGCTGCTCGATGACCGAAAGTAATTCATGTTGAGGAACCGACAGAAGGGCTCCGTTTACCATATCACTTTCACCGACCAGCCTGGCCAGGTAGTGGCGGTCAGCGTAAGCAGTCAGGCCAAGGTATTCGCGTGACCTGCCGACTACACGGGAGGCTCGGACGGGCTTGTCCTTAATGAATGCTTCGATAACTACAGTGTCACCGATGGTCAGGCCGAACTTATCCATCAGATAAGCCGGCAAAACAAGACCTTGCTTTGGAACCGCCATACGGCGGCCTTGCTCATCGTATATTTTGCGCAGTGTGCTGTTTTCAGGCAGTCCCTGTATGCCTATATTCTGTTTTTTCCAATCTTTTCTAAGCTCACAGCCAATTGTCAAAATGCCCTCGGCCATTTGCACTTGCGGCATTGAGCGCAACTCTCCGATTGCGCCCAGGCCCTTTTCTCTTCTGAATTCTACGGTCAAGTCGGCGTTATCAACCATTTCAAATTGATACGCCATAATGTAGTTCATCCAGTCCGTAACCCAAAGACCGACCATCAAAAGAACAGCGGAGACCGCAACGCCGAGCAGATAAAGCAAAGAACGGGACTTAACACGCAAACAACTGCGTATAGTCGTCCGCCAGACCAAAGAAAGCCTGCTCCATAGCCACTCGATTCTCTCAATAGAAACCGCATGGGCAGTCGGAGGCGCCTTTGGTTTCATTGCCTGGGCAGGCTGTATTCTGACGACTTTTGCAACGGTATAAAGAACACCTCCCAGACATGCTGTCATTACCAAGGCGGTAGCTGCAAGGCTAAGGTGCGGATGAAAACGGTTCACCAGTTCGGGAAATCGAAAGAAAGGCGCATACAATATGAGCATCCCTCCGGTGATAAAAAACCCGACCACCGTGCCTATAATGGTAGCGGTAATTGCAACAATCGCACCATGACTTAGATAATGAACGGCCACGGACTTACGCGTATAGCCTATCGCTATTAAGGTGCCGATCTGCGCCCGCTGCTGCTCGGTAATGCGCGACAGCATTATGTGGAGTATCAGGGCGGCTATTATCAGAAAAGCCAGCGGTATGGTCAGGGCAAGCCCGCGGATGGATACAAGCTCTTCTGTTAATATGTAATGCGAAGCCTGATCCTCGCGAGTATATGTTATATGGACACCGTAATGATCAAGGCGGCTTTCAATGCGGTCCAGTACCTGCTCGGTATCAGCATCGACAGCTAAAACCGCAGAGAGGTCATTGAACGCTCCTGACATATCAAAAGCCCTTTCCGCAAAAGAATCCTTTACGAAAAGCAGCCCGAAATTCTTATCATCAGGTATAAACTGCTCCGCTGAACGCAGCAGGTAAACATATTCGGGACTGTAAGCAGTGCCGACAATTGTCAGTGTTTCGCGGACGCCTTCGAGGGTTGCCTCAATAGTATCGCCGATTTTGAGGTCATTTTCTTCGCCAAAACGCTGATTTATAATCACCTGACGCTCCTGTGCGTCAGTAAAATATGACCCGCTGACAATATGAATATCGTTTATTACAGGAACCCTCTCTGCCGGCATAGATATTACGCGCCCCACCCCCGAATGCGGATTATCCTCTACATCAACTGGAACATCCTTCACTATTCGGCCTCTGATTTGTTCTATGCCCTCTATTTGCCGAACCCTTGTCAAGGCAGTATTTGGAGCCCTTTCCAGCGCAACCCAAATATCGGCAAAACGATATTGTCGATAAAAAAGCTGCTTGGAATATTGCAGATTAAGCAGCAGTGAATACATCCCGATAAAAAGGGCAGAGGCGCATACAATTATAGCCGCTACAGCTATAAATTGGCCGGGGTGCTGTTTAATGTCACGCCATATCTTCTTATTGAGGGGTTTTACGGTCTTTAACATACAACTACCATTCCAACTGCATAGGGTCGGCCGGGGATTCGTTGGTCTTGACTTCATGCACATGCCCGCTGCGAAGCCGGATTATACGATCGGCCATTCTTCCAATGGCGGCGTTGTGAGTAACGAGTATAGTTGTTTTACCGCTTTTTCGATGCAAATCATGTATTACTTTCAGGATTGTTATACCGGTTTCAAAATCAAGCGCTCCTGTCGGTTCATCGCAAAGGATAACTTCAGGGTCTTTCACCATTGCCCTGGCAATAGCCACTCGCTGCTGCTCGCCGCCGGATAGCTGCGACGGGAAGTGTCCGCTTCGCTGTGACAGACCGACCATATCAAGCATCTCGTTTAAGTCCAGGGGTGAGTCAACAATCTGAGCGGCTATTTCAACATTTTCCAGACTCGTTAGCGTGGGAATAAGATTAAAAAACTGAAAAACAAAGCCTACCGATTTTCGTCTGTACTCAACGAGTTTGTGCTGCGGCATCGCTGAAAGGTCTGTGGATTGAAAAAGGACTTTACCGCAGTCCGGCTGGTCCATCCCCCCAAGTATGTTCAAAAGGGTGCTTTTGCCGCTGCCGCTTGGGCCAAGAATTACCAGAAGCTCGCCTTGATAGATTGTCACATTGATGCTTCTTAGTGCGTGAACAATTACCTCCCCCATCGGGTATGCCACGGAAACATTTTCTACAACATAAAGTTTCGAGTTCTTGTCCATAGC
>PWDX01000041.1 GCA_003553245.1 Phycisphaerae bacterium
CGAGGAGTTTCAGCGGCGTATTGATAAACTGATAGAAGCCGGACATACGGAAGGAGGCCGGATATGACAAGCAAAGTTCTTACATTAACAATAGGAATATTTTTAATTCTGGCCAGCATTTGCAGTGAACAGGCTGTAGCGTGTGGCTGTCCAGGTGGTTGTCCGCCATGTAGTGTATGTGTAGACAACACATGCGTATGGATATGCGGTAGCGGCGGCAGTTGCTGCGATGTTGATATTAGCCTGTGTTATAGCGGACTATGAAAACAATGAACAAAAAGCTATCGAAATCCTTAAAGAGCTTGTCAAATATCAGAACAGAAGAGATACGGGAAAAACTAAGCAGAATTAGCCAGTAGAACTGTTTTGCATGGGGAGGCTGGAGGGCGATAAAGACCTTAGCCATGGAAAAGCCCTAATGCATTTTATTTCGGCTTAAACTGAAAAGGAAAGGATAGTACGATGCTGACCCGATATATAATACTTTATAGTGCCATCTTTACAACAATTTTTGCCCTGTCCCAATCGTGCAAGACTGCGGAAGAACCCGACCTGCGATGGGATAAGCAAATGATAGCTGAAGCGCCTATATGGCAAAAGCTGCTCGCGGGGTGCTGGCTGGGCAGTGAAGAGCGCTGGCCCGAAAAAAAATCGGCCTTGGAACAAATAACTGATAAATGGCCGGACAGCCAGTGGGCCGATGATGCAGCTTTGATGCTTGCAGGCGGAAAGGCAGCATTTGAAGATGATCCAAACGGCGCAATCGATGATTCACGCCAAATAATTCGAATGTATCCTGATGATAATACGGTTGTTGTTCAGTGGGCTCCTCAACAGGGCTCTGTGCTTGATCCTACATGGGTTCACTATGCCAGAGCTTTAGTCCTGCTCAATCCAGAAGGCACAATACGAAAGTCTTACCCATTTAGTAGTCCTGGCCGTCTTAGTTTTTCAGAAAAGGAACAGCTAGCGTACTTTGAGCATTTGGACAAATACCCAAGAAAAACAGCAACGGTGGCTAAGTTGATAATTGCGCAAATATATGCCTACAATAATGATCTAAAACACGCCACTGGTGTTCTGGAAAATATCGTGGATCCGCAACAGTACCAGACTCTTTTAAAA
This sequence comes from Phycisphaerae bacterium, assembly GCA_003553245.1. Taxonomy (GTDB): domain Bacteria; phylum Planctomycetota; class Phycisphaerae; order Sedimentisphaerales; family Anaerobacaceae; genus T1Sed10-97. The sequence continues at coordinate 1,126 of PWDX01000041.1, forward strand.
GCTGACGCAGCCGCCGGGTCAACACCGCACGGAACTTATATAAGGCGAGGACTTGGACGTACACAGTTTCATGCTTACATGTCTTTGATTACTTTGTATAAGTGGCAGGGCGAATCTGAAAAAGCCATTGCAACCGCCGATGAATTCTCATCTCTTATCACCAATCCACCTAATTACAGACTGCTGAAAGTCCTAGGCGACTGGTATGCCGAACACGGCCTCAAAACCAAGGCAAAAACGCAGTATAAACACGCATTGCCCGGACTCGAACGCGAAATAGAACTGAACATTGAACGAAACAAGCATCTCGATTTTGCCGGCCCTGCTGCTGATGATCCCTCAAAAGGCGGGCTAGTACCAAACCTACTCCGTGAAAAAGAAGAACTCGAATGCTTGATAGCTGAGTATAAACAATGAGCTGGATTATGCCGGGATTTATTGGTGTACAAGGAGACTGTTATGGAAATTAAAAGTTTAATTTGTTTGGTTTTAATGGCATTGAGCCTGATTAATCTGTTTGGCCCTTATTCTTGCTATGCAAATTTATCAGACCATACGGACCGAAGACTGAAAACTGTTGATCCAGGGGAGCCTGTTAAATCTATGGCTGAAGAATTAGCACAGAGAGTCGATTTAGAGATGTGGCCTGAATCAAATGTTTGGCGTGTTGCACCAGCAATAGACGATTCATCGCTACTGCCCGGCAATAACACAGATTTTAGCTGTGATTTTTCATTTCTAAGGTTCAAGAGCGGAAATATGGGCGGTGTAGGCAGATGGCGGTGGGATAAACTGAAGGAAGATCAGATATCATCAGAAAAAGTGCTTCACGGGCAAATATATATCGTCATCTGTGTTGCTGAAAATAGCAGAGCGGCATATGAATTCCTGATCGTGGAAAGAAGCAAAAGCACGATGCCAGCAGAAGCAATCGCGCGTGACTTTTCCAAACCAAACCGTATCGAAGGATTGGGCACTATCGGTTTTTCGAGACATGTATATACAATGTTTGTACGAGACAATATAGCTGTTTTAGTTCGTGTAGACGGCGATTGGGAACAAGAGCCGCTCGCACTTGCCTTGGAAATAGATAGACTGATAAAAGCAAAACCAATCTTAACATATGAACAATTTCAGGCTCGCCGGCCTGTGGTTTCCATTGCCCCTGAGGTGGATATTCAGAAGACTGAACGAGGTGGTGTTCGATGGCGGAGGATATCTTACGATGCCTCTGCGCCGGCGAATCGAAATATCAAGAACAGAGTAGCTTATATTAATGGCGAGCATGTCGGATTCCACGACGGCCGAATAAGTGTGCCAAGGGATGAGAAGGGATTGGTAACGGTTGAGCTTATTGTAGTGACCGATGAATTACTGGTTGGCAAAGCAGAAAGAACCATTGATTTAGGTAAAATTGGGCACAAAACAGAAGCCTTTGCTACCGACGAAGCTGGGGCCATCTTTGAGAAGATGGTAATCAAAGCAGCGGATAAAATGCCGCCGGAAAAAGAAGATTCTCAAGAGTAAATATTAACAGACGGTTCTCCGAACTATCTTGTCGCTTTGCAGCCTGGTTCGGTTTACGAGAAGCTTGGCCGCCCGACGAAGATGGGCATAATGCGGCTCTCGAACTATATGCTATTAACAATATTCAAGTGGAAAAGGAGATAACTATGGCAAATTTAAAAACAATTACGATGATTTTTCTTTCTGTAATACTATTTATTGAAGTCTCAATTGCAAACAGCTCACAAACTTTATCTGTCACAGATGTAGAAGAGTTAATTACCCAGATAGAAGCGGCGGAGAATCGGCTAAACAATGTCAGGATTAAAGCTGAGGTTTGGCAAGAGCAAGCCATCTCACCTGACGGCCCTTGGGAGCAAGCAAAAAGTTATGTGCAAGCGACCAGTTGGCTTGATGGTAGATCCAAAGACAAAGGTAAAGTAAATGTTCACTCTGAAATTTCTCGAATATCTTTAGCAGATTCGGAGGATTATGAACATCGAGAGCAAAGCTATACCGCTAGTTATGATGGACAAGCTGGCCGCCTGTTATTTCATAAAGATGGGAAAAAAGGCCAACCTCAGCCGGCTGAACACGCAAGGATAATGGATTCTGTACCGCAAATAGTGCGAGGAATAGGCAGCGGCTTAGTTACAAGTCGCAGGTTTACATTGAATTACTTTTTTGTAGACGCTTACAAGGACGCCCCCTCTTCATTTTCGCAGTGGCTCAAAATGTTTATTCAGCCTGAGGCACAGAACCTTGCTGCTGACTTTGGCCAAGAATATAAGTTTGTTCCGGAAACATATGAGGGGGTTGAGTCTGTTCGGTTTACGATAAAAGCTCAGGCCGATGAGGCGCCATCGGTTGAAATGCATTTCTGGTTTGACCCTAATCGAGGGTTTGCGCTACTTGGACATGAGAATGTAAGATACAAAGAACCAGATAACAAATTTGTGGACACCAGGATCAAGGTTACTAAACTGGAAAAAGTAGATGACGGTATATGGTGGCCGGTTGAGGGTGCAATAGAATCTGACAGACAGATACGAGAAGGAGTTTACGCCAGAACTGTTTTCAGAGCTTTAAATGTCGTGGCCAACGATCCTGATTTTGACAATGATATTTTTACAATACCCTTTCCTGAGGGCACAAGGGTTCATGATGAATTGGCCGACAAAACTTATGTTGTCGGTGATGAAGATAAATAAGCTGCCTTGAAGCCGCAGCAATGTATTTTCTTACGCTCTGACTGTTGAATGATAATTATGTAAATAAAATGCCTGACAAGGAGTAAAATTATGAAAACAATTATTCGACACCTAATGGAAGTACTTTTTATCGTTTTAATTTGTGGTTTCGCGACAGCCGAAGAAACACCACGAGAGGATGCATACGACTTCAAGGAAGTAAGTCAGGATGATATTCCTTTCATATTAGAAATGTTAGCTGACACCTCAAGAGACAATTACAAACAAATAAGAACATGGGAAGGTAAAATGCTGGCATATATACAATATTTATATGAAGGCGAGGCTGCGGAGAGAATATTTGAATCGCGCGCAGGTAGTGATAATGAAGCGCCTCGCGCCTTAGTAAGGTCTTTTAATACCGTTATTGAGTTTGTTTTAGATGCAGAGGGAGATAGACTTTTTGCGCACCGGTACCCTAGTGAGCCAGTTAGATATAGAAATTTGGATACAGGAAAAGAGCTTGGGATAGGAGGTATAGCATTAGACCGCATAAAAATTTTTACTCCTGATTATGAAATTGTCCGAACGGTTGATACAAGACATAACGGTATTGCTATGACTCACAGGGCAGTTAAAGAAAAACGAAAAAGAAATGATTCAGAATTCTGTGGTGGTAACACGGCTACCAGTTATGACCCCCGGAAGAATTTTGGCGTAGAACTTGTTCAGAACACCTTAAGCAGTGTTTTGGCAATACTAAACCAAGATTATGATTGGGAATCTGAAACCGGAGGATATAGAATAAAAGCTAAGAAAGCTGAGCAAAACGGTGTCCTTAAATATTTAATTAGTGTGCCAGGCAGGATCGCAGAAGAAAGGGTTGTTTTCAACACCATGGTTTTTTCGGAAAATAAAGGGTTTAATATAACCTTAAATGAGGCAACCGATTCCAACGGCAAGGTCTTTCAAAAAGCTACCTGGGACTATGAATTAGTCAATGAAGTTTATGTTCTGAAAGAAGTTTCTCAGAAAAATTACATGAACGAGAGCGGCGGACTTAGTTTCAGCAAGCGGATAGAATTCACAAATAGGCGAGTAAATGAGCCTCTTTCAGACAAAACATTTACTTACAAAGATCTCCAATTGAATGATGGTGATAAGTTTATAAATAAAATCACCGGCAAAGACTATATTTATCAAAATGGGCAACTTACCGAATTTCAAAAAAATACTGAGTAATTCTCAACTTTAGCATGGTTGATTTTAGGCGAATTGTCTTATGTAGCTTTATGGTGTCTTTAAACATGATCGCTCTGTCCGTCTTTGAGCAGGCTTTCACGGAAACCTGGGATAAGGATACCCGCTGCGGGATGAACTTCTACCGTATCGCTTTGGAGCCTGGTTCGGTTTACGAGAAGCCTGGCCGCCACGGCGAGGCCTTGATAACTTATAATCCGGCAATGATTGGGGGATTTATCATATCTTCGGGCCTCTCACCGAGTCTGAAGCGGTGGGAAAAGCGGGATAACAAGTAAGCTTTGACCTCTTAACAGCCGAAATTACGGAAAAGCTGTTTTTTTGCATTGAGTGAAACAATACCAATGCTTTTTCGTATTGTTTTCATTATGTATAATACAAATTTATCCTGAAAATGCTTTGGAGGTCAAAAATGAATTGCCAAAAGGCTGTATCTGTTTTTCTTGCCGGTTTTGCGGTTTTGTTTGGTATTCAGGCTCATTCAGCAGAAGCCGCCGAGAGCGGTCCTCGTATCAAATTAGAGAAAGTGGCATACGATTTTGGGGAGGTTGCCCCCCGCAGCAGGCATGAATGCGAATTTGCCTTTGAAAATGTCGGCGATGAGGTTCTTAAGATAGAGGATATAACCGGGACCTGCGGCTGCACGCCTTTTGAGCTTGAAAAAAGGGAATATGCCCCCGGCGAGGGCGGAGCCCTGAGAGTCCGATATAATTCAGCTCGAACGGAAAGACAGGAGCGCCATCGCATTTATCTGACCACCAACGACCCTGCTAACGAGCGGGTTATGCTGACGGTTCTCGGCAAAGTGGTACAAACAGTTGCTCATGAGCCAAAGCGTCTTAACCTGGTTCTTAGCGAGGAAAATGCCGGCGCAGGCCCTATAACTATTAGCAGCGGCGATGATCAGCCTTTCAGTATCAAAAGAATAACATCCACAGGAAACAGTATTACGGCAGATATTGACAGTTCCGAGAAAGCCGAAAGCTTCGTTATTGAGCCAAAAGTAAATATGGAAAGGTTGCGCCGTGCCTCAAGCGGGACAATACGAATAACCGTTGACCATCCTGAAGCCAGCGAGATAAGCATACCGTTCGAGACTCTTGCGAGATTTGAAATTAACCCGCCTTCTGTGAATTTGATGAATGCCGAAAAAGGAAAGGCCGTTGAGCGGGAAATATGGGTGTTGAACAACTACGAGGAACCGTTCGAGGTTGAAGAGGTTTCATCACAAAATAATAAGCTTGAACTGATCAGCAAAGAACAGGTCGGTAATCGGTATAAGCTGATAGTCCGTATAACACCGCCGGAAGATGCTGAAGGTGTGATGTTCAGTGATATTATGACCATTAAGATTGCTGACGATGACGACCCGATGGATGTCAGAATCCGCGGATTTTTCGCACGAAATTAATGGCGAAAAAGGCGTTGTTTTTGTTGCTTTAAGAGTGTTGTATAGGGAATAAATGCTGAAAAATGAGATTTTACGGAACCTGACGGCTTCGGCGTTGTCGAATATGTCAGGAGAAATGCTATATGATTAAGACTTTACATATAACGGCTTTTCTGGCGTTTTTGCTGGCTTTGGGTGTGATATTTTCACCTATCCTGTTTGAAGGCAGTTCTGATCCTCAGATAGAGGAGTTTTTGGATTCGCCGGGAGTGGTTGAACGATTCAAAGAGAATTATTCCGGCAGAAGCCGGAGTGATGAAGATGAAACTCCGCCGCTGGTCAAAGAAGCGCGGGATTTCGCTCTTTATCTTGATCCTCCTGAACCTGAGCCGCGCGAGGAACCCGAAAGACGCGAACGACCCGAAAGAGAAAGACCAGAGGAACCCGAGCAACCCGAGCCTCAGCGAGTTACGGCCAATTTTTCCGTCGCCGCAACGAGCTATTCTCCGAATAACCCTGAGCAATCCCGCGCATTGATAGATTTGCCCGGATCGGGGATGCGATGGGTTCGACAGGGACAAAGGCTCGAGCATCTTATGATAGAGGAGATCGGCGACGGCGTTGTTTATGCCAAAGATCGATCAGGAGAGCTGCAGGAAGTTTCTATGGATCAGGCAGAAAAGGATATTGCAGGCGTAGAGGTTTACCAGGCCGGCCAGACGCCGGAGCGCGAGAGGTCTTCACGATTCCTTGAGATGGAGGTAAGGCCCGGTGATGAGGACGAACCTTTCGAAACGGTAGCTGACGCCGCTTCAGAAGAAGCTGATCAAACAGAGCCTGACGAGCAAGAGCGTCCGACTCGCCGACCTCGTCGAGAAACGGCTTCAAGTCGCCAAAGAACAACCGAAGCAACCGAAGAGCCGGAAACCGAAAGACCTGCTCGCAGAGAACCGCCTGAAGTACCGGACGAGGTTGCTCAGAAGCAGGCTCAGGTAATGGAAGATTTCGTTGAAACAATGCGGTCAAAAGATGAGGACCAAGACGAAGAATCTCGTGAAGAGATGATGGGGCGTTTGATAGAACGATTGCGGGCAGCCAGGGTCGATGACGAAGAGGCGGAAGATCTTGACGAATTAGGCAAGGAACTTGAGCGCAACGATGGCCGGTAAGACAGGCCCGATAATACTCTCAATTAACCAATTCCAATGGAATATTTTCACCAGTATTGGTTTGTAAAGCCCTGCCGCTAAAAAGCACAAAAATAAAGAAAATATGAAAGCGATTTTGCCCGATAAGTTACCTGCTAAGGGGAACTTTCCCGGTTGAAGATTGTCTATGTAATGGCGTAAGGAAACTGCTATTGAAACGGAGAATGTTATATGCATACAGGACAGTATTTTGAAAAGCCCGCTCGCGTCAGAAGCTATCTTCTGATGGTGTTTTTGGGGATTTTTTTATTAGTCGCTTTGTCTTTTGCCGGCACCGGCGGGCGTTACAGGGTTTTTTCACTCAAACATGTTTCAACAGAGACGGCAATTGAGTTTCTCGACGAAGTTGGCATAGGCACTGTTTCCCAGCTTCCCGACGCCAATACACTTCTTGTAACGGCTTCTCAGGAAAAACTCATTAAGGCAACAACGATTATAGAGGTAATAGATTCGCCTCAGCAGTATGTTTTTGAGCAAATACTCTCCGAGCCCGTGCATATTGATACCGATAAACTACGGGAATCTCTGCCCGGAGCCTCTGTCGGAACATTTCATAACCCGCCTGTCCGCAGTGCTGACTTGCGGATTATAGTTGATGTTTACGGCCAATCGGTTGTGGCAATCGCCCCGCAGGAGCTTATCTCCACCATAGCACAGGAAGCAGAACAGATGTATCAAAGGCCTGAGGACGAGAAAGAAGAGCCCGATGTAGAAACGCAAGAACCAGCCGATGCCGAGCCAGCCGACACCGAAGAGGATACGCCTTACCCTGATTTGTCCGATATCAGTGATACTGCCGAAGTAGTGCTTGAACCTGATCCGGAAATGGACTTCATAGACGATAGCGAAAAAGACGATCCCGATGTTTCGGAAATTGACGAGGCTGTAGAAGAGCTTTTTGAACCTGAGCTTGAAATTGATGAGATTACCGATGCCTCGGAACCGGCTGAGGATGAGCCGGACGATCTTTTCGACAGTCTTCTCGGCAAACTAGCCGAAGCTGAGAGCGAAGCCGCCGCTCGGCGCGAAGTCGATGAACCCGAAGAAGAGCCTCAGGTAGAAGACGAGCCAGCCGTTGCGGAAGAAGATGAGCCTGAGCCGCGAAAAAGCGAAGATGAAGTTATGGAGCTGATTACCCAGCTTCAAGCCGAACAGGACAAAGAACTTGAGCGTCGAGAAGCCGAAGAACAGGAAATTCTACAGCGTCTGGAAGCAGCCGAACAAGAGGAACCGGATGAGCTTATCGAACCCGCTAAACCGGAAGAACCCTATGAACCGAACGATCTCGAGTCAGAGGTTCTCTTCGAGATAGACCGTGAAGAACTCGAAGAAATGGAGCCGATGAGTTATCAGCCTGAGCTTGAGCCGGATGTAGATGAGGAATTGAGGTTGCGCCTGCCCCAAGAGGTTGAAATCATAGACCTTATAAGCTTGGTTGGTGAATACTATGATATAGATTATATGTATGACCCTCGTGAAATCAGCGGCAGTATCAACCTGAATCTGCGCGGCCCTGTCAGGGTTCAGGAGCTTTACGCTCTGCTGGAATCGGCCTTGAAGTTTCGCAACTACGCTATGTCTCGTCAGGGCAGGTTTGTAATAATTGTTCCCAAGGGAAAAGCACTCGACATAGACCCTGCCATAATTCGAGAAGGTCAGCAGATGCAGCTCGGCGATATTACGGTTACCCGCGTTTTCGAGCTTCGCCACATCGGTGCAGAGGAAGCAGAGAGCTTCCTGGAAAGAATGCAGGCAACCGAAAATATGAACACCTCGATTTCCGGCACCGGAACTTTGATGATTACCGGATATGCTTTCCGTATGCCTCGCATCGAACAGTTACTCGATATTATTGATGTCCCCGGCAAGCCAAGACAGTACCGCCAGAGGCAGCTAAGATACACTCTGGCAGAAAACCTGACCCCTCGGATTGAAAGACTCGCCGGTGAACTGGACAGCATAAGCGTAGAGGCAGAGATTGCGGCTCCGACAGACCCCCGCCAAAGAGCGCTGGAAAGACGAAGAGCCGAGCGGGAAGATTCATCTCGCGATAATCGCCAAAGCGCCGCGGCAGATACGGTGTTTCTCGAAGCTGACGAACGGACTAATCGGGTTCTTATGATAGGAACCGCAGATAAACTGAAAATAGTTGATGAAATTATTGATTCGCTCGATGTGCGCAAACAGGATTTACGAAATATTCGAGTGTATGAGATAATGAATGTTACAGCCGAAGATGTCCAGGATAAGTTAACGCAATTGGGCATAGTAAGCACCACCCGCGGCGCTGCCGGAGCAACCCAGCGCCAGCAGGAGGCTCAGCGAGCTCGACGCGAAAGCAACGGCAATGACGGAGATACCGGAGCAATAGCTTTCACAGAGGAAGGTATCGCAGAGGAACCGCAGGTAGTCGTACTGGAAAATACTAACTCACTGCTGGTAAACGCAACCACGGAGCAACATAATGAAATCATCAGGATAATAGGCTATGTGGATACGGAAACCCAGAGAGAACAAGTACCTTACCGGCTTTATCCGCTGGAAAATCAGGATCCGATTATTGTGGCAGAAACGCTGAATCAACTTGTTCAGGAGGTGCTCAGAGACCTTGAGGATAAAATCGAAGTCATTCCCGGCAGAGAGGAAACCATCGCGGTTATTCCTGATGAAAGCACATTCTCTGTGATTGTCTATGCAAGCAGGCGCAACCAGGAATGGATAGGCGAATTGATAGAACAGCTTGACCGTCGCCGCCCTCAGGTATTGATAGATGTTACATTGGTTGAAGTACGCCGGTCGGAAGAGTTTGAATACGACCTTGAGATTGTTGCAAATCTTGAACGAGCGGTCGGTGATAATGTTATAACCGGCACCGATAGTCTTCCGATTACAGATATCACCGGCAGACATGTTGAGGGTTCTGCTCAACGCGGACGGATACGAGGCTTCTATGCTGAAAATAAAATTCAGATGCTGTTACGGGCAATGGAAAGTAAAGGCTACGGACGAGTGCTTGCCCAGCCCCAGATACTTGTTAATGACAACGAAGAAGGCCGTATCAGCACTGTTGACAGACGACATGTAAGGGAAAGCGAGATTCGCATTCCCGATACAGGCCCTCCTGTGGAGAGTTTTCAGTTTCAAGCTTATGATGCTACTATTGAGCTTAGTATAAGACCTACAATTAGCGAGGGTGATCTGCTCAGGCTCGAAATAGAGCTAAGGCGCGAGGACTTTGTCGGGACAGGCGCCGAGGGAGCTCCGCCGGACCAGCTTACAAGCAATGTCAACACGATTGTTACTGTTCCGGACCAGAAGACGATTATTCTCGGCGGGCTGGTCAGACTCACTCAGGACAAGTCGGGTAGAAAAGTTCCTATCCTTGGCGACATTCCGCTTGTGGGCGGATTATTCAGAAGTATTGACAATGTTGATGACGAAAGCAAGCTTTATGTTTTTGTTCAGGCTCATATCCTGAGACCTGATGAGCGTGTAGCAGGGCTGCCCCAGCTCGAAGAAGCATCCGACCGGATGAGGGAATCGTTTGAAGATTTTGAGCGCCGGTTCCAGGAATACGAACAATGGCCCGGAATAAAACCTCGTCCGATGCATCCAGAGAGGGTGCTTGACCATGACTAAAACAGGCAAACATTCATATATAATGATATGAAAAATTTACTCATAAAAACCGCTAAAAGAACCGGCACAATAGACCCTGAAAAGCTTGAAAAGTTTTTCCAGGAGCACCAGGACAGCACATCGCGTATCGACGAGCTTCTGCTTCGCAGTCCGTATTTTACCGAAGAGGAGGTCTTACGGCTGTTCAGCGATACGCTTGGCCAGGAGTATTTCACCGAGGTTCCCGGCAGCAGGGTCAGGCCTGAATTCGTAGAGGCCGTTCCCGCTCCGTATGCACAGCATCATTATATAATAGGTCTGGGCCAGGAAGACAAAAGCAACGGAAAGATGACTGTTGTTCTTGCCAAGCCTCTGGATACCGATGTTCTTGATAATGTTTCCAAGATGCTGGGCATGCCGGTAACACCGGCGCTTTCTACCCGGGCGGCTATAACGGCGGTTATCGATGTGGCCTATGAACAGCGAAACACGGTTGTCGAAGAGGTTGCCGAGGAGCTTGACGCGCAGAATATAGATCAGCTTGTCGATGAAGTAACCGCCTCGGATGACTTGCTGGATGTTGTTAATCGCCCGCCGGTTATTCGGCTTGTCAATGATGTGCTTTTCCGTGCGCTGCAATTGAGGGCCTCGGATATTCATGTTCACCCCTATGAGACAAAAGTGCAGATACGCTATCGCGTTGACGGTATTCTTTATGATTCGCTGACACTGAACCGCAATGTCCTGCCGCTTATAACTTCGCGTATTAAGGTTATGGCAGGGATGGACATTGCCGAACGTAGGCTCGCCCAGGACGGCAGATGCTCGGTCAGGCTGGGCAGGCGGGAAGTCGATCTGCGTGTCAGCACCGTGCCGGCAAGCTATGGCGAAAGAAGTGTGCTTCGATTGCTTGACAAAAGCAGCTCTCTTTTTACGCTCAACGAGCTTGGGCTATGGCCGGAAGACCTGGAGAAATTCGACTCGCTGCTGAATCGCTCTCACGGTGTCATCTTCGTAACAGGCCCGACCGGCAGCGGAAAAAGCACAACGCTATACGCCTGCCTTAATCGCATCAACTCAGCAGAAAAGAATATAATCACCATCGAAGACCCCATAGAGTATCAGCTCGAAGGTATCAGCCAGATACAGGTGGCAAGTAAAAAGGGTATGACATTCGCCACTTCTCTGCGCCATGTGCTTCGTCAGGATCCGGATGTAATTATGGTCGGCGAGGTTCGTGATGTGGAGACGGCTCGCATGGCAATACAATCTTCGCTTACCGGCCACCTCGTATTCAGTACGTTGCATACCAATGACTCTGCCGGAGCTATCAGCAGGCTGCTTGACCTGGGAGTTGAACCGTATTTGGTAAGTTCATCGGTTATAGGTATTATGGCTCAGCGTCTGGTCAGACGGATATGTCCGAATTGTTCGCAGGAGTATCAGCCGAGCCTGCGTGAACTTCGTGAGATAGGCCTGGGCAATGATGACAACGATATGCATCATAAATTCCGTTACGGCGAAGGTTGCGAGAAGTGTTTCCAGACCGGCTATCGCAGTCGAACGGGCGTTTACGAGCTTATGCTTATCAGCGAGGACATCAAGGACTTAATATATCGTCGCGAAACCGCCGGCAAGATAAAAAAGGTCGCGCTGAATGACGGATTACAAACCCTGCGTATGGACGGAGGCAGAAAAGTGCTGGCAGGGACTACGACAATAGCAGAGGTTTTACGCGTTACTCAGACTGATGTAATATGAGGGTAAAAGATGCCTCGATTCAACTATACAGCTATTGACAGGGACGGCAAAAAGACAAAAGGGACTCTTACCGCCGAAAGTCCGTATGTGGCCAGGAAACAGCTTCGACTTCGCAGTATGCACCCTACATCAGTTGACCAGGTAAGCACCGGTCAGCAGGGCAAAAAAGCTTTGCTTTCACTTTTAGGCAAGAGCAATAAAAACCAGATTATTGAGTTCACTAAACAGATGGCCACGCTGCTGAATTCGGGCATTAAACTTACCGAGGCTCTTTCGGTGCTTGCCGTGCAGGTTTCGGACGCTCAATTTCAAAACGCCATTACCGATATTCGTGACAGGGTTGTTACCGGCGAGTCACTGACCGACGCGATGAAAGATTACAGCGATTATTTTGATGTTATTTATATAAGTATGGTTCGCGTGGGTGAAGTTACGGGCTACCTCGGTGATAACTTCGCGGTAATAGCAAATTTTATGGAAAAACGACGACAGGTCGAGTCCAAGGTTCTAACGGCAATGATATATCCGGCTGTTCTGGTAACTTTCTGCCTTATAGCGATACTGGTTCTTACGATTTTTGTAATACCTCAAATAGCAGAGCAGATTGTCCGCACAGGTCAGGAACTGCCGTGGATAACATCGCAGCTTATGAATGTAGGGCATGTTTTTACAAGCTGGTGGCTCATTGTATTGATCGCGAGTGTTAGTCTTATCGTATATACTGTAAAGCGATTCCTGAGAACACAGCGAGGAGCTATATTGCGAGACAAATTTTTACTGTGGCTTCCGATGATAGGCCCTCTTATGAAACAGCGGGTGGTGGCAAGATTCGCGTCAACACTTTCGACGCTGCTTGGCTCGGGTATGAGTATGTCCGAGTCGCTTAAAGTAGTTTCCGAGGTCACCGGAAACAGCCTGATGGTTCGCGCGGTCAACCAGGCGCGTGAGCGGATACTGGCCGGTGCGGACATCGCGACACCGCTGCGAGATTCAGGCGTCATAGACCCGACGATAGCGCATATGGTTTCGGTTGGTGAAAAGAGCGGCGAGCTTGAGAAAATGCTCAAAAACATCAGTGACGACCTCGAAGCCAGCACTGATATTGTAATAGAAAGACTTTCAGCGGCAGTAGAGCCGCTTATAATTATAGTGATGGCCGCGGTGGTTGGCGTAATAGCATACGCCACACTGCTTCCTATTCTTGAAGTTTCAGGAAGTTTTTAAGAACCAATAAGGAGAAAGATTCTATGAGCAAAAATAAAAGAAGACAAATGAGAAAAGGCTTAACGATGGTCGAGATAATGGCTGTTATGATTATTATCGGCCTGCTGGCCACACTTGTCGCAACCCGTGTGGCAGGCAGAATCGACGAAGCCAGAGTCGGGACAACCAAAGCCAACCTTCGTGCTCTTCACAACGCCGTCAATCAGTTTCGTATGGACACCGGCAGATGGCCGAGTGAAGAACTGGGTCTGATAGAGCTTATTGAGCAGCCCACAGATGTCAGGAATTGGCCCGAGGGCGGCTACCTTGAAACTACCGAGTTGCCCAAAGACGGTTGGGGTAATGAGTTTATCTATGAACGCTATCCCGAAAGCGGCAGACCCTTTGTCATAAAAAGCTATGGAGCTGACGGCCAGCCCGGCGGCGAGGACTTAAACGCAGAGCTGCTCAGCACGGATGCATACTGATATTTGTTCCTCTGGGACAAAATTATGAGGTCGATATGATATGCCGCCTGAGAAAATCTCTGCCGATTCGTTCTGTGCGCCGCTTTCGAAAAGGTTTTACAATGACCGAAATGGTAGTGGTCATAGTTATCATTTCGACATTTGTTACGATGGCGATGCTGAATCTGGTAGGGCTTTTCGGGCGAGGCTCTTTTAAGATGCAGGCTCAGGAGCTTGCCGACACTATGCAGATGGCCGCTCGTGCCGCGGCACAGAGCAATCAAAGGTTTGAGGTCATAATTGACCCCGTTGAGCAAAGCTACATACTGCGAGAGATTACCGGCTCGAACCTGGCAGAGGTGCTTGAAGAGGAGATTATTACGGAAAATTTTCTTAACGACGACTGTATTATTGAATATATCCAGTTTGATGACGGCGAACAGACAAACCAGCACCGCGCTCGATTTCGAGCAGGCAGAGCCGGCTGGGCATATGGCGGCAAAATAGTGCTGTGGAACGGCAGCGAAAACTATTCGATAGTAGTAAACAGAATGAACAGAACAGTAAGACTGGAAGAAGGCGACGCTTTACTTTTGACACCGAAAGCACCCGATGAAGTACCATTCTAAAAACAACCAGTTTGCGCACAAAAATGCCGCGGGACTCAGTCTCATTGAGACAGTAACGGCGCTGGTAATCCTTTCGATAATCAGCACCGGTGTTTTCGTGGTTATTGACCGTTGCATAAACGCCGCCTCCGACACCGCTTTGAAAGTCCAGGCATTTGAAGTTGCCCGCGAGAATATGGAGAAACTTCTTGGGCGCGAGTCGGTACAGGAAAAGTTAGAGTACGGCATAAGCGAGCGATACCCTGATATACAATGGGAAACCCGCGTCGAACCTTTTAACGATTCGGCAAGTAATCGTATGTGGGCTCGTGCGGTATGTCTGGCAGAATATACCGACGCTATGGGCGAAACCCAGCAGGTAAATATGACTCATCTGCTTACCGACCTTAGCGCGACAGAAGCGCAGCGCGTCCTTGAAAGGGAAGAAGAGCTTCGCAGAATGGAGATGGAAGAGGGCGTGGACCCCGATACGCCTGCAGACGATGATCAGACCGGTGAGATTCCGACGGACACGGATCCGGATGAAACACCTCCGGACGAAACCTCACCGACAGATGACATGCAAAGACCGCCGGATATGGATCCCGAACTTTGGGAAATGATCAGACAACTTTTAGGATCATGATAATATGAATTTGGCAAATCGTAAATCTCGATTGGCCGGCTTTTCACTGGCCGAGATTGTTGTGGCTCTGACCATCAGCTCGATGGTTATGATCACAGTGCTGACAATATATCGCCGCGCACAGAGTTCGGCCTTTGCGGCGACCAACCGCATCGAAGAAAATACGATGGTCAATGAGGTTCTCCAGCGAATCGCTGAGGATCTGGATACGATACTCGGCGGCAGATTCGACGCAACCATCAAAATTGATAACAAAACGCAGGATGGTTACTCCGCGGGCAGACTCGAGATAGAAAAAAAGATTTTTAACAATGACGGAGAGGAAGAGGTATTTCGCAGAATAGTCTGGCAAAGTTACACTAATTTTGAAACTGAAGCCGGCGGTCTTATTCTGTACCGCGCTCACAGCGGCATGACAGTTGAGGATAAGCTGCTTCAGCGAGGCCACCAGCGGTGGGAACTTGAAAGGTTTATTCCGATTTGCGACGGGGTAACTTACTTCAGTGTCGAGGTGGTTCGGGACGAAAATTTAATCGACCGCTGGGAGGCCGACAGTTTGCCCCCGGCAATAAAAATATCACTGTCTTTCGCCGAGCCGGAGCCCGAAGGCAATGAGCTTGTGGTTCCCGAAGACCAGATAGCATCCAGAACTATAGCAGTGGATCGGACGCGAAAGATAAGGTTTGATTTTACGGGCCTGGATATCGATCCGGACGCCGACCCCAATGACATTGAAGGCGCTGACCCCAACGAAATTGAAGACACTGACATTGTCGAAACAGAACAACAGACTGATAACGACAGATAGATAGCCAAATACCAGATATGAACAGAAATATTAAATATCATAAATCAGGACAAAAGCACCGCAGGGCAATGGTGCTGCTGGTAACGCTGGTGATATTGACCATCCTGGCGACACTGGGTTATACGCTTACCAGTGCCCTGTCGGCGTATCGCCACAGACAGGAGTATATGGTGCATTACCAGATAGCCCAGTACGGCTGCGATTCTGGTATTAAATACGCGATGGCCATAGTCGAGGAGATGGATCTGGATCTGGTGTCCAGGCCCAATGAACCGGATTTTTCGGATATATTCGCACTCGATGATGAACAGTACCAGTTCATGGTAGAGGACTGGATTCGCAGCGATCCCTCAGCACTTTGGCAAAGCAGCTCAAATAATAACTACGAGGATGAAAATTCATCAGATGACGATTTGTCGCAGATGCTGGGCGGACTGCTGGACAGTCCTGCTCCTGATGGGCCCAACCACCCGAATGAGCCGGCAGATCTGGATGAAATAGACCTTTCGGAAATTACAATACCAGGGCCTTATGGCGCGGCATGGCCTAAGGTCAGAGATAAGATAACACTGGAAGTCGGAGACGCCGAAGTTACCATTTCCATCGAAGACGAAAACGCCAAATATCCTATTGGATGGGCAATGCTCGATGATGATGAGCTCAGTCGCGAGGCCGTAGCCGGTTTTCGACTGCTTTGTGAGTGGATGAGAATGGACAGAGAGGATATTGACCAGCTAAGTGCACAGCTCAATGAGGCCAGGGACTTGAAAGCTTTCAAGAAAGATTTTTCCGAAATGCAGCGTGTCGTAACTGTAGTAGAGCCACGACGCACCGCAATTGTCCGAGGCAGGGAACAGACACTCAGAAGAGAGAGAACCAGACGGCAAAATGTTGCTGATACTGTTCATATGGCTGACTTCAGCAGGATATTTCACAGTGCTATTCTGGACAGTGAAATACTCGCCAAGCCCTTGTTCGAAAGCGAGCTGCGCAACGAATCGGCTCAGAAATACATAAGCAGATGGGGAGTAAACAAAGTCAATGTCAACACCGCTCCCAGGCATGTCCTCGAAGCACTTTTCACATTCGGCGGAGATGCCTCTGAACTGGCTGATGCTGTAATAAGGAATCGAAAAATCGAGCCGTTTGAAGATTTCGATCACTTGCGCTCCACACTGCTTCATTTTTCGGGTTCATTGGACAGATGCGAGGATTTTCTTACCACTGAGAGTAATTTCTTCACAATAAGGGTCGAATCTATTTCCGGCCCGGCCAAGGCGTCGGCTGCCCTGGCGGTAAGGAGAAACGACGAGGGCGAACTTGAAAGAGTAGCGATTATTTATGACTGAGACAAAAAAGAGGTAACTAAGTGGAACAACAAAACATATTAGGAATATATCTGGCAAAAACCCGTGCAACGGTTGTATGCGTAAAAGGACAAGGTCACAACGCCGCTATCGAAGCTGCCTTCGAGGTCGTCGGCGATGCC
>PWDX01000024.1 GCA_003553245.1 Phycisphaerae bacterium
AGTACATCGGCCGAGCCGCAACCGCTGGTGATTCCACGGTTGCCGTGTTTGGCGATTTTTACTCCAGCACCGGCAGCGATTATAGCTGATGCGGTCGAGATGTTCAGCATTTTTACGCTTCCGCCGCCTGTTCCACAAGTATCGACGAGCCATTTACAATTGGTTTTGACGGGGACTGCATGCTTACGCAGTGAGGCGGCAAAACCCGCCACTTCGGATGCGCTTACGGTTTTTGCTTCTATCGCTGTCAGCATCGCCGCTATTTGCACATCCGGCACTTCGCCGGTAAAAATAGTATCGCATAATTGCTCGGCCTGATCCACATCCAGGCTGTTGCCGCTGAGTAAATGTTTTATTTGTTCACTTATGGAAGTCATTTTTCTGCCCTCAACTTTGCGTTACCCCCGTAGCGATTTTCAGCATGTTTTCTATTATCTTTCCGCCTGCCGGCGTGAGTATGCTTTCGGGATGGAACTGGACGGCATAAATAGGCAATTGGAGATGTTGCACGCCCATTACCACATTTTCAAATGACGCGGTCTGCTCGAGAGACTCCGGCAGCTTGGCTGCGCAGAGGCTGTGGTATCTGCCGACCTGAAGCGGGTTTTCTGTGTCTTGGAAAATCCCTTGATCGTTGTGCGATATTCGCGAGCCTTTGCCGTGCATGCATTCGGGCGCATGGTCGATTTTCCCGCCAAAATACTGTACAATTACCTGAAGGCCCAGGCATACACCGAATATCGGCAATTTATCTTTGAAATAATCTACCGCCTCCAGAGAGACACCTGCTGTGTCGGGGTTGCCGGGCCCGGGTGAAATTATAAGCAGGTCAGGTTCGAATTGGTCGGCGATTTTAGCAAGGTCTGCGATGGCGGTATCGGCTCGATAGACTTTTGCGTTACAGTCGCGCTTGCAGAAATCGTCCACGAGGTTATAGGTAAACGAATCAAAATTATCTATAAATAAAACTTTGCGTTGGGTCATTGTATCGGCCTTTCAAAGCTTTGGCGTTTGGCATACATTTTTATATTCCCCTTACCGCCCTGAGGCAGGAGCGGGCTTTGTGGTCTGTTTCCTCAAACTCTGTTTGTGGAACGCTGTCGTGGACAATGCCGGCTCCTGCTCGAATATATGCCATATTGTCTTTGACCTGTAAGCTGCGAATAGTAATGCAGCTATCGAACTGGCCGTCAACTGTCAGGTACATTACCGAACCGCCGTAATAGCCTCGTTTTGTTTTTTCCAGTTGGCGCAGCAATTTCATCGCTTCTATTTTCGGCGCTCCTGTAAGCGTACCCATATTCATCGTGGCAAGATAGGCGCTTAAGGCGTCGAGATCTTTTCGCAGCTTTCCTTTTACATTGGAAACCATATGCTGGACAGATTCATATTTTTCGACGGTGAGCAATTCTGTAACCACTCTCGTGCCGGGCTCGGCGACTCGCGCGATGTCGTTTCTGGCCAGGTCCACAAGCATTATGTGTTCTGCAAGTTCTTTTCTGTCCATTTTCAACTCGGCTTCGTATCTCATATCAGTGTCAAGGTCGAGCTGGCCGTCGAATCTGCCTCGAGGTTTTGTTCCTGCAATTGGTCTTATTTCGACATTTCTTGCCTGTCCGCCGCTTACCCTGAGGCTTAGCTCGGGGCTGCTTCCGATGAGTATAGTATTTTCTGTGTTCAGATAGAACATATATGGCGATGGATTAAGTTGCCTAAGGCGTTTATAAACATCGAGCGGCTCGTCCGGGCAGGGCTCTATTATTGTTCTGCTCAGGACGGCCTGTAGGATGTCGCCGTCGAGAATGTGCTGTTTGGCGGCCTGCACCATTTTTTCGTATTCGCCTTGTTCGGTGTCGGTTGAAGTTTTTGCCAGTTTGGCTTGACAGGGTTTTGGAGCGGGCGTATCAAAGCGGGCGATGTTGAGGTAATAATCGAATCGCTCCTGGGCTTCGTTAATGATTTGTTGTCTGTCGTCGTCGGTGATTATCACATTTACGACGATGTAGGCCTTGGCGGCTTCGTGGTCCATAAGGAAAATGTTGTCGGCGAAGTACAGTTCATAATCGGGATTGCCGAGCATGTCATCCTGGTTTTGGGGCAGGGTCTCGAACTGGTCAATGAAGTCGTAGCTTATCGCTCCCAGCAGCCCGCAGGTTACTCTGAACGGTTTGCTGGCCAAAGTAAAGGCCGTCGCCACGGCTCGTATGACATTTGTCTGATTTACTGTTTGCAGGCGTGTGTATTCATCGACAACGCCTTCGTGTTTTTTTATCAGCCCGTCTATTTTATCATCAGTAACATCAAGATTTTCGCAGAACTCAAAGCGTTTTTTGTCCGAGGCCAGAAAACCCAGCATGCGTTTGCCCGTTTGGTTCAGGGCCGCGATGGTGAAGCTTCTACCTGCACCTGTTAGATACAGGGAAGGTCTGGCTGTTCCAAAGCTCAATGCTCCGGATCCCGCCAGATATTCGCGCGATTCAAACAGGCAACTGTGCTTTGCTCTGCCGTAATCGCTGAGCTTTGCGAAATAATCCATCGGGTCGTCGATATCGACCCGTTTAATAATCGGCACAATTTTGCCGGGCGGCGAATCTTCGATTATTTTTCTATAATCTTCCATTTTAGGATACCTTACTAATTCGGTTAAATATCATCCAACAAAAAATACGGCCATAAAAAAAAGCAGCCTGCCGGTTTTCCGACAAGCTGCTTCAAAATCAAGTTTCAATGTAATATTACTTCAGCAAATTCCCGCTACCTGTCGGACTATTTTTCCGCAGGCCACCACCAGTTATTCAGGTTGTAATCGGTTATTTGCCTCATAGTGCTGATATTTAACCAAATCAGGAAATTAAAGTCAAGCATTTTTTTAAATTTTTAAAATATATAAGACGGAGAGTTATCCTACAAGACAGCTCAAAAGCAAACGCATGAATTTTCTTGTTTTTTGAAATAAAGCTTCTATTATTAACATACCATAGGGATATTGAGGCTAAAATGGGAAGAATTCTCACATAGACTGGCAAAAAAACTGAGGAATGGCCTGTGCTTTAATAAAAAGCGTAACATATCAGACAAGGACACAGAAAATGAAAAAGATAAATATTAAAATTTGGCTGATAGTCGCAGCATTTATATTGGTTGGTATAATTCGCGTTGAGGCATTTGTTCTAAAAGATCACGATTACAAAGAGATTAAAGGGGGGTCCGGTGAACTTCACGACTTCAGTAAAGCAAACATACTTGAAGGGGGAAGCCTTCTTAATGCTCGTATCTATAACAAAAGCACCTTAAACATTATGGGCGGCAAAGTATCAGGTTTGCCTTCGGGTTTTGGGGTATGTGCTCATGACAATTCTAAAGTTAACATTGTTTGCGGCCGTATATCAACCACGCTCCGTTCCTACGATAAAAGCACCGTGGATGTTGCCGGCGGCAAAGTGTGGTCG
The DNA here is from genome assembly GCA_003553245.1 of Phycisphaerae bacterium. Taxonomy (GTDB): domain Bacteria; phylum Planctomycetota; class Phycisphaerae; order Sedimentisphaerales; family Anaerobacaceae; genus T1Sed10-97. The sequence goes on from PWDX01000024.1 coordinate 3,450, forward strand.
CTATATTCTTATGATAGCGGCAAGGTGGATGTCTCCGGCGGTAAGATAGAATTGCTCATTGCCCAAAATTTGCTGCATAACGGTCCAGAGCGTGTGAATATATCAGGTGGTAATATCGGTGTATTTGGGGCAGGTATAGATTTAAACGGCAGTGAACAGTTAAGAATTACTGACGACTTATCACTTTCAGATTTAACTTGCTACGGCGTTCAAGTTGCTGATGGGATGGTCAATAAATTTGAGTTTAGTTCTCTTAGCGCCTATGACAACAGCAGCGTGATTATGTCCTGCGGAGAAATAGGTCGTCATCGTCGACATCGTTTTGCTTTTATACCTCATAACAACGGACTCTACGCTAATGACAGCAGTAGTGTGGATATCGATGGGGGCACAGTGCGTAATATTCGCGCATACGATAACAGTAATGTTAAAATCTCAAATGGGACAATACATCATATCCATACCTATAACAGCAATTTTTTGGGAATCTCCGGAGGCAATATAGACCGGTTACACGCTTATAATTTGCGATTTGACAGCCGCCCCGATCGTGTAAATATATCGGGCGGTAATGTGGGGACATTTAGAGCAGGCATAGATTTAAGAGGAAGTGAACAGCTTAGGATTACTGATGATTTCTCACTTTTGGATTTAACCTCGTATGGCGTTCATGCTGCCGATGGAACTATATCGAATGTAGAATTTTTCCTGTATCCTTTTGATAGTAGTTCTGTTAACATTTCTGGAGGTAAAGCCCGAGTTGGAACTAGTGATAGCAGTACTGTGAATATCGACGGTGGCGAGGCCAGAGTTGATGCTGAGGATGACAGTATAATAAACATCTCCGGCGGCAAAGTACTTGTAGCTTACTCCCGAGGAAAAAGCTATCTGGAAATTTCCGGAGGTAAAGCGGACTGGATTAGTTCCCAC
>PWDX01000076.1 GCA_003553245.1 Phycisphaerae bacterium
CATGGTTGTAATAAAGGTTGTAAATTACATAAAGGCCTTAATGGCAACTTTATAATTCGTTATTTTACAATAACTTGGAGCAGTGGCAGAGTGGTTGATTGCGACGGTCTTGAAAACCGTTGTGCCGTAAGGCACCGGGGGTTCGAATCCCTCCTGCTCCGTTTTTAACCTATTCGTCCAGGCCGAACTCTTTCATCCATCTTTCGGTCTCGGCGTCGCTTATGCCCATAATTTTGCCGCCTGGCGGACTCTCTCGTCGGCTGCCTTTGGAAAGCGCCACCTTTACCATCGACCAGAACTGCTCACTTAAAATCACTCCCGCTTTTCGGCGCTTAGCAGCGTCACGAACCCTTCTATCGCTGGATACTACATTAAGCAGTTTCGGTGCGGTACTCTGCTCGATCTGATATTCGATGACCGAATCGGCGTCTGTGTGCTCGCCGACAAACTGCACGCTGAGACTATCCAGACTGAAAAAATCACTTTTATCCGGCGGCCCGATGCCGTCAAAAACCATCGTACCTCGTTGCCGCTGTATATCAAGATACCGGTCTATTGCCCGGCACAACTGAATGTCACTGACCGACTCCCCGCCGTTGTGAATTCTCCAAAGAAGATTGTAGCCGTCAATCAAATAAGGCATAAGCATTAGCTGCCGTCGTAGCGTATTTCTCCGCCGACAATTGTGGTAACCGCCCTTCCGCGAAGCCTCCAGCCTTTATATGGGCAGTTTCTGCTTTTGCTGCGGAATTTTTCCACATCCACCTGGTATTCGACCTGTGGATCGATAATTGTAATGTCACCGGCCTTACCTTTGGCCAGCGAACCTTTCTCACCGTCAATACCGATAATTCGAGCCGGCCCGATCGTCATCATTCGCAGCAATTGCGGCCAGTCGATAACCTTATCGTCTATCAGTGCTTTTATGTAAAGCCCCAGAGCAACCTCAAGGCTTGCTATTCCGAACGGGGCGGCAAGAAACTCCAGCTCCTTTTCACTCTGCAAATGCGGGGCATGGTCACTGGCAAGCGCATCGACAACGCCGTCTTTTATCGCCTCTTTTAACGCTTCAATATCCCTGGGTGTCCGCAGCGGAGGATTAACTTTGTAATTAGTGTCGTAGCCTTCGCAATATTCATCGGTAAGCAAAAGGTGGTGTGGCGTAACTTCCGATGTAATATTAAGGCCGTCAGCTTTAGCGCCGCGTATCAATTCCATTGCCGATGCGGTGGATATGTGCTGGGCGTTATAGGGAATACCTATGCGTTTTGCAAGCTGAATGTCACGCCAGAGCATCGCCTCCTCTGCCAAGGCGTCAAGACCCGGCAGACCGAGTATCGTCGCGTAGTATCCGGCATTCATAACTCCGCCGCCTGCCAGATGGTCGTCCTGGCAATGCTGGGACATAACTTTACCGAACATACTGGCATACTTCATCGCCCGCTGCATTACTTTGGCGTCCTGAACTCCCGAACCATCGTCGGTAAAGCCTACTGCGCCGGCCTCATGCATAAGCCCCATTTCAGCAAGCTCGGCGCCGGCCCGGCCTTTAGTAATCGCGCCCATTACATAAACATGACTCTGGCGAGCCTGTCGAGCTTTGCGGTGAACATATTCCACATCGGTCTCATTCTCGACCGGCGGATTAGTGTTAGGCATACACACTACGGATGTAAACCCTCCGGCGACAGCGGCGGCAGAGCCGCTTGCTATGGTCTCCTCCTCTTCGTCACCGGGCTCGCGAAAATGTACATGTATGTCAATCAACCCCGGCGATACTATCATTTCCGTCGCATCAATAACCTTTTCAACTTTTTCCTCTGCACCGGAGCCGATTTTGCCGACCTGAGCTATCTTCTCCTGTAGTATCAGAACATCGCACACCTCATCCAGCCCCGATTCAGGGTCAATAACACGGCCATTTTTTATAAGAATGTTCTTGCTCATAAAAGTAAAAACTCAAAAGTAAAAGATAAAAAGTTATTGCAACCCTCACTGTTTTCTTAATGTTACAACACTTGCTCCAATTATATTCGCAATTTCCTGTGTCTCTTTCAGGAGCGGCTGCACTGAATTGCTCGAAACCCGCTTGGCATCTCTCAGTAGGCCCAGCCAATATAAACTTTCATTTGCTGACTTGAGCGAATAAAGAAAGAAATTTGCATAATCTTTCCTTGAACTGGCAACCTTAGACTCTACCAGATTAGCACCAACCGATGTCGCAGACCTTAGAAGCTGTTTTGCTAACACCCTTGTGCTCCACTCATTCGGCAGCAAATCCAAAAACTTTATTATATCTATCGAATATTGATAAGCTCTCCTGCGTAAATCAACTTCATATCTACCTACTTCATCACCCATAATCCAGAAATTCCAAAGCTTTTATTTTTGACTTTTAACTTTTTACTTTTTCTCCGTCACTGCTGCCTGGTTGACCAGAAACAGCACGGCCATTCGCACCGCAAGGCCGTATTTAACCTGTTGCAGTATTACGCTGCGGGGCCCGTCGGCCACTTCGCTTTCTATCTCGAGTCCGCGATTTATAGGCCCGGGGTGCATTACGAGAATATCAGGTCTGGCTTTTTTCATACGGTCAACCGTCAGGCCGTAATACCGAGAATACTCCCTCACCGACGGAAACGGACTGCCGCCAAGCCGCTCGAACTGAACTCGCAGCATATAAACAACATCCACTTTCTCTATAACTTCATCCAGCGAATGACTTACCTTTACCGGCAGTTTATCCACCTGTGCCGGCATAAGCGTAGGCGGGCCGACAAATGTCACCTCGGCTCCGAGTTTTGTCATTGCCCACATATTGCTCCTCGCCACACGGGAGTGCGCAATATCACCGACTATCGCGACCTTAAGGCCCTCCATACTTTGACGATTTTTCAAAATCGTATAAATATCAAGAAGCGCCTGTGTGGGATGTTCGCAAAATCCGTCGCCGGCATTGACAACGCAGGCGTCGATATTTCTGCTGATAAAGTCCGGCGCTCCACCGGCGCTGTGCCTGACTACGGCTATATCAATCCCCATCGCTTCGAGATTCTTGGCTGTATCGAGGAGGGTTTCACCTTTACTTACCGAGCTTGATTTTTTGGTAAACTCGATGATGTCCGCGCTTAGTCTGCTGGCCGCCAGCGTAAAACTCGTGCGAGTGCGGGTGCTGTCCTCAAAGAAAAGATTAACAACGACTTTGCCCCGAAGCGGCGGCGCTTTCTTCACTGAGCGGGTGCTTATCTGCTCAAACCCGGCGGCTGTGGCGAAAATATGATTCAATTCATCAGCACTCAACTGCCTCAACCCCAGCAGGTGCTTGCGAGTCCATTCAAATTTATTCTCTTGGCCTGTTATCGTCATTGAGAACCCTTACCACGCCGCAATTTATGAACTATTCTACAATCACTTCGTCAACTCCGTCAACTTCCACAACCCTGACCTGCACGGTTTCGCCCTCGGAAACCTCTACCAGTTTCCCTGCGTAATCGGCCTGTATAGGAAACTCCCGTCCGCGACGGTCAACAAGAACCGCAAGCCGTATCGCCTGTGGCCTGCCAAGGTCTATCAGTGCATCCATCGCCGCCCGTGTCGAACGCCCCGTATGCAGAACATCATCAACGAGATATATTATTTTTCCGTCTATATCGAACCCTATTTCCGTGGTGCGCACCTGCGGCTGAGCGTTGCTCTGGGGATTGTTGAGATCATCGCGATATAGAGTGATATCAAGTGTGCCGACAGGCACTTCTTTGCCAAGCAGCCTTCCCAGCCGCTGTCCCAGCCGTTGCGAAATCACCTCACCTCGGCTTCGAACGCCAACGACCGCAATGTCCTGCCCTTCAGCGGTGTCTTTGGCTATTCCCTCAGCCAGTTTGTCAAGAGCATGCTCTATCGCCTGAGAATCTAAAATAACATCCATATAAAAAACCTTAGCTTCAATCCGCCGTCAAATTTCCAAAGAGTATAACAACGAATGCCCTCTTCGGCAACCATACAACCGACTAAAGACAAAATTGGCTATTTTAATTGGCCGTTGCAAGTCCGCCTCTGTAATGGTAACATTCTGGTTTTATGCGAATTAGCAGGCAAGGGTTATATTTATGCAGAAATTTGACAAGCATGTACTCAAAAATGGAATGGTAATCCTCGGTGAGCCCATCGAAGGGGTAAAATCGGCGGCATTTGATTTTATGCTGCCGGCGGGCACTTCCCGACTGCCGCAAGGGGCCAGCGGAGCCGGTCAGGTAGTCAGCGACTGGATTTTCAGGGGAGCCGGCGATTATGACAGCAAGGCCCTAAATGACGCTATGGACAGTCTGGGCTTGCAGAGAGGCTGCTCGCTTGACAACGCTCATATCACCATCGGAGCCGCTATGGAACACGCCAAGCTGGATGCGGCGATGGGGCTTTATGCCGATGTTATCCGCAGGCCTCGACTGGACGAAAAACAGTTCGAACCGGCCCGGCAGTTAGCAATCGACGGCGTAAAAGCTATGGAAGACGACCCGCGGCAACGAGTAATGGTCGAGCTTCGAGAGAGGTTCTATCCCGAACCGCTGGGCAGAAATCCCATCGGTCGGATTGATGAACTTGAAAAACTCCAGCCGGGCAATACCGCGCTGTTTGTAACCCAAAACTTCAACCCGGCCAATATTATCGTAGGCGTAGCTGGAAAATACGATTTCGATAAAGTCTGCGCGAAAATGGAACAGTTATTCGCCGATATGGAGCCGGCCGAGCAGCCTGATGTGCAAATCGAAAAACCCGGCCCCAAATACACCCATATACCCCACGACGGGGCACAGGTGCATATCGGCCTTATGACGCCAACCGTCCGGCCTGATGACGAAAATTATTACAAGGTGCGGTTGGCTGTTTCAGTGTTGTCCGGCGGGATGAGCAGCAGACTCTTTACCGAGGTTCGCGAAAAACGAGGCCTTTGCTATGCCGTCGGCGCAAGCTATCACGCACTAAAAGAAGCTGCGGGCATAGCCTGTTACGCCGGAACTCTGCCCGACAGCGCACAGGAAACTGCCGATGTCATATTGACAGAGTTCGACAGGCTCAAAGAAGGCATCAGTGAAGCCGAAATGCAACGAGCAAGAGCGGGGCTCAAAAGCGCGATGATAATGCAGGGCGAATCTTCCGGCAGCAGAGCAATGGCCATCGGCGGTGATTACTACATGCTCGGCAGAATACGCTCAATTGACGAAATAAGGGAAAAAGTGGACAGCACCACTGCCGATGATGTTGTAGAATTTCTGCGAAATAACAGTTTCGAGGATTTCACGGCATTGACCATTGGCCCCAAAGAAATAGAAATCAAACGCTAAAAAAGCAATTAAAAGCGAACTATTGCAGGTGAAAATATGGAATTCAAAACCCATACATTGGATAACGGGCTGACGGTAGTCGGCGAGATAAACAAAGCAGCAAAATCAGCGGCAGTCGGTTTTTTCGTAAAAACAGGCGCTCGCGATGAAACTCTCGACATTAACGGTGTTTCACACTTTCTCGAACATATGCTCTTCAAAGGCAACGACCGCTACGACGCGTTTGAGGTTAGTCAGGCTTTTGACGATATGGGAGCGAAATTTAATGCTTTTACCAGCGAAGAAAACACAGTTTACTATGCTGCGGTTTTGCCGGAATATCTCGAACAGGCCGCCAGACTCTGGATGAGCCTGATGAGACCAAGCCTGCGCACGGACGACTTTAACATTGAAAAAAATGTCATAAAAGAAGAAATAGCGATGTACCAGGACCTGCCGATGTTCGATGTGCTTGACAGCTGTCGAAATCTGCATTTTGACGGTCATCCGTGCGGCAACAGCGTCCTCGGCACCGTCGAGAGCATAGACGGTCTGACCGATCAGCAGATGAGGCAATATTTTGACCGCCGATACGCCCCGAACAACATGGCTCTTGTCGTTGCCGGAAATGTGCAATGGCAGAAGATATGCGCCGCCGCTGATGAGCTATGCGAAAAATGGCAGCATATGGAAACCGAAAGACAAATCACCGATGCTTCCGGCAGCGGAAAAACCAAACGCAAAGCCAAACCCAACCTCGTCCGTGAGCATATATGCCTTATGAGCAAGGCCGTATCGGCACAGGATCCGCAAAAATACGCAGCCGTGATACTTGCAAATATAATCGGCGACAGCAGAGGCTCGAGATACTACTGGGAAATTGTGGACAAAGCACTTGCCGAGACAGCCGTAATGGAGCCGGACACAATGGACGGAACCGGCGAATTTTTCACCTATATCCGCTGCGGAGAGGACAAAGCCGAGCAGGTAATGACTATCGTGAATAAGATACTCAAAGATATCGAGCAAAACGGCGTAACCGATGCTGAAATTGAAAAAGCCAGAAACAAAATACTCGGAGCGATGGTGCTCAAAAATGAGCTGCCAATGGGACGATTGCTCGATCTGGGGCTTAACTGGAACTATCTGGGCAAATATATACCGATCGATGACGATATCCAAGCGATTCGTCAAGTAACCGCCGGGCAGGTGCACGAACTTGCCCGTCAGTGCAATATCAGCAGATACACCCGCTATTCGGTCGGCCCTGCCGAAAAATAGCATAAACACAATGGCACAATTTAAGTTACACACTCAATTCGAACCCGCCGGTGACCAGCCGCGAGCGATCGAGCAATTAACTAAAGCTCTGCGCAAAGGAAAAAAATTCCAGACGCTGATGGGTGTAACCGGCAGCGGCAAAACCTTTACTATGGCAAATGTCGTCGAGCGGATACAAAAACCAACCCTCGTAATCTCGCACAACAAAACACTGGCCGCCCAGCTTTACGAGGAGTTCAAAGAGCTTTTCCCTGAAAATGCCGTCGAATACTTTGTCAGCTACTACGATTATTACCAACCCGAAGCCTATATCCCACAGCGTGATATTTACATCGAAAAAGATGCCTCGCGCAACAATGACCTCGACAGGCTGCGTCTCTCCTCGACAACCAGCCTGCTCAGCAGAGACGATGCTTTAATCGTGGCCTCGGTTTCAGCCATCTTTGGTCTGGGCTCACCGGAAGACTACAAAGCCAGCGTAGTCGGCGTCGAAACCGGAGACAATATAGACCGCAACGACCTGCTCGGACGCCTGGCGGATTTGCAGTACACTCGCAACGACTTCGAATTCGACCGCGGCAAATTCCGCGTTCAGGGAGATGTCGTGGATTTGTTCCCGTCCTATGAATCCTACGCCATACGCTTTGAATTTTTCGGCGATGAGGTCGAAAAAATAAGCTACATCAACCCCGTCTCGGGTCAGGTCCTTGCCGAAGAACCGGCCAGAGTCTTCATCTATCCTGCTCAGCATTACATTATGCCTGAGGATAAAATCGCCCCGGCAGTGGCAAGCATCAAAGCCGAATTGAAATCCCAGTTAAGCGAATTTCGCAGCCAGGGCAAGCTGCTCGAAGCCCAGCGACTCGAAGCACGAACAAATTACGATATCGAAATGCTCCAGGAAGTAGGCTTTTGCAGCGGCATAGAAAACTACGCCCGCCATCTTGCTCAGCTTCCCGCTGGCGCAAGACCATATACATTGCTGGATTACTTCCCTGATGACTTTGTAATGATAATCGATGAGTCTCATGTAACAATCCCCCAGCTTCGTGCAATGTGGGCAGGCGACCGGAGAAGAAAAGAAACACTCGTCGAACATGGCTTCCGCCTGCCAAGCGCGCTGGACAACCGCCCGCTGCGATTCGAGGAACTTGAGCAAATATGGAATCAGATAATCTTTGTCTCGGCAACGCCCGGGCCTTATGAAATGGAAAAATGCGATAATGAAGTCGTCGAGCAGATAATCCGCCCGACCGGACTTATCGATCCGCCGATAGAGGTTCACCCTGCAAGTAAACAGGTTCCGCACCTTCTCGAAGCCGCCCGGCAACGGGCAGAATCTAACGAACGGGTGCTTGTTACCACGCTAACCAAGCGAATGGCCGAGGACTTAAGCGCATATATGACCAAAGAGGGCCTGCGATGCCGATACCTTCACAGCGAAATCGACACCCTCGAAAGAATCGAAATCCTTCGCGACCTGCGAAACGGCGAATTCGATGTGCTGGTCGGCGTTAACCTGCTCCGGGAGGGCCTTGATTTGCCTGAAGTTTCCGCAGTGGCGATACTCGATGCTGACAAGGAAGGGTTCCTGCGCAGTGAAACATCGTTGATACAGGTAATCGGGCGAACAGCCAGAAATGTAAACGCCACGGTATTTCTATACGGCGACAAAGTTACCCGCTCTATGCAAAATGCTATTGACGAAACCAACAGGCGCCGTAAAATCCAGATGGAGTATAACAAAAAACACGGAATTACTCCCGAAACGATAGTAAAAACCATACGCAATAGTCTGACCGAGCAGATGCGAGCTCGTAAAACGGCACAGAAGGCCGCTAATTTCGCTGGTGAGGAAGAATTCGACCGAGCCGAAGAAACTGCCAGAATTGAAAAGCAGATGCTCGAAGCCGCCGAAGAACTGGATTTCGAACGGGCGGCTGCCCTGCGGGATCAGCTACACGAACTTCAGGCATTGCCCGAACTGGTTGTCAGCAGCAAAAGCAAGAAGAAAAGGAGAACAGGTAAATGACCAATCCGTTAGATATTGAAAAAGCCCGTCCACTGATAACAATTGCTATACAAGAAGACCTGGGCAGAGGTGATGTAACCAGCGAGCTTTTTGCCGCAGAAGAAACACAATGCCGTGCCTATCTGGTCCCGAGAGAAGAAATAACAGTCTGCGGGATGGAACTGGCACGGGAGATACTCAAGCTTTACGATAAGCGGCTTAAAATGCGGGTGTATATCAACGACGGCAATCCTGCTCTGGTAGGTCAGCGAATCGCCCGTATCGAAGGCCCATTAAGAGCTATGCTTACCGCTGAAAGAGTCCTGCTTAATTTTCTACAGAGAATGAGCGGCATCGCCACCACGACCTCCAAATATGTAGAGGCGGTGCGGGGAACAAAAGCGAAGATATACGATACACGAAAAACAACGCCCGGCTGGAGAATACTCGAAAAATACGCCGTAAAATGCGGTGGCGGACACAATCACCGCATAGGTCTCTACGATGGAATACTGATAAAAGACAATCATCTTGCCCAGCTAAATGACGACCTATACAAACAACTCTCCCAGATAGTTCGCAAAGCCAGAAAAATCAAGGGTGTGGGGTTTGTCGCAGTCGAAGTTGATCATGTCGATGACCAGCTTGACCATGTTTTGAAAATACCCGGCATAGACATCGTTCTGCTGGACAATATGGGGCAGTGGCAGCTACTTCACGCAGTCGAAATGCGTAACACAATGCTCAAAGGCCGCAAGAAACCCCTGCTTGAAGCCTCCGGCAGAATTACGCTGGATAATGTTGCCGCAATCGCCCGCTGCGGAATTGACCGGATAGCGGTCGGTGCGATAACACATTCGGCCTCGGCTGTGGACATCGGTCTGGACAGGTTCTAAAAGCTAATTATGCCAAAAGAAACTCCGCTCGACCCTGACATCATAAAATCAACCCTGCCTAAACGGCGCATCGGGAAAGAAGTGGTAATTTACGAAACCACCTACAGCACCAACGATGCCGCCGCGCGATACATAGGCAGCGCCGCTGAGGACGGCCTGGTTGTATTTGCCGAATCACAGAGCGCAGGAAGAGGCAGGCTCGGAGCAAAATGGCAAAGCCCTGAAAAACAAAGCCTTCTTTTTTCAATTCTACTGCGGCAGAACAATATAAAACCGAACCTTATGTCACTTGCGGCCGCGGTAGCCGTTGCCGATGGTATAGGGACCATCGACCAACAGCAGCCCAAAATCAAATGGCCTAATGATATTCTGCTGGGGAATAAAAAGCTGGCCGGAATACTCGTTGAGTCACAAACTCATAATCGGCAAAATTATTATATCGTAGGTGTTGGCATAAACTGTCGTCAAAAGCCGGAGGATTTTCCGCCGGAAATTCGAGACTCTGCGATAAGCTTAGATATGGCCGACCGCAAACCCTGCTGCCGAACGGATATTGCAAAGCAAGTCCTCACTGCCGCTGGCATCTGGTTCGCCGCTGCCGCGGAAAATCCCGAGGCTGTGCGAAATCGATGGCGACAGCTAAGCCTTCTGCTCGGCAGGCGAATAACGGTTGTATATAAAGGCCGAAAATTTACCGGCAACTGTGAAGGAGTGGATCCCGACCAGGGTTTGATACTTCGCCTGGAGCGGGGGACAATCCGAATGTTCGACGCCGCCCATTGCAGAATCGCAAAAGATATGAAAATTTGATACAATAGCCCTCATGCCGGAAAAAAATGAAAAAATCGTGTTAAAAATAATCAATTGCGGCATTGCGCCTTATGCCGAGGTGCTTGCCCTCCAGCACGACCTGCGCGATAAACGCCGAGAAGGAACAATCGCCAACACCGCCCTGCTGGTCGAACACAAACCCGTAATCACCCTCGGCGCAAGACAAACCGCCAACCGACTTACCCTTGCCAATGAACATATAGAGCGACAGGGCATAGAGATAGTCAACATCCGTCGAGGCGGCGGAGCAACCGCCCACAATCCAGGCCAGATAGTGGTTTATCCCATATTAAATCTTTCACAGCTTGGTCTGGGCGTTAGCGACTATATCCACACATTGGAAAATATAGGTGTTACCCTGCTGGCTCAGCTTGGAGTAGAGGCAGAAGCGAAAAAAGGATTTCCCGGCCTGTGGGTTGGTCCGCGGAAGATAGCATCTATCGGCGTTAGGGTGTCAAAAATGGTAAGCTATCACGGAATGGCGCTAAACATCCAAAACGACTTGAGCATTTTTAACTGTATAATTCCATGCGGACTCGACGGTGTTACAATGACCTCTGCCCAGCAGATTACCGGCAAACAATACGATATGGAAGAGGTGAAACAGATTTTGAGCAATATATTGCAGGAAAACTTCGCTAAAGATGGAAAAACCAAATACCAAAAGCTCGGCCAGACTACCAGGCTGGCTTAAACAAAGAATCCCCGCCGGCGGCGGCTACCAGAATACTGATCAATTATTGCAGTCGCTGGGGCTGGAGACGATATGCTCAAATGCCAACTGCCCGAACAAAGGCCAGTGCTGGGACAGAGGCACCGCCACTGTGCTGATACTCGGCAAGGTCTGCACCCGAAAGTGCGGCTTTTGCTCGGTAGGCACCGGCAAACCCCAGCCACCCGACCCTACTGAACCTGCCAGACTGGCTGATTTGGCGGAAAAACTCGGATTGAAATACCTTGTAATAACAAGCGTCAACCGCGATGATTTGCCCGATGGCGGAGCGGGTCATTTCGCCGACTGCATAAATACCGTTCGCAGCAGACTCGATTTTATGGAATTTGAGATACTCGTGCCCGATTTTGCGGATTGTCAGGATTACGCCCTTGAGATATTGAGCACGGCAAGGCCGTTTGTTTTTGCTCACAATGTTGAAATGGTGCCGTCTTTATACCCTAAAGCTCGTCCCGGCGGTGATTACGAGCTTTCACTGAAACTGCTGGAAAAAGCAAAGCAAAGCTACGGCGATCTCCAGACAAAATCCTCAATAATGCTCGGCCTGGGCGAAACCGACGCCGAAATTGAGCAGGTTTTTCGGGATTTGCGAAGCGCAGGCTGCGATAGACTTACAATAGGGCAATACCTAAAACCGACAAAAGATTCACTGGATGTGGTTGACTATATCAGGCCGGAAAAATTCGATTTCTGGGCTGAAAAAGCTAAAGAAACGGGCTTTAAGTGGGTAATATCGGCGCCTTTTGCTCGCAGCAGCTATTTTGCCGAGCAAAAACAATAAAATCACCGGTCAAAAACGGTAATATATGGTAGTGCTTTGGTAATTTTGCTTTACTTTCGGGTAGTTTTGGCATACCTTTTGTTGGGGTGGACGCAGTCCTTTTGATAAGAACTTTTACTATTTGTGTAAGGTACTTTTAGTATATGGCTACTGGTTGGAAAAATCTGATGCCGTTCGACGGCGACTGGATGATAGAAGTAACGCCCGAGGAGACTTCGGCTATTGAGCCGTTTATGACCCCGAGCAAAAGTGACAAAATGCGCCAAAGCGAGGAGCTTCCGAAGGAAGTCGGCATTATGCCTATTCGAAATGCTGTAACCTTTCCGGGAACAGTTTCTCCGCTGGCGGTAGGCAGAAAAAGCAGTAAAAAGCTTCTGGAAAGCGGCGAGGCCGGTGAACTGGTTATTGGTCTGCTCTCTCAGAAAGACCCCGATATAGAGGAGCCCGATTTTGACGACCTTTACAAAATCGGCACTCTCGCTTCGGTGTTAAAGGTTGTTCGTCTGCCTCAGGGGTCAATACATCTGGTGGTTCACGGAATTACGCGGTTTAAGGTCATATCGCCGGTGGCGACAGAGCCTTATCTTCGCGCGAAAATCAAACCGCTGCACTCCACGGCTAAAATGACCAAGCAAATCAAGGCACTGATGGTCAATGTTCGCAATTCAGCAAACAGGGTCATATCGCTAAGCCCGAATGTACCCGAAGAAGCGGCGGTCCTGCTGGAGAATATTGACGAACCGTCATCACTGGCGGATTTTTTGGCGGCAAATCTGAATCTCGACCTTACACGAAAACAGGAGCTTCTGGAAGAACTGGACGCCGGCAAAAGACTGGAGAAAATATCAGTAGCGCTTGCACAGCAACTCGAGGTGCTGGAGCTTAGCCACAAAATACAGGGCAGAGTTCGCGAATCGGTGGACAAAAATCAGCGCGAATATTATCTGCAGGAACAGTTAAAAGCGATTCAGTCCGAACTTGGCCAGGATGACCGACGCACACAGGAGATAAAAGAGCTTCGCGAATGCATCGAAAAGGCCGGTATGCCCGAAAAAGTCAAAAAAGAGGCATTGCGCGAGCTTGACCGACTAAGTAAAATCCCCAGCGCTTCGCCGGATTACACCGTAATTCGTACATATCTGGACTGGGTGTGTGAACTGCCTTGGGCGGTCAAAACCGAGGACCAGTTGAATATCAAAAAGGCACGGCGCGTGCTTAATAAAGACCACTATAACCTTGCCAAAATTAAAAAACGCATACTTGAGTTTCTTGCAGTGCGAAAACTCAACCCTTCCGGCAAAAGTCCTATTCTGTGCTTTATAGGCCCGCCCGGCGTGGGAAAAACTTCCCTGGGACAGTCAATAGCTCGTGCAATGGGCCGAAAGTTTGTGCGGATATCGCTTGGCGGAATGAGGGACGAAGCGGAAATACGCGGCCATCGCAGGACATATATAGGCGCTCTGCCGGGCAGAGTATTGCAGGAGATTCGCAAATGCGGCACCCAAAATCCGGTTTTTATGCTGGATGAACTTGATAAACTCGGCAGCGATTTTCGGGGTGATCCGGCAAGCGCGCTGCTTGAAGTGCTTGATCCTGAGCAAAATTCGACATTTACCGATCATTACCTGGATCAGCCGTTTGATCTGTCCGGCGTTATGTTCATCGGGACAGCCAATTACGACGACCCCATCCCGCCTGCACTGCACGACCGGATGGAAATTCTGGAGTTGCCCGGCTATACCACCAATGAGAAGATAAATATCGCCAAAAAATATCTTCTGCCGCGTCAGTTAAAGGAAAACGGACTAAACGACAAGACACTTGAAATTACTGATGATGCGCTGTTGAAAACAATCAAAGGCTACTGCCGTGAAGCCGGCGTTCGTGAGCTGGAGCGAAACATCGCCGCTATTTGCCGTGCTGTGGCCGCGAAAATCGCAGAGGGTAAAATCAAGCAGCAAAAAGTTGACGCCGACGGGCTTGCCAAAATACTTGGCCCGGTTCGTTACGAGTCTGAGCTTGCAATGCGAACAAGCACGCCGGGTGTAGCCACGGCTCTGGCTTACACGCCCTACGGCGGAGAGCTTTTGTTTATCGAAACGGCCTCTATGCCGGGCAAGGGTGAATTGCAGCTTACCGGCCAGATGGGCGATGTAATGAAAGAAAGCGCCGAAGCAGCGTTTTCTATTATCAAATCACAGGCCAGACAACTCGATATCAACCCGGATGTTTTCAGCAAAAATGACTTTCATGTTCATGTTCCTGAGGGAGCTATACCAAAGGACGGACCAAGCGCCGGCACGGCTATGTATGTTTCGATAGCGTCGCTGCTGATGCGTAAAAAAGTTCGAACGGATGTAGCTATGACCGGCGAGATTACGCTTCGCGGGCTTGTGCTGCCCATCGGCGGTCTGAAAGAGAAGATACTGGCAGCTAAGCAAAGCGGCATAAAACGAGTGATTTTGCCAAAACGAAACAAAAAGAATATGGTCGAAGTCCCCGCTGAAGCCAAAAAAGGCCTGAAATTCAAATATGTCGAATCAGCTTCCGAGGGGCTAAAAGAAGCCCTTGGCCTGAGAACACTGAAAAAAACCAAAAAACGCAAAACGAGCCGGCGGAAATAGGCATAAGCGAAACTTTTTTGAGCTAAGAACAAAATTCGTCATGATATGGCGGTGATTGATGGACTGTTCATAACCGATTTTGACTTCTCGACGGCCATTTGAAAGAGATCATGTTGGCAGATGCTGGATAAACCTTTTGACTGTGGCGGCATTTCATGGCCGAAATTCACCTGCTTTATATCCCTTCCGGCGTAAAATTGACCCTTTTTAAAAAATTTTACGCAAAATCCCCAAATTACCTAAATTAACTAAAGAAATTTAAGCCTCTTAGCCGATTCCTACTTTTGCTAGAGCAGTTTACCTAATTTAACACCTGAACTGAAAGAATGGGCAATATGGAAAACTTTATTCAACCGTGGAGAAAATTATGACCGACGCAAAAACACTCGAAAGATACCTCGCAGCACTTCTAAAAGGCGACCGCGACGCCTCCCGCCGCACAATCGAAGAAACAATGCAAACCGGTGTTCCCGCCACCTCCATCTATATGGACATTATATGGCCGATAATGGTGCATATAGAAAAACTCACAAGGGAAGACAAAATAACACCCGCACAGGAGCATCTGGCAACACGGATAAACCGCACAATTGTTGACCAGCTCCAGAACAAGCTGCCGCAGAAGCATCAAAAAGACAGGCGAATAGTTATATGCTGCGCGGCGGACGAGCTTCAGGAACTCGGAGCACAAATGGCCGCAGATCTTTTCGAAAGCGACGGCTGGCAGGTGCGGTTCCTTGGCGGCGGACTGACGAACGACGACCTGCTGCAATATGTAAATGACTATGGCCCGCACATCCTCCTGATTTACGGCACAACGCCAAGACAGGCTCCCGATGTCCGCAGACTTATAGACACAATAAAGGATGTAAACGCCTGGCCGGATATGAAAGTTATGGTTTCAGGCGGGCTGTTTAACCGCGCCGAAGGGCTGTGGGAGGAAATCGGCGCAGATCTGTTCGCCGCAAACGCCGAAGAAGCACTTCATGTAGCCTCGAAAGGGCAAACCATTCACGAGCCGCAGGGAAGAATTATCAATCGGCGAAAACGCAAAGCAGCTGCAAACAAAAAAGCCGTGGTAGGAGTTTAACCGCAACTTAAAATACAAAGCGCCAACGGCAAGTTAATCACGGCTGGAGCTTGTACTCGATACTATCGACAAGCGCCAGCCAGCTTGCTTCTATGATATTGCCCGAAACCCCGACTGTGCCCCAGGTAGAGTGCTTATCGCGACATTCGATGATTACGCGCACGCGCGCGGCTGTTCCGGCCTTGGCATTGACAACTCGCACCTTATAATCGACAAGATGAATCTCACGCAGCCTCGGATAAAAATTCTCCAGTGACTTACGAAGCGCCGCGTCAAGAGCGTTCACCGGGCCGTCGCCCTCGCCCACAACATGCTCAATGGTGCCGCCGACCTTGAGCTTAACCGTGGCTTCGGTAACTTCCTCACCGTTTTGCCGCTTTTCCATCGACACATGATACTTTATCAGCTCAAAAGCAGGTTTATGAGTACCCATCAGCTTCTTGACCATCAACTCGAAAGTAGCTTCGGCAGCCTCGAAATGATAGCCCTGCTCTTCCATATCCTGAACATGATTAAGCACCTTGCGAATGAATTCCTTATCTTCGCTTATGCGCTCTTTTTCGAGTTTGCCGAGAATGTTTGCCTTGCCGCTAAGCTCGGATATCAGGAATCGCCGCTCATTGCCAACCAGTTCCGGCTCTATATGCTCGTAAGTGCTGGTGTTTTTTCTCAGCGCGTCAACATGGAGTCCTGCCTTATGCGCAAATGCGCTGTCGCCCACATAAGGCATATGGGGCATCGGCTGTAAATTCGCCACCTCAGCAACAAAACGCGAAACCTCGGTCAGCGTTTTTATCTTCTCATGGTCTAAAACCTCGTAACCGCTCTTAAACGCCAGATTCGCTATCACCGAGCAAAGATTCGCGTTGCCGCACCGCTCACCAAGGCCGTTTATAGTTCCCTGCGCGTGTCGGGCACCGGCTCGAACAGCCTCCAGCGTCCCCGCGACCGCACAATCGGTGTCGTTATGAGTATGAATTCCAAGCTCGACTGAGCCGAACTCAGCCGCCACAGCCGATGTTATCTCGTATATATCCTTCGGCAGGCAACCGCCGTTGGTATCGCAAAGCACAAGACAGTCTGCGCCGGCTTGGGCCGCGGCACGCAGGCTCTTAATCGCGAATTCGGGATTATTCTTGTAGCCGTCGTAGAAATGCTCGGCATCGAAGATAACCTCTCTGTCGGCTTTTTTCAGATACTCAACCGACTCAGCGATTAGCGTAAGGCTCTCATCGAGCGAACATTTAAGCACCTGCTCGACATGCAGATCCCAGCTTTTGCCGACAATAGTGGCCGTAGGCGTCCTGCATGCCAGAATCGAATTCAGAGACAGGTCTTCGGTTACTTTACGGTCGGCCCGGCGGGTCGAACCAAAAGCAGAAATGCGAGAATTCTTCAGGCCGAGCTTGCTGACCTGCTCAAAAAACCGCTGCTCTTTCGGATTGCTCGCCGAGTAGCCGCCCTCGATGTAATCAACGCCAAGCTGATCCAGACATTGGGCGATAGCCAGCTTATCCTCAAGAGAAAAACTGACACCCTCGGTCTGCATTCCGTCCCGAAGCGTTGTGTCGTATATCTTTATTCTTTCCGCAGTCATTATCTTAAACCTTCAAAAAATAAGTAAGCCCAGATATTACCAATTTCTATTCTAACTGTAAAGACCTGTTTAGCGAGTACAGCGGTTCGGTAAATTCTTTGTTTGCAGCCTGTTTTGAGGGGTTTAAGTTGTTTTTTGGTCAGTTGCGGTCATTTCGGGCTGGTCGGCTAAGCTGAAGCATTTGAGCAGCTTGGACCGTAGGTGTGATTTCTATTGCTCTGTCATCGACTTAATCAGCGTCTAAAGCCAGCAGGATTTCATGTCCACAGGCACTGATCACATTTATAATCGAAGCCGTGTTTCCTTTACCAGGCTGTACAGCACAGGCACTACCAGTATCGTCAGAACTTCAATTATCATGCCCCCAAAAACAGGTATTGCCATTGGAATCATTATGTCCGAGCCGCGTCCAGTCGAAGTAAGCACCGGCAGCAGATAGAGCAGAAGTTTTTTGCATTATTTTTCCTCGTCAATATCGCATACAGGCTTTTGCTGGTCTTTGAGCTCTTTTACTGTCGGGTTGTCACCGCAAAGCGAGCAGGCCTTGTTGCGTTTTACCGTTATTCTGCGAAAGTTCATCGTAAGAGCGTTATAGGTCAGCAGGGAGTTGGTCAGCAAATCGCCCAGCCCCAGTACATACTTAATCGCTTCGGTAGCCTGGAGTGAACCTATGACGCCCGGCAATACCCCAAGCACACCTGCCTGGCTGCAGGAAGGGACGCTGTCCGGCGGCGGGGGTGCGTCGAATATGCACCGGTAGCATGTGCTTTGGCCCGGCAGGACAGTCATCAACTGGCCGTCAAAGGCCAGAACGCCTGCGTGGGAATATGCTTTTTTCTCAAAAAAACAGGCATCGTTTATCAGGAATTTTGAGGTGAAATTATCCGTTCCATCGATTACAAAATCATAATCACGGATGATCTGACGGATATTCTCGGCAGTTGCAAGGCACTTGTAGGGCTGAATGCGAACATCAGGATTTATAGCGCTGATCGTTTCCATAGCCGAGTCAACCTTATGCCTGCCGACATCGGCGGTGGCGTGCAGGATTTGTCTTTGCAGATTGGTCATATCGACCTTA
>PWDX01000227.1 GCA_003553245.1 Phycisphaerae bacterium
CCCAGTCGGGATGGGCCTGGTCATTGGCGATTATCAAAACCTCGCTTGGGCCCGCCACCGAGTCAATGCCGATATGTCCGAGCATTTTCTTTTTTGCCATTTGCACCCATTGATTTCCGGGGCCTACAATTTTGTCCACCTGTTCAATGGTAGGCGTTCCCATTGCCAGCGCAGCTACAGCCTGGGCGCCGCCAACGCGGTAAATCTCATCGATGCCGAGTTCATGACAAACCGCCAGCGTAACCGGATGTATCGAGCCTCGATATCTGGGAGGAGAAATGACGGCGATCTGGTCAACTCCGGCGACCTGTGCAGGGACGGCTGTCATTATGACGGTCGAAGGAAGCGGAGCTGAGGCTCCAGGGACGCAGACACCCACGCGGCGGACAGGTGTTAATTTCAGCCCCGGATGAGAGATTTTATCACCGATGAAAATCTCCTGCTGATAGCGTCGGATATTATCAATCGCTTTGCGAATCGAGGTCAAAAGCTGCGGCTCTATCAGTGCATGCGCTTTGTGAATCTCATCGGATGCTATACGAAATTTGTCTGCTTCGAAGCGGACACCATCGAATTTTTCGGTAAGCTCGGTCAGGGCGGCGTCCCTGTCTTCATTTACTCTTTTTATAATAGCTGAGAGCTTTTTGTCGAGTTCACCGCCGTCGGCAAAGTGCGTAGCGGCCAATACGGCATCGCGAATAGCGGTAAGTCGCTGCTGAAAATCTTTTTGTGAACGCAAAACCAGTATTTCATCGAGTTTTAGTTTCACGGCAGCTCCTAAAGATCGAAATTTCCATATCCGTGTATTCTTGAGGCTCGCACCAGCAGGATGTACTGCCGGCCATCATATTCGGTAACAAGTCCCGCAACCTCGAATCGAGCTCGGGACGGGAGGATTCTTAACCGCCGCTGTGCAAGTTCGAGAGCGGCATTGGGCAAAAGCTCAAAAGTGTCGCTTTCTGATCCCTTTAATCCAACGCCTTTGACTCGGAAAGTAATCTTTTGATCAACTTCTTCAAGGACCCCAGTGCGTCCGACCAGCATTCTATCTTCGCCGAGGTCGATGGGCGGCTCTGTCGGCTCGTATTGCCGTGGCGCCTCAATAGTGCGCTGTCGCTCAAACTGCTCGAGAATCTCGGAAGGCAGAGACAACTCATCAGAGTGGTCTTCGTCATCATTTTCATATCCGTTATCTGAACCTTGGTCTTTCTCCGGCTGCTCATCTATTTGTTCGGCCTCATCCTGCCGAGCGGCAAGAGGAAGAAAGTAAGAGGCGAATATGAAATTCTCATTCTCGTAGCGTGTAACAATTGCCCACAGTCTGTAATCAGAGGATTTGCGATGTTCGATGTCGGCAGTCAATTTCTCAAGGACGGAGTTAGGCAGCATTGGGATTTTCTGCTGTGCGGTAATACCCCCCTGCTCGGCGGTGATATCCTCATCTGGTGCAAACGACCAGCGGTCCTGGTCATCGACGGAAACCCGGCCGTCCACAGCAGAGAGAACAAACCCATCAGGCAGCGGCTTGGGTGATGCAGCTTCTTCAGTTACACCCGCCGACGCGGAAAAAAGAATCGCGATTGATATTAAGTAAAACTTCACCATAGCATATAAAAGCGAAAATAGTAACCAATCAATTTTTTATTACAGCAACAGGTTAGACAGGTCATCCTCTAAAGTCTCTATTTGTTCAACTATTGTTATGCAATCTTTTGTTTTTTCGTCGGCCTTGGCCATTAAGTCCACCAGCGTTTGCCAGAAGTCGCCGAGCAGTATGATCGGTTTTAATGTTGGTGCAAAGCCTTTGCGCTTTAATTCCCAAACTTTTGCCAGTTCGAGCAGCGTTCCAGTTCCGCCTGGCAATACTACATAGGCGTCGCCGAGTTCTATTAACTTCTCGAGCCGTTCATCGAGCGAAGCGGTAACTATTTCTTCAGTAACAAACTCGTTCGCTTTGCTGCCTACAAACGCGCTGCAGGTTACCCCTATGACGCGTCCTCCTGCCTCATTTGCGCCTTCGGCAGCGGCGAGCATAGTTCCGCCGTAACCGCCGTTTGCGATTGCAAAGCCGTTCTGGGCGAGAACTTTTCCTGTCTGCTGGGCAAGGGTGAACGCCCAGTGATTCCGGTCAAACTTGCCGGAGCCGAATAGTGTTATTGTCTTTTTATCCATCGGCCTGTTTCTTCGTATAATTTAGCTTTCCACCTGCAAGCAG
Source organism: Phycisphaerae bacterium (assembly GCA_003553245.1). Lineage (GTDB taxonomy): Bacteria > Planctomycetota > Phycisphaerae > Sedimentisphaerales > Anaerobacaceae > T1Sed10-97. The sequence continues at coordinate 2,216 of PWDX01000227.1, forward strand.
GATATCTCTGTCTCGCGTTGAGAGCAATAATCTGGCCTGGAATTGGAAATCCTTTGTTTTATTTGCTACCGTTATTGAGTCTTTATCGGCAATCGCAGCGGTCAGGCCGGTAATTTCCAATGCGTCATCGGCGTCTATCTTTTCGTAGTCGGCCGGGTCGGCAAATTCCAGCGGGACGATACAGAAGTTTATCAGGTTGGCTTTATGGATTCGCTCGATGCTTTTGGCCAGGACGGCACGGACGCCAAGATACATCGGGCAAAGGGCGGCATGTTCTCGCGAGGAGCCCTGGCCATAGCTTTGGCCTGCCACTATGATACCGGCGAGGCCTTTGTTCTTTAAATCTAGCCCCCTTTGCGCAAATGAGGGCTTGCCTTCTTCGTTAAAGCAGTTGAAAACTACTTTAGCGTATTCGGGGACATTCGAGCGGAGCTTCAGAAATCCTCCGGCGGGCATTATATGGTCGGTGGTAATTTTATCGCCGACTTTAATTATAGCCTGTCCGGTCAGATCATCCGGCAGCGGTGATGGTGCGTCCGGTACGACTATTGTCGGTCCTCGGAGCACTTCCACCTTTTCGGCCTGTTGAGGGGAAAGCGGTTTTTCTATCATACTGTCGTCAATGAGAAATTCGTCGGGCATTGTCACTCGTGGGTACTCAATGTCGAAAAGCTGCGGCAGTTCCCGTGGATCGGTAATTTTACCGGTGAGTGCTGACGCTACGGCAGTTTCGGGGCTTACGAGATAGGCTTGATCGCCCGGCGTTCCTGTTCTGCCGGCGAAGTTGCGGTTGAATGTTCGCAGGGTTACGACATCGTTAGCGGGCGAGAAACCCTGGCCTATGCAGGGGCCGCAGCTGCTTTCAAGGATTCGCACGCCTGCGCTTATCATATCGCAAATCGCACCGTTTTTCGCGAGCATATTCAGTACTTCTTTACTGCCTGGCGCCACGGCGAGCTCTACCATGTGGTCTGCCTGTCGGCCTTTGAGCACTTTAGCAACGGTCATCAAGTCGGTATAGCTGCTGTTTGTACAGCTTCCTATTACTACCTGTCCAACAGGTGTTCCGGCTATTTGGCGCACTGTTTTTACATTATCCGGTGAAGACGGGCAGGCTGCCATAGGTTCGAGGGTTGATAAATCAATCTCGATTATCCTTTCATATTCCGCATCTGGATCAGCGGCAAGGGGCCTGAAATCCTCGGGGCGTTTCTGGGCGGCAAGGAATTTTCGGGTTTGCTCATCGCTTGGGAAGACGCTGGTTGTTACGCCGAGTTCGGCACCCATATTGGTTATTGTCGCCCGTTGGGGGACGGTCAGGTTTTCAACGCCTGGTCCAAAATACTCAACGACCCAGCCGACATTGCCTTTGGTGCTCAAAATACTTAGCAGTTTTAATATTACATCCTTGGCGGCAACCCAGTCAGGGAGTTTTCCGGTGAGTTTAACGCCGATGACTTTCGGGCAGGTCATATAGAACAGCCCGCCGCCCATCGCCACAGCCACATCGAGGCCTCCGGCTCCGATTGCTATCATACCGAGCCCGCCTCCTGTGGGTGTGTGTGAATCGCTGCCCAGCAGAGTTGCTCCGGGTTTGCCGAAGCGTTCGAGGTGAACCTGGTGGCATATCCCGTTTCCTGCTCTCGAATGATATACGCCTGATCTGGCGGCGACGGTTTGGAGGTAAAGATGGTCGTTATGATTTTCCGGGCCGAACTGGGCCATGTTGTGGTCGATATAGCTTACGGATAAATCCGTTTTTACGCGGGGCACGCCCATTGATTCAAACAGCAGGAAGGCAGTGGTTCCGGTGGCGTCCTGGGTAAGTGTCTGGTCTATTCGGATACCGCTTTCACCGCCCGGGGCTACTTTGCCGGCGGCAAGATGCTCTGAAAGTATTTTGTAAGCTAATGTCTGTGCCACTGTTGAAGACTCCGTGATAATAATTAATGAATAAGCAAAGCAGTGATATTACTCTTTCAGTTGCTGATAATCAAATAAAAAAGCGGCTTTACGCAGTAGCGCAAAGCCGCTTGAACTCACAAATCGCTTAATGCTAGTTACTAAGGTCCCCCTGGGCAGTATTAACCAAATAGGAGTCATCTCGATCGAAAGGACCACCCGTACCTTCG
>PWDX01000229.1 GCA_003553245.1 Phycisphaerae bacterium
ATGTTCTGGATTTAACCTTGGTCGATAGTCTTTTTTTATCTGATCATTTTGTATTCCTACTAATTTACTTCTTTAGGTCTAAGTTGATTCTCACATACTTCTGCATATATATATTCAACCCCTATCTCTCTAAATCTATATAACTATATATAAAAGACTTGGACCCTTAGACCCGGCCACCAAAAACCCCGTTTTTGATGCTGCCAGAGCCCTTTTCTGGTCCAGTGAGACTTAGACCCAACTTGGACCTTCTTGGACCAAATCGCTTTTTATCCGCTTTTGAACTCATCTTTGAGGTCTATTCCCTTGTAACAATAAGGTCGATTAGTGATTTTTAGACCCGATTTTAGGCCGTGGTCTAAGTCTTGGTCTAAGTCTGCCGGACCAGAATCCAGACCATATTCGCTTTGAAGTTGATAAATATGTTCTTGATTTAACCTTGGTCGGTAGTCTTTTTTTATCTCATCGTGAGCGCCGTGGAACTCGATTTTGAACTTTTGAGGACTGGGCTGATGGTGATTGTTCCGCTTTGCCCATTGGCAATAATACGCCCAGAGCACATCGGCAGGGATGAAGTTGTCAGGGTCAACATCACACCAGTCATTGATAAAAGCGATATACGGCGAGGACAGCTCCTCGAAACTCTGTTGTATGGCCGAGCTGTTAGGATGATCCATGACCCTGCCCTGCGGCGCTGCTATTACCCTGTTAAATATACCGGGCAGTTCTTCGCAGAGCTTATCTTCGATAGTAGGATCTTCCCCGCCGTAGAAACTGCCGGTTGTTTCCAGATATGTAAACCTGCCTGCAAGAGCGCCTGTAGAATCCCGCAAATCAACCATCTTGTTGGCGATCATCAATATACTCAGCGGCAATTTGACATTGGCAAGCTGCTCTTTATGCTTACGGTCGATGGTAAATCTGTCTTCGCCGGAGATACTCTTTAGTATCTCAACCGCTTCTCTTGTCGTGGAGTTTTTAGCGCCGATAGAAGCGTCCCACATGATGCCGAGCTGTTTATTGATAAGCGGCTGCAAACCGAAATTCTTGGCAATCGCGCTTATCGTCAACGGCACAATATTATTTTCACCGATAAGCCTGTTTATAACCCTGCCGATAGTGCCCTTGCCTGAACGCCGCCTGCCAAGAAGGACAAAAATCTTCTGATGCGATGTATCTCTCAGCAGCCATTTCTTCATCCAGCTGTGAAGAATATCCGGCACAAGCTCATCGGCACTGCCGTCTTCGTTTTGAAAATACTGGCCAAGCGCCCAGTCCCAGGTTGGGCATTGGGCCTGAGGGGCATAGCTGTAAGGCAGATAATTAAATGTATAAAATTGCCTGGTATGCGGATGCAGGACAGGATTGCCGGCATTGCGCAAATCAAGCAAACCATTTTCAAGGGCAATAGTCCTGTCAGGATCGAGCTTGCCGTTGAGGCTGCAGGGAGCTCTATTTTCCGGGCTGATATATACACCGTCCAGCGAAAGCCAGAATTCCCTGATGTCTTTGACGAAGCTGTGACTTTTCTTTTTGAACGGCTTATATACAATTTCCACCTTTCCGTCATCCTGCTTCTGTCTGGCTTTGATACAACAGCGGCGAAGACATCGACGGATCAGTATTTCAATTTCTTTTTCATCCTCGACCTTGTGATAACGGTCCTTTACATATCTGCTCCAGCCGTCCACGGAGTTGTAGCGATGAATAATTTTAAGACGCTGCCTGCAGTATTTATCTATCGCCTCTGCAATGGTATCGGGGTGATCATTTTTCAGGCGGATAACATCCAGAGAATCTTCCGGCTCATACCGCAAAGCTCCGGCCAGAAGCTGGTCCATATCGCCGCCGTCGCGGACAAGGTAATCATGCAGATCCCCGCCGTGGTCGGCTCTTACTTCGTAGGGCAGTTTGACGATATAGGCCTTCTCTGCCACACAGACAATCTTATCAGCTGCACGCTTTGCGGCTTTCTGGCCTGCTTTATCAGCGTCCATGATGATATAGACCTCTTTGCCGCTAAAAAGCTCAAGCCAGCTTGCCTTGAAAGTGCTTGCCCCGCCGGTGCTTGCCGTTGCGTGAAATCCGGCTTCAACAGCCGCAAGAGCGTCACGCCATCCTTCGCAGAATAATATCCGCTGGGGTTTTTCATTTAAAAGCCACGGCAGGCCGCACAGACCGTGCGATCCAATAGCAGGATACTTCTCTTGCTTGCCGCCTTTGAGCTTAATCGGCTGGCCATTAATCCCGGCCCGAAGGTAGCCGCAAACTTTACCTGCCCGGTTATATGCAGGCAGAGCCACTATCGGATCAGTTTTATGAACCATCGGGCCAAACTTTGCAAGTGAGTCATAGCTGATACTCTTGAGCCGGCAGAACCGCTTTAATACCTGCCGGTCGGCCTGAACTAACCGGCAGGTAAACCATGAAAGGTCCCTCGGCGAGGCTTTTCTACCGGAGTTACCAGCATTGTTCAGGCCGAACCGATCCAGCAGCTCAAAGCAGTGCTTATCCTTTTTGCCCGTTATTTTGCGGACTAATTCAAAGGCATTGCCCGATCCGCAGCCCTTCTTACAGTCCCAAAGGCCGTTGTCTCGGTTAATATACAGATGCCGCGTTTGGCATTCATGACATACACAAAGCAAATGCCCCTGCCCCTCAGCCCGGACGATCTCGATGCCAAGCTCATTTAGTAGTCCTTCAACCGGCCCCGACATCAGCACTGCTCCTCAAGAGCGAGGCTGCGAATGGCTTCATCCAGGCTGGATTTGCGGTACTTGACCGTCTTGCCGATCCGGACAATCTGAAGGCCGTGCGCAAGCAGCTTGGCACGGTTTCTGTTGAGAGTCCTTGTGCTTACCATCAGCCGTTTGGCAACTTCCCTGGGCGTCAATAATTGTTCTTCCATTTGAATGCTCCTTAATTGGTTGTCATCTTTTGCGTAGATGCTAAGGCGCGTTTGGAAGGTTGAACGAACTTTGAACGAACTTTTTTAAATATCAACAGATCGAAAACAAGAAATCGCCGTTTTAAGGCAATGAGGGCGGAAAATGAGGAATGAAATTTTTTAAAAAATCTTCAGAGCTGAACGATCGCTGAACGAACCATTCTCTATTAAACGATCGTTTAACACTTTAATCAGCTAATGCGAGCGGCATCCTGCCTTAGCTGCTGCGCGTCGCGATATAGCTGGTTATTCTCTATTTGATGTTTTATTGCAAGAACGCTCGAAAGAAGAAGTTTCTTGCCACGCCCGTTGGCGCCGTTGTGAGCCAGCCTTCCCTGGTTAGACCAGTTCGATATTGTGGCTTTGCAGACGCCTATAATATCCGCGGCCTCGGCGAAAGTTACATAACTGGCCGTCAAACGCTCCCCAGAATCGCAATCATCCCCTTCCAATGCTTCAAGCAGATCAGTAAATTCGGCGGCAACATTGCCTACATGACGCATTGCCGCCTCGATCTGTTCAAACTCCTGCTCCGTTTGGGCACCCTGACGACAAAGCTTATCAAAGACTCCGACCGCTTGAGAGAGCCTCTTGAAATCACTGTGAACCTCAGCGGCAGCGGTAGATCTACCCTCTGATTCCAGAGATAGGGTTAAACCGCGTATCTGGTTGCCGAACTTCCTGGTGTGCTTGAGACGATTTGAGATAACCTCGAGTTTGTACCATTGATTGTCCTGCGTCCATTGGCGCATCTGCTGCGATAAGCCCTTCATTGGATAAACACCATTTATGCAAGGAGTTACTCAAGTTGCGGTTTCCCCAAAAACCAAGGTTCGTTTTATTCGCAACCAGATTATACATCCAAATATAGCGACCGGACAAAAACCGAACAAGCGATAATTTTGCCGGATAATCAGTAAACCCAGAGGCTTGTTAGATAAATGCTTAACACTGCGACAGTTACAATTCGAAAAAAAATAATAAATATTAGACGGCGGCGCCCCCCATTATTGCCGCCATCTATTATATGCCCTTCGTTACCCAAACTTCTTGGCCGCCTCGTCAGCCAGGCCCTGATTCCGCTCGGCATAGATAGCTGTGGCGCTCATATTTGAATGGCCAAGCAGAGCACCGGCGGTTTCATAGTTGAACATCTTTCTGGCCTTGGTAGCTGCGGTATGGCGAAGCTGATACGGCGTCCATTTGGGAAGCTCAGCTTCAGGATCTCCGCCTTTGGCCTTTATGGCCGCTCTGGCCAATCTAACCGCTGAGGTGACAGCCTTGCGATAACTTGCCGAATTATAGCACGCACC
>PWDX01000228.1 GCA_003553245.1 Phycisphaerae bacterium
CCGAACTGGGGCGCGGTTTTTGCGATTTGCTCCACCTTGCGGTATCGCTTCGCTCTGTCCGCGCCATTGTAGCACGTGTGCAGCCCAGGGCATAAAGGCCATGATGACTTGACGTCGTCCCCACCTTCCTCCGGTTTAACACCGGCAGTCTCGTTAGAGTCCCCGCCATTACACGCTGGTAACTAACGATAGGGGTTTCGCTCGTTGAGGGACTTAACCCAACATCTCACGACACGAGCTGACGACAGCCATGCAGCACCTGTGCAAGTTTCACCCCGAAGGGCAGCTTACTTCTGTTTCCAGAAGGGCATCCAAGCATGTCAAACCCAGGTAAGGTTCTGCGCGTTGCTTCGAATTAATCCACATGCTCCACCGCTTGTGTGAGCCCCCGTCAATTCCTTTGAGTTTTAGCCTTGCGGCCGTAGTCCCCAGGCGGTCTACTTAACGCTTTTGCTTCGACCGTGACAGTGTCAGAACTCCCACAGTCTAGTAGACATCGTTTACGGCGTGGACTACCGGGGTATCTAATCCCGTTTGCTCCCCACGCTTTCGTACCTCAGCGTCAGAACAGGCCCAGTGCATCGCTTTCGCCACCGGCGTTCCTCTTGATATCTACGCATTCCACCGCTCCACCAAGAGTTCCATGCACCCCTACCTGCCTCAAGAAATGTAGTTCGCCGAGCAATTCCTCAGTTAAGCTGAGGGCTTTCACCCGACGCTTACATTTCCGCCTGCGTACCCTTTAAGCCCAGTGATACCGAGCAACGCTAGCCACCTTCGTCTTACCGCGGCTGCTGGCACGAAGTTAGCCGTGACTTCCTCTGGGTTAGATCAATCCGCCGAAACGGACTTTCTTACCCCTGACAGCGGTTTACACCCCGAAGGGCTTCATCCCGCACGCGGCGTCGCTCCATCAGGCTTTCGCCCATTGTGGAAGATTCGTTACTGCAGCCCCCCGTGGGGGTCCGGGCAGTGTCTCAGTCCCGATGTGGCGGGCCAACCTCTCAGTCCCGCTACCCGTCTTAGCCTTGGTGAGCCATTACCTCACCAACAAGCTGATAGGAGGCAGGCCGCTCCTGCGCCAGTAACCCTTTGATCAACAGCCTTTCGACTGATGACATTATTCGGTATTATCGTTCCTTTCGGAGCGCTATCCCGAAGCACAGGGCACGTTACCTACCTGTTACTCACCCGTTCGCCACTAGACTTATAATCGAAATCATAAGCCACGTTCGACTTGCATGTCTTAACCACGCCGCCAGCGTTCGCTCTGAGCCAGGATCAAACCCTTCAAGTTGAATCGTCGATTACCGATTTCTCGGTAAACTCCGAAAAGTTGCCGACACGCCGATAAAAGGCTTGTCGGACTTTGAAAGGTTTTGGAAAAAATGGCTCTATCACAGCTCGTCACTGATTTGCTGTGACGGCCGCACTTTCGCTAAAAGAATATTATTAAGGCTCAACTGTTCACTTGTAAAAGAGCTTTTCGACCTGAACGACAACAACGCCGCCTTGCCGACAAAAACCACATTGTACCTTTTTGAAAAGCTTCGTCAACAGGTAAATACAATTTTTTTTAATTTTATGAAAATAAATTGATTGAATCGTTCCGGGCATAGTAGCCCACGCCATCTCGCACCTTTGATTTACGCCGATCTCGGCCAAAGGTTCGAGCGGGGTATATTAACTCTATAAAAAATTATTGCAACACAAAAAACTGATTTTTTGCATAAAATTATTATTTCATTATAATCAGCCTGTTTTCCGGCATAGACTGTAACATAGTCAGGGAGTTTCAAATGGTAAAAACCAGCAGGTTGAGCATAAAAACAAAAGGTAACTGCGATATCATCAACATCACTGAGCATATCGAGCAAGCTGTCGAACAAGCGGGGGTTTCCGATGGTATAGTTTCCGTTTTCAATGTCGGTTCAACCGCCGGAATAACTACTACAGAATATGAGCCAGGCCTCGTTCAAACCGACTTGGAGGCCGCTTTCGAGAAAATAGCACCGCAAATGGGCAGCTATGAACACGAAAAAACCTGGCACGACGACAACGGCCATTCACATGTGAGGGCGTCCTTGCTTGGCCCCTCTATCACCGTGCCAATTATAGAAGGAAGTCTTACACTCGGCACATGGCAGCAGATAATACTAATAGATTTCGATACCCGAGGCCGAAACAGAACCGTTATTTGCCAGATTGTCGGCGAATAAATTTTTCTGAAAGTTCTCGTTGTTTTTAACGCCTTGACCTAAATCGGTTTATTTTATAATATATTTGTTTGGATAATTTTATTTCCTGTCTTTTTGAGCGAAAACGATAATGAGTATCGGCTGGCGGTCAATTACAATTCTTTTTGCGGCAATATCTTTTATAGCCTTACTGGGTGGTTGCGGCAGCCAGGACAGGCCTGAAACAAGCCCATCCGAGGACATGGGCGCTGACGGTCTCGGCAGAACTATAGGTTCATTAACTGAGGTTTTATCGTTCGAAACCATACCGGTAGAAGGCTACGGCATAGTAACCGGTCTGCATGGAAAGGGCTGTTCTGAGACACCGGCTGAACTGCGAAGATATTTTCATCAGTATATCCTTGGTCGATTGCCTCGAGGGCAACACAATGTAAGCGATTTGCTTAACAGTAAGGATACCGCTGTTGTTCGCATCCGAGGCCGCATACCACCACAGGCTACTCGTGGACTGAGCTTTGACATCACCGTAAGCACCCTGAGCAACTCACAAGCAACATCGATTCAGGGCGGCTGGCTTCTCGAAGCGGAGCTTACAGCCGAAGGAACATTGGGAAGAACATTGGGCGGAGGCGGTCCGGTGCTGGCAAGAGCCAAAGGACCAGTCTATATAGACCAAACCGAAGCCATGAATGCGGAACTGACAAGGGGGCATATACTGGGCGGTGGAAGTTCCGCTCGAGAATTTAATGCGAGAATTTCTCTGGTTCAGCCGGATTTCCGCACCTCGGCTATGATAAGAAACCGAATAAACGAACGATTCGGAAGTGAAACCGCTTCGGCATTGTCAGCTAATCTGCTTGAAATCAGCACACCGCCGCGATATCACAATAGAAAAGAACGCTTCATATCACTTATAAGGGCGATGTATCTTACCGAATCGGAGGAGCTAATAGACCGAAGAATAGAACATCATACAGCCAAGCTCGGGTCGGAGAGTTCAAAATATCAGCATGAACTGGCGCTGGAGGCTATAGGCACACAGAGCCTGGAAGAACTGGGAAAACTTCTTGACTCATCTAATAAAGAGGTAAGGTTCTCGGCAGCAAGGGCAATGCTGTACCTTGGAGATGATGATGCACTGGAAGTATTAAAACAATTGGCGATAGATAAACAATCACCCTATAGAGTAGAATCTCTGCAAGTAATCCGAAATGGGGCCAGGCGGAATGACGCTATTAATGTCTGCCGAGAGCTGCTGGAAGAGGAGGATTTTCAGGTCCGGCTCCAAGCCTATAAGCTACTGGTCGAGGTGGACGATACGCTCATAAACCAGAGGCGCATCGGAGGCATTCATATTGATATAATAAACGAATCCGGTGAAAAAGCCATCTATGCCTCAAGAAGCGGTGAACAGAGAATAGCTATCTTTTCTGCGCCAATTGAGTGCAAAGAGGAGGTTTTCATCCGTACAGAGGACGGCGACCTGACAATCAACGCCACCGCCGGTGACGAGGATGTATGGCTCATTCGTGAACACCCACGCAGAACAGGCCCCGCCGCGAGACTCCGCAGTTCACGAGATATTACTGATATAATCGAAACTCTCGCCGCCAGAGCGGTTACCGAATCCGCCCATCAACGCTCGGGGCTTAATGTTTCATATGGCCACCTCGTTGAACTTCTGAGCTTGATGGCTGAAAAAGGCGCCATAGACGCCCGCTTCGAATTAAGCCCGCTGCCATAGGCGCCCAAAACCATATAGCCCTTAGAGAATTTCAAGTTTTAACATCCGCATGGCCGCAAGATTTAAACCACCCTTTCGCGCCCTGCGGTGCCATATGCTCCAACGCTTGGGCAATGGCTGTTATTAACTGCGATTCAGCTCTAGCCCTTAAACAAGCGAACTGTGGCTTAAGAAATTGACCTTAAATGTGTAAAAGTACTCGAAATAACCCCTTATATGCGTTATGATGCACTTTTGGGTTTTCGTAACTTTAGACAAA
>PWDX01000065.1 GCA_003553245.1 Phycisphaerae bacterium
AAATTACATACCGATAGACCGCCATCGGATGGATATCTACCGAAAGCTGGCAGTGGCACGGACATCAGCCGACCTGGAGCAACTTCAAAATGAGCTTAGCGATGTTTACGGTCCGCTGCCGCAGCAGATGCAATCACTTCTGGAAATGGCAGAAATTCGCATAAAAGCAAGCAGAGCGGGGATAAAAAGCATAACAATTTCAGGAAATAATCTGGTTTTTACTGTCCAGCAGGGAAAAACTATCTCTGTGGACGAACTTTTCGACGATTTTAAGGGAAAAGCAAGTATAATTAACCCAAAAACCGTTTATCTGAGGCTTCATAAAGCGTATTTCGAGCCGGATACGCTTCTGGCCGTGTTGAGGAAAATCTTCTCAAAAGAACCTGTTCAGGCGACGGTTGAATGAAAGTAGCCGCTTAACTATTGAATTTTGCAGCAATAAGTATTATCCTGCTTGTCCGATTGGTTTTTAATTCCGAGGTTCATAATGAAAAAAATAAGCGCAATGCCGGCATTTGCTTTAGCCATAGTGGGTGCAATCCTGGCAGGATGTACCTCTAATGAAAGGGTATATACCGCTGAAAACTATATCCCTGCGCCTCCGTCCGATGAAACTGCTAATCCGGCCCCGGCAGGCGGTTTCTCATTGGCAATAGGCGATGAGACTCTTTCTGCTGAGGAAGTGATCATGCCTCATATGGAGCATTTCCGCCCTGCCGCTCAGCAACTGGGTTACCAGCAGTTTTATGCCGGTGCGCGAGGCCAGATTCAGCAACTTGTAAGCAACGAAATCAATTCGATACTTATTTATCAAAAGGCAAGGCGACGGCTCGGCTCAGAGATGGATAAACAATTGGAGCGAACACTCGATGCTGAAACTCGTCGCTTCATAGACAACTTTGGCGGCAATTACGCAGAGGCAGAAGAAGAGCTTTCCCGAATGGGAATGGACTGGCAGAGTCTTCGCGAATATCAGAAAAGGATGATTATAACCCAATCATATGTCTCATCAAAAATCTCTAAAGAACGCAATGTTACTTATCGTGAATTGCGTGATCGCTATGAAAGCGTAAAAGATCGCCGTTTTGCTCTTGAGCCGCAGGTGGAGTTCAGCTTGATAGAATTTAATCCGGAAAAGATAGAACCTGATGACCCAAATGTTACCTCACAGGAAAAAGCACGGCAAATGGCCGATAAAATCCGCCTCAAGCTCGACGAAGGTGAAAATTTTGAAAAGCTGGCGGTAGAATATTCTCATGATATTGAGGCTGAAAGCGGCGGTAGATGGCCCAGCAGAAATCCGGAGGCTTTGGCGCAACCTTACGAAAAAATCGCTAAAAAGGCCCTCGAGTTGGAAGAAAGCCAGATAGCAGGGCCGATAGAATTGCAGGGGCGTTTTTTCATTGTTCGGCTGGAAAGTAAGCAAACGAAAACGCATCAGCCATTCGCCCAGGTCCAACATGAACTTGAGCAGGAGATATTGGAACAGCGCCGGAACGAGCAACTTAACCGTCTGGCTGAGGAAACTGCCGGTGATATACAACTCGAGAAAAAGCAGAAATTTATCGACTACACGGTGGCACGGCTGTACGAACTGTGCAGACAATAAAAAATATGGATAACGAAATAAGCAAACAGAGTATCGCCCACGGAATTGACCTGGTTGATTTTCCAAGGATACAGGAAATGGTTGACCGCCACGGCAAGCATTTCCTCGATCGGGTTTTTACTCCTTACGAACAAGGCTATGCCGAGAAAAAATATAAAGCGGAAAAATTGGCGGGTCGTTTCGCTGCCAAAGAAGCGGTTTTAAAAATGCTCGGCACAGGCTGGCGCGGCAAAATAGCCTGGACAGATATTGAGGTAGTGAATAATCCGGTCGGCCAGCCGCAGGTAAATCTGCACGGCGAAGTCGAACACATCGCCGCCCAACAGGGCATATCAAGCATAGCATTAAGCATAACACACACTGCGAATTTTGCGATAGCCTCCGCTGTTGCGATAAGAAATCATGATGGCAAGGAATGACTTTGACTGCATTGTGGTTGGTTCAGGTCATGCCGGTGTGGAAGCCGCTCACGCTGCTGCTGCTATCGGAGCCAAAACCGCCCTTTTAACTATAAGCAAAGACGCTATTGCGCGAATGAGTTGCAACCCTGCCATAGGCGGACTGGCGAAAGGTCAAATCGCCCGCGAAGTTGACGCATTGGGCGGACTCATGGGATTGGCCACTGACGCGGCCGGTATTCAGTTTCGAGTATTGAATCAGTCAAAGGGACCTGCCGTTCAATCGCCCCGCGCCCAGGTGGACCGACACCTGTATAGCCAATGGATAGCTGAAAAATTACAGCATGTGCCCAACCTGACCATTGTCGAGACAATAGCTGCTGAAATAATTGTAGAAAATGGGAAAGTGGTGGGCATCTGCTCTACAGATGGCAAGAAGTTCACAGCACCGACCGTAGTTTTGACAACCGGTACATTTCTGCGAGGGCTGATGCATATCGGAAACGAGCAAACACCCGGCGGCAGAATCGACGAGCCGCCGAGTAACGAGCTTTCCGAATCTTTAATTTCGCTCGGCATAGAACTGAAAAGGCTAAAGACCGGCACGCCGCCGCGACTGGATCCTTCAACGATAGATTTTACAAAACTTCAGCCGCAGTATGGTGACGAACAGCCCCAGCCATTCTCATTTATGCATAATCACATCGACCGCTCGCAGGTCCCCTGCTGGATAACCTGGACGAACGAAAGCATACATAAACTGCTGCGCGATAATCTGGATAAGGCTCCGTTATATACCGGCCAGATACAATCGACCGGACCGAGGTACTGCCCCAGTATAGAAAGCAAGATTGTTCGCTTTTCCGACAAGGACAGGCATCAGGTATATCTGGAGCCGGAAGAACAGGATGTCAAGACCATCTATTGCAACGGCATCAGCACCTCACTGCCGCGTAACATACAGCATGAGCTGATAAGCCTGCTGCCGGGTGCGGAAAACGCTCGTATTCTCCGTTACGCCTATGCGATAGAGTACGACTACGCACCGCCGCGTCAGCTTTACTCGAGCCTGGAAACCAGGAAAATATCAGGCCTGTTTTTAGCTGGTCAGATTAACGGAACAAGCGGATATGAAGAAGCGGCTGCACAGGGCATAATGGCCGGTATTAACGCCGCGATGAAATTGCAGAACAAGGAACCGCTCGTGCTGAGCCGCGACCAGGCGTATATCGGCGTATTGATTGATGATCTTATGACAAAAGATATAACAGAGCCTTACAGAATGTTCACCTCCCGGGCAGAGTTTCGCCTGTCGCTGCGCAGCGATAATGCCGACCGCCGTCTTACGGAAATTGGCATCGCCGCCGGATTGGTTGACAAGGACCGTGAGCGCATATATCAACAAAAGGTATCAAATATCGCACGACTAAAAGAATATCTTGAAAATACCCGCACCTATGGCACGAGCCTCTGGCAGCAGCTTGCCAGGCCAAACAGTAACATAGAAAAAATTCTTGCAGATTACCCGGGCTTTTTGAAAGACGAGTTAACACAGCAGCAGCTTCAGGCCGTTGCCATTGATGCTAAATATGAGGGCTACCTTGAAAAGCAGCGGCGGCTTGCACGGGATACCCAGCACCTCCGCAAGCAGAAAATACCCAATAACATTGATTATAGCGACATAGCCCACCTGCGAAACGAAGCAAGGGAAAAGCTGGCAGAATTTCGTCCTGAAAATCTCGGCCAGGCACAGAGATTGAGCGGCGTAAACCCGGCTGATATAACCGTTTTACAGGTATATCTTAAGAAAACTTACAGCCGTCGAAATAATTCAAATATGCCGAAAGTCCACGAAAGCTAAAGTGCTAAAATTAACTGATAACATCTACAATTCTTCGCTAAGCCGTGAAAAACCCAAATTCAAACTCTGGCGATCGGCAGGGTTGTTGCTGACCTACAAGTGTAACTGTCGCTGTGAATTCTGTTATTATCACTGCGGCCCGGAGAAAAACGGATTAATGCCGACAGAAACCGTATTGGCAGCGTGGAACTCGCTCCAAAAAATAGTAGGGCAAAATGCCAAAGTCCATCTTACCGGTGGAGAACCTTTTTTATACTGGGATAATATTATCGAAATTCTCAAACAAGCTAACGCCTGTGGCCTGGGCAGTGTCGATATGATTGAGACAAACGCTTTCTGGGCGACGAATGAAACTATTGCCCGCGAAAAAGTAACGCTGCTCGACAAGCTTGGAATGGCAAAGCTCAAAATAAGCTGCGATCCTTTCCACCAGGAGTATGTCCCCATAGAAAGAGTTCAAATACTGGCAAATACCTCACGCGAAATCCTCGGTGCGGACAGAGTGCTCGTTCGCTGGCAAGAATATCTCAACAGCAATGCGACCATCGCCGGATTAACTGATAATCAAAAGCAAAAGCAATATCTGCTTTCGATGAAAGAACATCCCTGCCGATTTACCGGACGCGCAGCGGAAAAATGTGCGCCGCTGCTGGCGTCAACGCCAATCGAAAAGCTGAAAAACAAAACCTGTCGCGGCTCTTTTCTCTCGGCCAAAGGCGTTCATATCGACCCTTACGGTAATGTTTTCAGCGGAACATGCAGCGGGATAACCCTCGGTAATATAAACTCAACCCCTCTGGAAGACATCTGGAAAAGTTTCCACCCTGAAAATAACGAGCTTATCAAAACCCTGTTCGAGCAAGGCCCTTACGGCCTTATGGAAAAAGCAATCACTCACGGCTTTAAAAAACCGGCACTTCTGGCCGGTAAATGTCATCTTTGCACCATTATCCGGCAATTTCTGGACGAAAAAGAAATTTACTTCTGATTACCACCGTCCTTTGATTGCGATAAAGGATTCGGTAATGTAAAAATATCAATATGATGGCATAAAGTCGGTAATAAAATTTGTCTTTACCAAAGTCCGCGCCGCTATCTGCCGATAGATAAATGGGTCAATGGTTATTGGCAAAAGGTGATTTCAGAATGAGCGCGATAATAAGAAAAAATAAAATCAGGCTGAAACCGGAAATAGTGAACATCCAGTGGTATCCAAGCAGCAGAAGCTGCGTTATCCGGCCAAGCAGGCGTATGAAACTCCAACAGATGCCACCACTGATGGTACGCAAAGCCGAATGGCGGCGTTAATTATAACCCGTAACACTTCCCGAGTCCCTCAACATCACTTAAAATGCTTTTCTCAAGCACGGCTTATGAACCCCGATTTGGCTCATATATTTTTACTGTGTTTTTCCCGGCCTGCTTGGCACAGTAAAGAGCATAATCACTCCTGCTGGTAATGTCTTCGGGACTGATATTAGCATCATAGCGACCGAGGCCTACGCTGATTGATAGACCGATTTCCCTCTGATTACATACTACCGGTGTTTTTGAAACCTCTTCAACCATACGAGATGCTACAATCGCAGCCTCATCAAGAGTCGTGTTGGGCAAAATAACCGCAAATTCATCGCCTCCATACCTGGCCGCACAGTCAATTTGTCGAATGCAGCCTTTTACGCGCCGGCTTATCTCCCGTATAACTGCATCACCGGCACGATGGCCGTAATTATCATTTATCGTCTTTAGGTTATCGATATCTATCATTATAAGCGATATTTGACCGCCATAACGACGCGACCTCCAAAGCTCTTTTTCAAGCACTTCATAGAACCTGCGGTGGTTTGAAAGACCTGTAAGACCGTCAATTGTAGCTTGATGCTGCATCTTTTCGAACATTTTAACATTGCCAACCGAAGCTCCGATAAGTTGACTGAACAGTTCAACCAACGCAATGTCCTGTCTCGAAAAAACATCATCGTCTATCTTATCAGCCAGATTCAGCACCCCGACCACATTGTCCTGACAGTTAAGTGGAGCTATCAGGCAATTTTTGGTTCGGTAATTCTTTGAAAAGGCCCGTTGTGATTTTTTTATGATAGGCCTAGCGTGGCTGTCTATATCGCCAACCTGGATGATTTCTTTGCTCTGAACCGCCATTATCATAGGAGTAGGATGACTCTGGTTCAGAGATACGATTTTATTTATAAGGTATGGGTGGTTGTGCGCCTGTAGGTGAAGGATATTATTTGTATCGTCGAGGACATAGAACGATGCAAACCGAACCCCAATAAAATCGGGTATCTCGCTGGTGCATATACCTGCTATACGATCTATATCAAGACAGTTTATATGGTGTGCAAGGGGAGTTATATGCTCAAGAACCGATATTCCGTCCTTTGATTCCAACTGATTTATTGGCTTCGGCGTAATAGGAATTGCCTGCAGGTTACTTTTTTGCTGTGGCATTTTTTCTCCGTCTTATTGATATATTCGTTTGAGAAGTTCTACCGCCCATTTCAGCATCTGCATTTTCAATTGCCGATTTTTTCGGACGATCCCGCCTTTGAAGCCGCCGCAGCGACAAAATATTATCTATGGAAAGCTTAATAAATCTTTGGCTTGATAATAAATCTTACCCCTAAAAAATTTTTGAAATTTTTATTGACAAGCAAAAATAACTTTTATATTTTATAAAATGTAAAATATACTTTGATGAAAATTTACAGCAAGCGTGATTGGTTTTCTTCGATAGAGGATTTGTAAATGCAGTCGAACACACCGATTATAGAAGCTCCGGCAAAACTTTATCGTATAGGCGAACTTGTTCGCCACACCCCCTTTAGCAGGCAGACAATCCACAACTATACAATAATGGGACTGATACGCGAATCCGAATGGACAGAAGGCGGGCACAGGCTATACGACGAGTCGGTATTTGCCCGGCTTGGCCAAATAATGGAGTTGAAGAAGACCAAAACGCTGGATGAAATTAAAGAGTTGCTCGGCAAGGACGCCACTGAGCATGCTGGAAGTTTTCCTCCCAGTCAACAGAACTGATAGAAAATAACCGCCCTGCCGTAATAATCGTGCAGAGGCCATAGAAGCAGGGATAGCTTATGAAACCATATCACTCAGCGACCGATAACATCAGCGAAGTGCTAAACAAGATTATTGAGTTCACCGAGATTCGCCAGCAGATAATCTCACGAAATATATCCTGCCTGAGCGATCCGGACTATAAGCCGGCCGATCTGGATGCTGACGAGTTCTCACAATTGATGGATGATGCAATTGAAGAGCACATCATAAATAACCGGCTACTCCTTAGAGACACCCCTCGCGTAAAATTCGGAGAAAACGGGACATTTATGGTAAAGGCTGTGCCTGACCATCACGCCGACAGACTACGCAGAAAAAATCCTTCAGAGTATCTCTCACTGCAAAAAGACAAGATGCACGAAAATTCGCTGAACCAGAAAGTGGCCGCCGAACTTCTTAGCCGAAAACACAGCCTTGAATCCGCTGCCAGAAGATACCCGTAAGGACTGAGCGAGATTATGAAAAACAATCAGACGGATTATTTATCTGAAATGATGAAAAACAACGGCTGCAAGGCAAAAACCCTTGCGGTAACCAGCGGAAAAGGAGGCGTCGGGAAAACCAACATTACAGCGAATTTAGCGATATGCCTGGCCGCTGCCGGCAGAAGGGTAATAATCGCTGACGCGGATATATCGCTGGCAAATCTCGATTTGGTGCTCGGAATAAACACCAGATATAACTTAAGCCATGTCCTCAGCGGAGTAAAAAAACTGGACGAAATCCTTCAGCCGGGACCAAAAGGAATAGAAGTGCTCTGCGGAGCATCAGGGCTGCAGGAAATGGCAGAACTGACAGAATTTCAGCGTCAGCATCTGCTGCGTGACCTGGGATATCTCCAGAACAATGCCGATGTCATTATGATCGACACCGCCGCAGGCATATCTAAATCGGTTACCGGTTTCTGCATGGCAAGCGACCAGGTGCTGGTGGTAACGACGCCGGAAGCGACGGCGATGGCCGATTCCTATGCGATGATTAAAGTGCTAACGGGTAATGGATATCGGGGCCGGATAAGCCTCATAGTCAATATGGCCAGCTCATTAGCCGAAGGCAAAAAGATTTACCGGCAGATTTCAGGCGTAGCGGCGAGTTTTCTAAACACGCACATATATAACGCCGGCGTTCTGCTGAGGGATAATCACATTAACTCTGCTGTGCGGAATCGCCAACCGGTGGTTCTTGCCTATCCAAAGTCAAAAATCACTGCCTCACTGGCTGCACTGGCGGCAAAACTCGACCGCTGTGCGGAAGCTCCGCCAAACGATGAAGGGTTTCTGCAAAAAGTTGTTAACTGGTTTTTCTAAAGTTATTTAAAAATCCGGCGATAAGAGAAGTTAAGGAACGAATTCGCACTTTTGGCATTTAAGGTATAGTTAGTTGCGACAAATTAGACAAAAATCACGGAGGAAGTTGTGAAAACCAGCCAGGCCCGCAGGCGCAAAACAAAAAAAACAAAGCCCGATGTAGATATATCAGATGTATGGCAACAGTTCCATAAGACCAGAGATGCCTGCTGGCGCAACATCCTGATCGAGTATTACAGTGATTCTATACGCTATGCGGCTGAACGGCTGCACTCTAAACTGCCCGATAAAGTCGAGCTTGACGACCTTATCAGTGCCGGTACTTTCGGCCTGATGGATGCGATAGACGCCTATGACCCTTCCAGAGGGGTAAAATTTGAAACCTATTGTTCGCCGCGAATCCGAGGTTCGATTCTTGACGAACTTCGCAGCATGGACTGGGTGCCTCGTCTGGTTCGGGCAAGAGCGCACCAGTTGCAAAAAATAACCCGTTCTCTGGAGCTTGATCTGGGAAGAAAACCCACAAAAAACGAAACTGCCAAAGAGCTTGATATGCCGATGGATGAATTCGAGAGGCTTCAGCGGGATGCCAACGCCGTGGGACTGGTTTCTCTGGATTCAAGTTTCAGCGACGCCGACGAAGAAAAAGACCTTCGTGAAATAGATGTCATAAACGATAAAAAGAGCAAAAACCCCGTAACAGAAGCCCAAAAACGAGATCTTAAGAGCCTGCTTACAAAAGGCCTGACTCGTGCTGAGCGACTAATCGTAGTGCTTTATTACTATGAAGAAATGACAATGAAAGAAATCGGGGCCACGCTGGACCTGTCCGAATCCCGCGTTTCACAAATGCACTCATCAATCATGGCAAGGCTGAAAGCCCAAATGAACAACCTGAAAAAAGAGTTCTCAGTCTGAAGTAATACAAATTCAAGTCATTCTGTTCTGGGTAATCGCGACCGCTGCACCTTTGATATGTGCGAATTTGCCGGCCTTTGACAAGCTAATCTTAATGTTCCTTGCATCACTGTCATATACTTGCACACCAAAAGCTTGTTTTATCCGCTCAATCAAAAAATCGCTGCATTGTTCGGTTACATATCCTGCCAATATTATTCTGTCCGGGTCATAGAGGTTTATTGCAAAAGCAGCGGCTAATGCAAAGTATTTTCCGACAAAGTCGCGTATCTTGATAGCATAAGGGTCATTACTCTCGACTGCTTTTCCCCATAACTCGATTATGTCCTCATCGGAGAGTTCCTCTGTGATTCGTTCAGCTAAGGATGTTTTTTGGCCGTTTCTGATATCTTGTTTTAATTTCTGCGCAAGTGCGGGGCCTGAAATGAGAGATTCGAGACAGCCTCGATGACCGCAACCGCACTGTGGACCGTCCGGTTCGAAAATGACATGGCCGATTTCACCACAATTATTGGTTGCGCCGTGAAGCAGTTGCCCGTCTATTATGACATTTGCGCCTACTCCGGTGGCTACATTCAAATAGAGGATATTCTGCGGGGCAGATTGTTCAGCTTCTATTTCCCCCAGCAGCCTGACACGAGTGGTGAAAATGTGCACGGGGCAGGATAATCGGCCTCTTAGGTTTTTGCCTAATGGTGCATATTTCCAGCCCATTGTACTGGACAGTTCGACATCGCCATCAGGAGTTACGGAACCGCTGACAGTTATTCCGATACCGTCAATCTGATCCTGCCTAAGGCCGGCTTTGCTAAGCAGCCCGCGAATGTTTATTTCCAGCAAATCTACAACAGTCTCAAATGAATGATCTTCTTCCAGGTTTACCCTGAACGATTCGATAAGCTCGCAGTTAAAATCAAATCTACCTATAAGGAGATACTGCCGGCTCAATTCCACCGCTATGATGAATCGGCCCTTTGGATTTATTTCTATCACAGTGGGTTTTGCGCCTCGCCTTGTGCTGCTGCCGGGCTTTTCGCTAATCAGATTTTTCGTTCGCAGCCGCCCTACTATATAGCTTACAGTAGAGCTTCCCAGCCCGGCCTGTTTGCATATTTCAGACTGCGAAAGCGGCCCGAATCGCTTTAGCAGCGATAGTATAAGCCTTTCGTTTCGCAGGCCTGCGTTTCTCGAATCTATGGGACTGTTTGTATTATCTATGTTTTTCATAGCTGATCTGCTTAAAAATAGCTCAAATTGTGATTGTTTTCAAGAAAAAACAGCTAAAATGCGAACAACTCCAAAGCAATATAGAAAATGCGATTTTTTATAAATAAACGGTTGCATTTATTTTTTTTACACCTATAATTACTCACATTGTGAGTATAAATGGGTTTAATCCTTCGTGCGCAATAATGAATCCATTTGAAATGAGCGGAATGTGGCTAATATATTTGAGAGGAATATGGCTTTATGAGTATTGAACTTAAAAAGGACTGTAAATACGCCCTTGTGGTTCCGACCAGTATGGGTGCACGCCTGACGCCGACCAACGGCCAGCCGATGCATTGCGGCAAGATGCTGATGATGCAGGCCACCAGCGCTGAAACTAATGTGGCCAGCGTTTCTTCATATCTGGGCTTGCCGGTAAAAGTCTTAACAACATTTGTAAAGGACAGCCCCGTCGCTCGGTTCATCAAAGATGACCTCGGCTCGCGGCACATGGAATATGAAGGACCGGAACTTCCGCAGGGCGGACCATGGGGCTATCGCCATCAGTTCAATCTGGCCGACAGCGGTTACGGCTCGCGCGGGCCTCGCGTACATAATGACCGTGCAGGTGAAGTTGGCCGAACGCTGAATGTAAAAGATTTTGACCTTGATCGGCTCTTTGGACAGGACGGTGTGCAGATAGTTCACCTTTCCGGACTGATCGCCGCACTTTCGCCTGAGACAGGAACATTTTGTCTGGAGTTGGCGCGAGCGGCCAAAAAACACGGCACGCGCATATCATTTGACCTTAACCATCGAGCCTCTTTCTGGAAGGGTCGCGAAAAAGAATTGGCCGCCATTTTTAAGGAAATCGCCGAGGCATCGGATATTCTGGTCGGCAATGAAGAAGATTTTCAGTTGTGCCTGGGACTGCAGGGTCCTGAGGCAGGTGGAAAAGACATCGCCGCCAAAATTGAAAGCTTCAAGGCAATGATAATTACAGCCAAAAAGTCCTTTCCTAATGTATCGGTATTTGCCAATACATTACGGCAGGTCGTTAGCGCAAATCAGCACCTTTGGGGCGCGATTATGGCCGAGGGCGAGAACTGGCATGTTATCGAGCCTCGCCGGATTGGCGTACTTGATCGTATCGGAGGCGGCGACGGTTTTGTCGGCGGTATGCTGTATGCGATTCTCAAAGGTTGGCAACCGGAAAAATGGCCTCAGTTCGGCTGGGCCACCGGAGCGCTGGCAACAACAATGCTTACCGACTACGGCCAACCCGCTGATGAAGATCATCTCTGGAGCATCTGGGAAGGTAATGCCCGTGTCAAACGCTAATTGATATCGTATATATTTGGGAGCCGATATGGATAGTCTTTATGACATAAAAGGAAAGAATATTGCAATAACCGGCGGCGCGGGAGTGCTTTGTGGAAGTATGGCAAAGAGGCTCTCGCAGGCAGGTGCTCGTGTTAGCGTATTGGATTTCTCAATAGACAAAGCTCGTAAACTTTGTGAGGATATTAACGGCACCGGGGAAACGGCTTTTGCTGTTGAGGTAAATGTTCTCGAAAAAGAAAGTGTCCACAAGGCAATAGAAACAGCTCACGATAAAATGGGCGGTATAGATGTGCTTATAAACGGTGCCGGCGGTAACAGAAAAGAAGCTACGACATCGGATAAGCTTTCTTTCTTTGACCTTTCAGAAGAAGCCGTAAAACAGGTGTTCGATCTGAATTTTGTAGGTACATTGCTGCCCTGCCAGATAGCGGGCAAATATATGGCTCAGGCAGGAAACGGTGTAATACTCAATATATCAAGTATGAACGCTTTTCGTCCGCTTACAAAAATACCTGCCTATTCCGCGGCCAAAGCGGCGATCAGTAATTTCACGCAGTGGCTGGCCGTGCATATGTGCCGAAATTATTCACCGAAAATACGAGTAAACGCTCTTGCACCGGGGTTCTTTTTGACCGAGCAAAACCGTTTCCTCCTGACCGATGAAAATACCGGAGACCTGACCCCTCGCGGAAAGACAATAATTGACCATACGCCGATGGCAAGATTCGGAAGTCCCGAAGACCTTGCCGGAACAGTCTTATGGCTCGTTAGTAATGCTTCTGAATTTGTAACGGGAATCGTTGTTCCTGTTGACGGAGGGTTCAGCGCATTTAGCGGCGTTTAATTTAATATCCCGGGAACTCTAAAAAATGCTGTACTACCAGCGTGGAAATGAAAATGATATTTTAAGCTCAGCCGACTTAAAGGCCGGACTTTACGAGGCTCTTGAGAAGCTCTCTGCCGCCAAAGTCCTGGCTATTCCGCCGGATATTACCCGTGTGTATTCACGGGCCGGTGAACTGACTCGGCTGGCATGGGAGTATTTCGGCAGCAAACTAACCGATGTGCTTCCGGCGCTGGGTACGCATTTTCCAATGACCGAGCAGGAAATAACCCGGATGTTCGGCGATATGCCCCGAAATCTTTTCCGCAGACACGATTGGCGAAAAGACCTTGCTACACTCGGACGAGTGCCGGCTGATTTTGTAAGACAGGTAAGTGAAGGCAAGCTCGATTATGACTGGCCGGCTCAGGTTAATCAGTTACTCCTTGACGGCGGATTTGACCTGATTCTGTCAATCGGCCAGGTTGTCCCGCATGAGGTCGTTGGGATGGCCAATCACAGCAAGAATGTGTTTGTGGGAACTGGCGGCGCCGAGGGCATAAATAAAAGCCATTTCCTAGGTGCGGCTTACGGTATGGAAAGAATTATGGGCAGGGCCGACACCCCTGTTCGCCGGGTATTGAATTATGCTTGCGAGCATTTTGCCAAAGACCTGCCGATAGTTTATATTCAAACCGTGGTCGGCAGCACGGATGACGGACCTGTAACTCGGGGACTGTTTATCGGCGATGATATGGAATGTTTTTATAAGGCGGCAGAGCTTTCTCTGAAAGTAAATTTCCAGATGCTCGATAAGCCTTTGCAAAAAGCCGTCGTTTACCTCGATCCTGCCGAATTTAAGAGTACCTGGCTTGGCAACAAAAGCATCTATCGAACACGAATGGCAATGGCAGATGACGGCGAGTTGATTGTACTTGCGCCGGGGCTGAAAGAGTTTGGCGAAGATAAGGAAATAGACCGTCTGATTCGAAAATACGGCTATGTCGGCACCAACCGAGTGCTTGAGCTGGTTGACAATCATAAGGAACTGCGCGACAATTTAAGTGCGGCGGCGCATTTAATTCACGGCTCGTCCGAAGGAAGGTTCAACATAACATACTGCCCTGGCAATTTGTCCCGGCAGGAGATTGAGTCGGTAAATTTCAAATACGCCGAGCTTGACTCAATGATGGAAAAATACAACCCTGCTAATCTAAGGGCGGGATTCAACACGGTTGATGGTGAAGAAGTATTTTTTGTTCCAAATCCCGGTATGGGACTATGGGCATGGAAAGAGAAATTCGATTTATAACTATTTTTGAAAATATAGGAGTAAAAAAATGTCAAAAGCTGATATTGCGGTAATCGGACTTGCGGTGATGGGCGAAAATCTCATTTTGAACATGGAAAGCAAAGGCTTTACGGTCGCCTGCTATAACCGGACGACTTCAAAGGTCGATGAATTCATCCAGGGCAGGGCAAAAGGTAAAAACATCATCGGCTGTAAGAGCCTCGAAGAACTCGCAGCCAATCTCAAACGACCCCGCAAGGTAATGATAATGATAAAGGCCGGCGCGCCTGTTGACAAAGCGATCGACAGCCTGCTGGATGTTCTCGAAGACGGCGATATCATTATCGACGGCGGCAACAGCAATTTCAACGACACCATTCGCAGAACAAAATATGTTGAGGAAAAAGGCAAACTCTACATCGGAACAGGCGTCTCCGGCGGTGAAGAAGGCGCCCTTAAAGGCCCGTCGATAATGCCCGGCGGCTCGCCGGGAGCCTGGGAAAGCGTCAAGCCGATTTTTCAGAAGATAGCCGCTCATACACCTGATGGGCAGCCCTGTTGCGACTGGGTTGGTCAGGACGGTGCGGGACATTTTGTAAAAATGGTGCATAACGGCATAGAATACGGCGATATGCAGATGATATGTGAGAGCTATCTGCTGATGAAAGAGGTTCTGGGGATGACTAACCAGCAAATGCACGAAGTATTCGCCCAATGGAACGAAGGCAAGCTGGATTCCTATCTCATCGAAATCACCAGAGACATCCTCGGCTACAAAGACGAGGACGGCAACGAAGTAATCGACCTTATTCTTGACACCGCCGGCCAAAAAGGAACCGGTAAATGGACAGGTATTACGGCTCTGGATCTGGGCCAGCCTCTGACGCTGATTGCCGAGGCGGTTTTTGCCCGTTGTCTTTCGGCGCTGAAAGACCAGCGGGTCCGAGCTTCCAAAATACTCAAAGGACCCAAACCCGAATTTACCGGTGACAAAAAACAGTTTATTAACGATCTGCGGGAAGCACTTTACGCCTCGAAGATTATAAGTTATGCCCAGGGCTACCAGCTTATGAGGGCAGCGGCAGAGGAATACAAATGGGATTTGAACTATGGCGGCATCGCCCTTATGTGGCGCGGCGGCTGTATTATCCGGTCTGTATTTCTGGGCGAAATCAAGAAGGCCTATGACAAAAATCCTGAACTGGAAAACCTGCTGTTCGATGACTTTTTCAAAAACGCTGTCGAGCAGGCCCAGACAAGCTGGCGCAAAGTAGTCGCACAGGCGGTAACTATTGGAGTTCCTATTCCGGCGCTGAGCTCGGCGCTTGCTTTCTATGACGGCTATCGTCATCAAAGACTGCCTGCGAACCTGCTCCAGGCACAGCGTGATTATTTCGGCGCTCATACTTACGAGCGAGTGGATAAACCTCGCGGCCAGTTCTTCCATACCAACTGGACAGGCAGAGGCGGCTCTACCGCGGCATCAACTTATGTTGTCTAATTTTAATCAAGGACAAACGATGACTGGTTTTATGATCGAAGATTTCATTCTTAGCAATGAAACTGCAAGAAGATTATACCATGAACACGCCGCTGAAATGCCTATCTATGATTACCATTGCCACCTGCCGGCCGAACTGATAGCCACTGACCATAACTACGATAATTTAGCTCAAATATGGCTGGCAGGCGATCATTATAAATGGCGAGCGATGCGCACAAACGGCGTGAATGAAAGGTATGTTACCGGCGAAGCAACGGACTATGAAAAATTTCAACAATGGGCCGCGACCGTGCCTTACTGTATCGGAAATCCGCTGTATCACTGGACGCACATGGAGCTGAAAAAACCTTTCGGCATTACAGATCTGCTCAACCCAGATACCGCTGATCGAATTTATAAAAACTGTGCCGAAATGCTTCAACAGCCGGATTTCAGCGTCCGCGGCCTGTTACGAAAATTCAATGTAAAACTGGTCTGCACAACCGAGGACCCTCTCGACAGCCTCGAACATCATGAGAAAATCGCTGCGGAAGATTTCGATACAAAAGTTCGCACCGCATGGCGACCGGATAAAGCAATGGCCGTCGAAGATCCCGTCGCGTTTAACGACTGGGTTGACCGTCTCGGCGAGCTTACAGGTATGCAAATTAACTCTTACAATGACTTCCTTTCTGCATTGAAGAGTCGCCATAATTATTTTCACGACCACGGCTGCCGACTAAGTGACATAGGGCTAACCCGAACATTTTTTGTAGATTATTCCGAAGCAGAGCTTAAAGCCGTATTTGTGAAACTTAGAAAAAAAAATCGTACCGACAATGAAGAAATACTAAAATTCAAAACCGCTATGCTCGTTGAGCTAAGCGCTATGAACGCAGAAAAAGGCTGGACGCAGCAGTTCCATATCGGAGCTTTGCGAAACAATAATACGAAAATGTTCAACAAGCTCGGCCCGGATACCGGCTTCGACTCTATTGCAGATTATCCAATCGCCGACGGCCTTGCCAAACTGCTCGACCGACTGGAGTCAATGGATAAACTAACCAGAACCATTTTTTACAATCTTAATCCCGCCGACAACGCAACAATCGCCACGCTAATGGGCTGTTATCAGGACGGCTCTATTCCCGGAAAAATGCAATTTGGCTCGGCTTGGTGGTTCCTTGATCAAAAAAACGGCATGGAACAGCAATTACAGACACTGGCTGACCTGGGCCTGCTGAGCAGATTCATCGGGATGCTCACCGATTCCCGCAGCTTCCTGTCATTCTCTCGGCACGAATACTTCCGCCGAATCCTCTGTAATATGCTTGGCACGCAGGCAGAGCAAGGCCTTATACCGAACGATAAAGAACTGCTCGGCAGCATAGTCCGCGATATCTGCTACAATAACGCCAGGCAATACCTTGAACTGGACAAGATAACCTCTTAATCAAAGTCATCGTTAAAAAAGGCCTTTTCTCCAACTCAACCTTAAAACAAACTGGGCGGACGACATATCTATCCGTCCGCACACTACCGATTTCGTTACCCAAAATACCCCTGTTTCTGCCCGAAAACTACCAAAATCAGCCTGAAACATACCAAAACTTACCGGCTTTTTGCTTTCCTATTTTGCCTATGCCGCCCATATACCCAAAACCTTTACCGAAAACCACACCTCAAAACACACTCAACCCTCGTTTTTTCACAATGACAAGCGATTTGAAAACTTTTTTGAGAACTGGAACATACTAACCGGAGAAGGTATAATGAAGATTTTACCCGATTTTTATGTGAAAATTTGATATTGTGAGATTATAAAATATGGCTTTTCTGCTCATTAACGGCGAAAAGAAGCAATTCGACGCCCTTCCCGAAAACATCGCCGAATTGCTCAAACACCTTGATATCGACGCCGCGACCGTCGTGGCCGAACTTGACGGCCAAATAGTCCAGCGGCAGGATTTTGCAAAAACGAAACTAATCGACAACCAGAAAATCGAGCTTCTCCGATTTGTCGGCGGAGGCTGAGGAAAATTTATGGATAAGCTGAAAATAGCGAATAAGACCTTTGAATCGCGTTTATTGATAGGTACGGGCAAATTCTCCTCGAACCAGACAATGGCCCGCGCCGTCGAGGTCAGCGGCACGCAAATCGTTACCGTCGCCCTTCGCAGAGTCGATATCGCTAATGAAAACGACGATATGCTCGCGGCCATAGACCGCAAAAAGTATCTGCTGC
>PWDX01000151.1 GCA_003553245.1 Phycisphaerae bacterium
TACTGGAAAATGCCGTAGAGCAAATCGAACAAGGCCGGGAAAAAAGAGACTTATCGGTAATGCTGGCCGATTTATATCGGAAGCAGGGCAGACCGGATGATGAATATGCGATTCTCAGTCCCCTTGCCCAGGAAAATGCCGACGATATCGAGCTTCAGCGCAGGCTGCTTCAGTGCAGACAGGTACATCAAGACCTCGAACGAGCCCAGCAGATTGTTGAGAGAATTGAATCACTCGAAGGCAGCCGGGGCTGGAGATGGCGATACGAACAGGCGCTGCTGTATTTCAGGCAGGACGATTTCGACAGATATTTTACGGACATCGAATCACTGCTTCAGGAAAATCTGCGAAGCCACCCTGACCACCTGCAAAGCAGACAGCTTCTGGCCCAGAGTTACGCTCAGGCCGGCTACCTGCAGATGGCCGTATCGGCCTATGAAGAGGCGCTTTCTCGGTTCCCGTCGGATATGAGAATAGTTGGCCCTGCCATAGAGACAATGGTCCAGGCAGGCCGACACGACAGGGTAGAAAGAATCATCTATCGTCTGGATCCGCAAATGCTGCAGGACCCGCGAATCCAGACCCAGAGACTGCAAAGCTATTTAGAGCAGGACAGAATTTCCGACGCCTCGGCGATTCTCGAACAGCTTGCCCTTGCCGACCCGGATAATGTCAATGTTGCCGTAAATATGGCAATCCTGGCCGCTCGCGGCGGCGATATTGAGCAGGCATCGCAAATCTTGGCCGAGCAGCTTGAAAGACACCCCGAGTCAATGAATGTCATCTCCATTTATGCACGCGTACAACTCGAATCAGGCGACAGCCAGGCAGCGCTTGAACTTGCCGACCAGGCCGTTGATAATATCGCCACGGCACAGGCATACATGCTTCGGGCCCAGATTCACTCCGAGCTTGATATGACAGACAGAGCCCTCGAAGACTACCAGCGGGCGATAGACGCATCGGATACTCCTGTAACGGCTCTGCTTGGGCGAAGCAACCTTTACAGTCAGTCAGGCGAGGTTGAAAAGGCGATACAGGACATTGAAGAAGCCGCCTCACTTGACCCGGATAACCTGACAGTTCAAAAGCTCCTGATTGACCGTTACCTGGCCTCGGGCCAGCCGCAGAGAATCCAGCAGGCCTCAGAGTTTCTCGAAGATGCAAGGCAGTCTTATCCCGATGACAGTGAGCTTAAAATGATAGAAGCTCGTTTTGCACTTGCCCAGGAAGGCCGCGCCGCCCTTGAGAGTGCAGGGTCTCTTCTTGAGGAAATTACCGATGATAATCCTGAAAATGTTCAGGCGTGGGCGCTGCTGGCAGAGATCGCCCTCGAACAGGAGCAGATCGCAAGGGCGATAGATGTTACAATGTCAGGTCTGTCACATAACAGAAACAACCGCCAGCTATTAAACTTAAAAGCTCGTGCCGAAGCCAGAAGGTCGCCGGATATGGCCATACCGACGATGCGCAGCCTTTACGAACAGGACACTGCCGATATAGACACTGGCCTGCAGCTTGCGCAGCTATATGTAGATAGCGACCAGGGCCAAAGGGCGGTTGAGCTGATTGAGAATCTTATGGACTATGCCGACAATCCCGAAGATGATCTCCGCTGTAAAACGGCGCTTGCTATGGCTCTGGATGTCGCCGGCAGCCAGGACCGTGCGATAGCCAAACTCCAGACGCTAATGGAAGATTACCCCGACGCCCCTGACCCGCTCAGGGCTATGGTGACGATACTTCAGCGCCGTCAGGACTGGGCACAGATAGCCGAAAAAACCATAAGCTGGCAAGAAAATAATCCTCAAGATACGCAGCTTTCTGCCCAGATAGCCGCCGGCCTTGCCGGCGCCGGTGATCCCCAGGCAGGCCAACAGGCAGAAACCATACTGCGATCGGCCATTGAAACCAACCCAGATTCGCCGCAGGCCAAGCTTATCCTTGCCGGTATGCTTCTGGGCGCAGGCGAATACGAAGAACCCGCACAGCTCTACCGCCGCGTTATTGAGATCGATGACCAGCAGGTAATCGCTATGAACAACCTTGCCTGGATACTGGCAACCAATTATCAGCAGTTTGACGAGGCGCTGGAGCTTGCCGACCGCGGCTTAGAGCTTCAGCCGGCCTACGCCGACCTGCTCGATACCCGCGGCGTGATACATAAAGAACTGGGCAACTATGACCGGGCGGTCAGAGATTTTAACAGGGCTCTGGAAATTTACGGCGAAGCGACCCCGTCGGCCAGCACATCGGCGTTTAACCTGGCCAAGGTCCAGATGGAAATGGGCCGGACCCAGGCCGCCCGGGCTAATCTGCAAAAAGCGCTTTCGATAAATGAAAATGTCGGCGGGCTTTCATCGGATGAGGTCTCCCGCATAAGGAATATGCTGGAAGACTAAACAGCACACCGGAGCGATAAAATGGAAAAACCTCCAAACAACAACTGGATTTCGATGGCAGGCTCTTTCGATCTATGCCGTCAGGATATTTTTGACGAGGACCATTGGGTCTATTTCGTTGGAAAATATAACCTCACACCAAGAGAGCTTCAGGTGGCAAAGCTGGTCTGCCGCGGCTTTAATAACAAAGGCGTCGCCTCCGCTTTAGATGTCAAGTCCTCCACCGCAAAAACCCATCTTCGAAGCATCTACAAAAAGCTGCAGGTAGCCAACCGGGTCTCAGTGCTGCTTCGGCTGCTAAACGATGTCAGCCCTAATCTTTGCGAACTAAACCCGAACATCACACAGACACCCCTGTCAGACAATGACGCCCTTCCTGCCGATTTTATTGAACTTTCAGAAAATACCGGATAGCGAAAACCAATAAGTATTATATTTTGAACAAAATCACAGCGGCATCATACAAAAGGCCGGCCAGGCCTGTTTTCACCGAACACTAACTAAATTATAACAGTCGCAGCACCGCTTACCCGCGGACGATATGTCAACAACATATTGCCCGCGGGTATTTTTTTTGCCCGCATAATCGCTACAAACGATAAAGTCCGAAAAAAAATCACTTTTTTTTATTATTTTGGAGTTTTTTCTCTTGACTTACCTTTTTGTCTACTATACACTCAAACCATAGTAAAAATCGAAGGTGGCAGGGAATGAAGTAAAAGCCGCCGGAGGTGGTTTGGTGAGGGGTATCCATAGGAGGGTTTCTCCACATCATATAAAAGGTAACTGCGGAAAATGTATGTCTGAATTGCGGTCAAAATCTGTTTTTGGAGCTTTGGTCGGTTATAAGCTGCCGGCGTTGCTGCTCTGCGCCGTCGTTGCGGCTGTTGTTTTTATGCCCGCCGCGGATGCCCGGGCTGCGGACTTTGACAGCCGATTCGATAATCAGACATACACATCCAATACCCTGTCATTAACACAAAGCCAACTGCCGCCGGGGCTGGAGCATCTGGCCCGGGATATAACCGGACCTGATAATTCCATCTGGTCAGGCCGCAACGACCAGAATCCCGACCAGTGCAGTACATACTATGTCCCTGCAGTGCCTCCGGCATTACTGCTGGGTCTGACCGGTTTTTTGTGCGTTACTATGGTAAAAGACCGTAAATTCTGGATCCTGCTGGCGCTGGGCGCGTTATCGCTTAGCTTCGCGGGTCTGCACACCGCGACAAAGCTGGTTTGCAGTGTGCGATTAACTAATCACGGCCATAATAGAAAACTCCAAACCAGCTCCGCCGGCAGGAGCTATTTAGGCCAAAGCCGGCGCAAAAGGGCCGACATCGAAGGCACAGGCTATATAGCGCTGCTGCACTATCTCGAAGGTTTGCCCGGCGGGGCTTTGAGCCTTACTGATATTCCCCAATTAACAACATCCGCACCCGGCAGGCGCGACTATGGTCAGCCTCAGCCGCGGTTCGTCATTTCCGATATTTTCGCCGAATCGCTGATGCAATGCGAGCGGCGCAACACCTCGCTTTACGATATAAAAACACACGCAGCCCCGGCCTTCTGGCCAGGCTTTTCATTCGATCTGCTGGCACACGGCCCGCCCGCCTAGAACAGAAACCGTAGATTTTCATCAAAGTTGCGCAATGAGTGCAATACGATGATAGAAAAGCTGTTCTATAAATTGTTAAAGAAACAAACAAAAGAATGAAAAGGAAGGATTTTTAAAA
>PWDX01000250.1 GCA_003553245.1 Phycisphaerae bacterium
CGAGCAAATCAGCAGCGATGTTCGCTTATACACCGGCAAGACGGGGCTATTAACCGCGGCAGATATCTCGCGCGATGATAAACTCGGAATGATGTTTCTCCAGGATCAGGGCCGAGCCGCGGTCGGCATTGCCTCTAAGGCTTTTGCTATCGATGCTCTGGGATACACTGCCGGGCTGTTCGATGCCGATGCTCCTGAGATTTTCCAGTCTTTCGGCCCGGTGCGAGACGGTCGAGACGCTTTGATGGGCCTGATGAGGGTTATTGATGTCGCCGGCAAAGAGGCCCCCGAGAGCGTGGATGTCAGCTTCAGTCAAGCTTCAGTCGTGCTAAATGAAGCAGACGAAAACATCTATTCCGTCAGGGAAGCGGTTGTCAACGACCTTAAAAAACTCGCCGCTATGGAAATGCTCGAAAGCAAAGCTGATGAACTGTTGGCACTGGTTTCCGAACACGGCTGGGATGAAGCTGTCGAAAAGTTCAACCAGCAGTATGAGCTTGAAGAAAACCCCGTCAGGGTACAAACTCAGGACGATATAAACAGACTTTCCGAATCTATGGTTCGCAGGCTCGAGATTCAAAATCAGGGCGATCCCACTGCTGAGTTTTTCCTTCGAAATATTAAGGAACAAAAGATGTGGCGGGACAAACTTTACTCACTGATACCTGCCGGAGAAAGCCGCCCCGCCGAGCTGCCGATGATAGCGGAATTTAAGCCGCATAAAAGCTGGTATGTCTTCAAAGATGTCGAACTTGAAAGGCTTACCGAGGGACAGTACGAGCAGCTAAAAGCTTTCCAGGCCTATCGTGAACAGTTGACCGGCGCTCAGGCGATGGCCGTGGTGCACTTTAACCCCTCAAATATAGAACAGAGAATGGGCTTCGAGCTTGTCAGGCGCGAACAGCAGGAGCCTGAAGATTTTGAAGACCTCGATGAAATTTGATGCTTGATAGAATAAAAAACGAAAATCCTCCGATATATCTGTTTATAATCGGACTGGCCGGCTGGGTGGTGCCGGGCGGCGGATATTATCTTCTGGCCGAATACAGACGCGCTGTGATAGTCTTCTGCGCGATAACTGTAACTTTTCTGCTTGGTCTCTATGTCGGCTCGATCGGCGTAATCGATCCTGTCGCATCAAGGCCGTGGTATGTCGCCCAGATAATGAACACGCCTTTAGTGGCTGTCATAGGCCATATCGGTGCGGGCGGGATGTATCCTTCATACGGCAGGCCTGCCGAACTGGGACAGATTTACACAGGTATTGCCGGCCTGCTTAACCTGCTGGTTATTGTCAAATCCGTATATCTGGCGCATCTCAGGCAGGGAGGGTAACGCCGTGATTCAGCTTTGCGAGATTATAAATATTTGCGGCTCGTTTACTTCACCGCTGGAAGTCGGCGTTACGCCGTGGGCTCTGTTTTGGCTTTTGCCATTGCTGGCCGCGGTCGTGGTCGCATACAAAGCGACAAAACTGGAAAAAATAGAGGCAGTAAGTTTTATCAGAGAATGCACGGTGCTGTTTCTCTCGCTGACCGTTTTTACGATACTGGTAGGTTTTGCACTTACGGCGTTTATGTGGCTGGTAATGGGCTAACCGGCAGGCGTCATAGTGTCATTTCTCACCGTTGAAGTCATCTTCGTCATCGGCCTTGCCCATTATCAAATCCAGCTCTATAAGTGCGTTATAGGCCGCCCGCTGCTCCGCTTCTTTTTTGCTGTTTCCCCAGGCAGGTAAAAATGTCCTCTGGCCTACAATAACTCCTATCTCAAAACATTTATCATGTTCGGGGCCTTTTTCGTCAAGAACACTATAGGCAGGTATTGTATCAAAAACCCGCTGGCAATGCTGCTGCAGCAGCGACTTGAAATTTCCGTGCGAATGTTTTGCGTCGGCCTTGTCTATCATATCACCGAAAGCCCGCAGAACAAAATCCTCCGCGGCTTCATAGCCGCCGTCCAGATAAATCGCGGCAATGACGGCTTCGACCAGACCCGCAGAGATAGACCCTGCCAACGCTCTGCTTGAGGTCATACCTTTACCGGTGCGCAGAAAGTCCTGTAAGTTCAGCTCTTTTGCTATTTTTGAGCAAGTCCGGCGGGAGACGAGCATCGACTTTATCTTAGTCAGGTCGCCTTCGAGATAATCATCGAATCGGTCAAACAGCTTCCTGCAGATTATAAGATTGAGTACCGAATCGCCGAGAAACTCAAGCCTCTCATTGCTCTGGAGCCTGTCATCGGCGGCTGAGCTGTGTGTAAAAGTTATATCCGGCAGCTCGGTGTTTTTGAATTTATATCCCAGTGTCTCTTGCAGTTTCTGGAGGGTTTGTTCGTCCATTAATGTCGTCCGGCTCTGGTTGGCATCTTTTCAGCCCCAGGCATAAAATCCCCGAGACCATCAATGCACCAAAGATATACCCCCACATTCACACTGTCAAGTATTTGCCCGTGCCAATTTAGCCTGCTATCTGCAAACCTGCCAGCGCCACGAACTTATCCTCAACAATCTCAAACACGCCGTCAAGTCCTGTTACTGTGAAAATGCCCTTGGTCGCCGGTGCTACATTGCAGAACTTAAGCTCATGGCCGCAGTCGGCCAGCAGCTTGCGCAGCCTCAGCAGCTTGGATATGCTCGAAGAGGTTATGATATCCACCGCGGAAAAATCAATCACCACTTCCGCATCGCCGCGATCACGCACCATCTGTGTAGCTGTTTTCAACTCTTCACCTAATTGCGGCTCTTCGGGCAAATCAACCAATATAATGTTTTCCGACCAGTTTTGAATTCCCATTTTTTTTCTCCTATAGTCATAAACAAAAGCTGTTATTATCTAATGTGCCTATCGACAATATGACAGGTGCGGATTAAGCAAAATAATCAGGATTTAATGATTGAAACAATGCCTTATAAAATGTGCGTTTTTACTGCCGGAAGGGGGATTATTTGAGGCTGTATCGGCAAAAATATGTGAGTTTGCAAAATTAAGGCCTGTTTTTGAGAAATTCAGCCTTAAAAAATTTCCTGCGGCTTTGTTATCGGGCGTTTTCTGCTCTGAAATACAGGCTCGTTATAATTTCCGGTCGAGCTTGCGATAGCTTATCGCCTCGGCCAGATGTGAAACGCTGATATGCGATGAGCCTTCCAGATCGGCGATAGTGCGGCCCAGTTTGCATATCTTATCATGAGCCCGAGCACTTAGGCCGAACTCCGACATCGCGTGCTTGAGCATGGACTCTGCCTGATTGTCCAGTGCGCAGAATTTTTCAACCTGTTTATGACTCATCTGCGCGTTATTTATCGCCTGACCGTCAAAACGCAACTGCTGAGCCTTGCGGGCTGTCAGGACATTTTGCCGCATTGTATGCGAATCCAACTGGCTCGCACCAGAGCGGAGATGGCTGTATTTCACCGGCGGCACATCAATATGAATGTCGATCCTGTCCATCAAAGGCCCGGATATCTTGGCCATATATTTCTCTATCTGATTTGGCGTGCAGCGGCACCGCCGAGAACTGGTTCCGAAATATCCGCACGGACAGGGATTCATTGCCGCGACAAGCATAAATCTGGCCGGGAAGCTGACTGTGCCTTTGGCACGAGAAATGGCAACATGCCCCTGTTCAAGCGGCTGGCGTATGTTCTCAAGCACATTACGCGGAAACTCGGCGAACTCATCCAGAAACAATATCCCGAAATGCGCAAGCGACAACTCGCCGGGTCTGGGGTTCGTTCCGCCGCCGACCAGGGCCGGAGCCGAAGCAGAATGGTGCGGCATCCGCACAGGCCGCTTAGCCATCAAAGGCTGAGATTTTTCCAGCATTCCGACCACCGAATATACCCGTGTCGTCTCCAGTGACTCCTCCAGCGTCAGCGGCGGCAAAACGGTAGGCAGCCGCTGAGCGAGCATTGTCTTGCCCGCACCCGGCGGGCCTATCATCATTATATTATGACCACCGGCAGCGGCGATAGTCAGCGCCCGCTTTACGCTTTGCTGGCCTTTTACATCGCCGAAGTCAACTCCGTAACGGCCGCACTGCTCAAAAACGCCGTCAATATCCACCGCGGCTGTTTCCAGCGGCAAATTACCGGCCAGAAAGCTGACCGCCTGTGAAAGCG
>PWDX01000240.1 GCA_003553245.1 Phycisphaerae bacterium
AATTACCGACAAGGTGTTTATACTTTTTCAGTCCCGGATACGCGTTACACGGCAGCATCTCACCGTGCGTATAAACATTAATCCCCTTGCCCTCGGTCTGCTGCAATATCAAATCCAGATCCTTCAAATCATGACCGCTGACCAGAATCGCCTTACCCTTGACCGGACTGATCCGCAGCGGCGTAGGTTCAGGATGACCGTAAGCGCCGGTATTGGCCTGATCCAGCAATTCCATCGCACGCATATTTATACGCCCGCACTCCAGAACAAGCCCAAGAAGCTCATCGGCGTCACTCGGTGCGCCTGTCAGATAGTCCATCGCACGATACAAAAACTGATAAACCTCCGGATCCTCCTTGCCAAGTATCTGGGCGTGGTCGGCATAGGCGCTGTAACCTTTAATCCCGTAAGTCAACAACTCCTGCAGACCCGTCACATCATCGCCAAGCTCGTCAATCCGCTTGCCAATACCGACCGCCTCGCCTTTGCGAACCATATCATCGAGATCATCGGTATTCTCCCACCAGGCCACCGGACAGTCCAGCCGCTCCGGCTCATCACCGGCCTGTTTCGCGGCGTCCTCATAAAGCTTAACCGCTTTTTCTTTGGCCTCGACCGCGGCTTTCATATAACCTTTGAACCGCTCAGCGTCGAAGTTCACATTCGTCAGCGTGCTGAACATCGCCTTAACCGCGAACACATCAATATCCCTGTCGCGCTTGCCAAGCACGCCGGCCCGATGCATATACCGCGAAATATCCTTAATCGCATAGACCAGCAAATCCTGCAGAGCCGCTACATCCGGATCCTTGCCGCAGACACCAAATGATGTACAACCCTCGCCCTTTGCTGTCTGTTCACATTGATAACAAAACATGTTCATAGTCGCTTCTCCTTAAAAAAAATCTAAAGTTTATTTCCGGTTTAATTTATATGGCTTATTTACGCTCGTATCATTGTCAGCAGCATCTTGAACCGCTTGCCGGCACTTACCGAATGCGGCACATTGCCCGGCATAATAACCACCTGCCCGGCGCCGACCGCCACCTGCTTACCGTCGATGCGAATATCGCCCACGCCGTCAAGCACCTGCACCAAAGCGTCATAAGGCGCCGTATGCTCGCTAAGCTGCTGACCTGCGTCAAAGGCGAAAAGAGTTACCGTCCCGGCAGGCTTATCCAGCAGGGTCTTGCTGACTATCGAATCGTCGCAATACTCTATAAGACCCGCCAGATCCTGACTGACGCCCACACACGATTGTAATACCGGTTGTTTTGGCATTATTGCCTCCTTCCCGAAGCTGCTTTTAGTTTACGCTTCTTTGATTTTTTCGCAACACATTGTTTTTTCTTGCCCGTTTCTTTCAGCTCGGCCTCAGCCGCCAGTTCCGCCAGCGTCAGACCGCCAAGATAATCTTCCATCTGTCGCTGAAGCTCCATCAACTTATCATGCACACCGCAGGCCTGCTTGCGAGAACAGACAAACGCCGGCGCGATACACCGATTAACCAGTATCGGCCCCTGTATAGCCTCAATAACCTCAGCCGCCGTTATCTCCTCGGGCTTGCCGGCCAGGGAAAACCCGCCGTTAACGCCCATAGAGCTTTCAACCAGCCCAGCCTTGGCCAACTGCTGCAGCAGCTTACTTGCCAACTGACTGGGAATATCCTCCAGATCCGAAAGCTCCCTGCTGGATATGGCCTGCTGACCATAATTACGGGCAAGCTGAACGATCGCCCGCATCGCGTAATCACTGTTGCGCCTGAGAATATCCATAAATCAAAACCTCATCAGTTATTTATCAAAGTAAGACTACTTTAGTCCTACTTATGCCCAATGTCAACCCCTTGTGCGAAATTTTTTAAAATTTTTTTCCTCAACCCCCCAAAAACAGCTCCCATCCTCCCCTGCCAAGGGGAGGTGGCCGCAAGGCCGGAGGGGTATCTTTAACTTTTAACTTTTTACTTATAACTTTTCACTTAAAAAGCACTCTACTTCAGCCATTCTGTCCATATAAATTTTATGCAAAAAATTAAAAAAAACCTTGTTTCTTTGAAAGATGCATGCTATATATGCAAAATATAACATTTAAATGTAATTTACTGGCACTATTTCAACAATATGATTACCATGAAACATCGAATAAAGACAAGAGAAACCCGCGAGCAGCGATTCAAAAGGCTGGCAGAAAAGCGAACAAATGCTATTATAAACAAAATTCGACTGCTGGGTAACTGCTCAAATCGAAGTTCGTATGATTACAGAGAAAAACAAGTAGCAAAGATATTTTCAACGATCGAAAGGGAGCTCCGAGAAGCAAAAGCAAGATTCACATACTCCAAAAAAGATAAAGAGTTCAAACTTTGACCAGGAAAGAGCAATTACGCCCAAAGGTATATTGATATTCATATTGGTAAACAATAGTTAAGCTAGCAGCAATCTAAAAAGGAGGGCCAGTGTTATGACCTCAGAAGAAGCTAAAAAACTGTGTCTCAATCTGTTACATGCTGATACCGAAGATGAGGTTATAAAATTATTAAAGCAAGAGGATTTATGGGATAAGCGTGACAAATGGCGCTTTTTAGGAGACAGAGAGGGTAATTATTCCATCGTTGGGAACCAACAGAATCGTAGCGATGCTGCATTAACTGAAAAACTTGTCAACTCTATAGATGCCATGTTGATGGGTGAGTGCATGAGCGAGGCAATCGAACCTACATCCCACGAAGCACCGCAAAGCATACGGAAAGCAGTAGCCCGCTTCTTTGAAAAAGGAAGTAAAAATGCAGATGGTAACTTTCAAAATTGGCCGAAGAAGAAAAGACGAGAAATAGCAAACAACATAACCGTTGCTCTCACAGGATCAAAAAAAAATCCAAGTATCACAGTAGCAGATGCTGGCGAGGGGCAAACCCCGAATAAAATGCACGATACTTTTCTTTCCATAGACAAAGACAACAAGCTCAAAATCAAATTTGTTCAGGGTAAGTACAATATGGGGGGAACAGGTGTTTTGAGATTTTGTGGAAATCAGAGCCTTCAACTTATCATAACCCGACGAAACCCAAAAATAATTGAGCAAATGACAGAGGAGGATGAATCTTCAAGCTTATGGGGATTCACGGTTGTCAGAAGAGAAGATCCTGACGGCCTCTTAAAGAATTCAATGTATTCCTACTTAGCACCATTGGATATTGACAATAAACCCCGTAAAGGAGAAATTATCAAGTTTGCCGCAGATAGTTTACCGCTATTTCCTAAAGATAATTCCGCTTATAAACGCGAAATGGCATGGGGCAGTGCCGTCAAAATGTATAATTACGAAATGAAAGGATTTGCAAGTCATGCATTTATGAAAGGACAATCTCTTCCCCGCTTGGAGGCTCGTTTGCCTCTGCCCGCATTACCAATAAGGGTACATGAATGCAGAGACTTTAAAGGGCAATCAGGCAGTAGCTTCGATACGACCCTCAGCGGACTTATGGTTAGACTTAAAGATAATAAAGGTGACAACCTTGAAAATGGCTTTCCAGATAAAGTTCAATTTATTGCAGAAAACGAAACAATGCATGCTACAATTTTTGCTTTTAAAAAAGGCAAAGCAGAAACCTATAAGGCCGATCAAGGAATTATATACATGGATAACGGGCAAACGCATGCAATAGCAACAAAGTCATTTTTTAGTAGAAACCGTGTATTGATGGGAAGGATAAAAGATTCTCTACTTGTTGTAGTCGACTGTTCTGAAATCTCAAGCAGAGCTCGCGAACGCTTATTCATGAATAGCAGAGACAGGTTAGGTGGTGGATCATTACAATCCGCTGTTGAAACTCAGTTGGAGAATATAATTCATAACCATGAGGGTTTAAGGCTCCTTAAAGAAAAAAGAAGACAGGAGCAAATCTCTGAACGACTAGAGGACGCCAAACCGCTGGAGGATGTCCTTAGAGACATATTAAAATCTTCACCCACCCTAGACCTTAAACAAGCGAACTGTGGCTTAAGAAATTGACCTTAAATGTGTAAAAGTACTCGAAATAACCCCTTATATGCGTTATGATGCACTTTTGGGTTTTCGTAACTTTAGACAAATT
>PWDX01000148.1 GCA_003553245.1 Phycisphaerae bacterium
GATGGAGACCAGGTTTTGGCCGGTAAATTGACGGTTGTTGCTACGGGAAACATCTGGATAGCAGACAGTATAAGAGTTGACGGGCCAAGGGACGAAAATGGTATGCCTTCCCTTGATAACCCTAATGTTCTCGGTTTAATCGCAAAAGGTGTTATAAAAGTTGTTGATCCGGGTATGACTGACCCCGATGTTGGCCAGGTTGGCTTTGAACCACTTGAAATACCGGAATATGAATACCGTCCTATAGGTCTTGCCGATGCGGGCTATTTACCTGAAGATCCAAATCGACATCTTCCTGATCCTACGGTGGTGGAAGCGGCAATTACGATTGCAGGTGGAGGCTGGGGCGCTGAAAATGTAAGGCGCGGCTCCTATGGCGGAAGAAAGCATTATGGAAATTCAGATGATGATCTGGTAGTGCGCGGGTCTATTGTTGAATTTTGCAGAGCTCCGGTTGCCCTTAGTGGCCAGGCGGGTTATCTGAAAAACTATTTTATGGACGAGAGGCTTTTAACCGGGATTCTGCCCGGAGATATCTGGCTTCGAGGCAAGTATATTCCTGCGCCTGCCGGCTGGAGTGATTATCGGCTCTTGGACTAATCTGGCTGGCTCTTGCAGATAAAAATTTTATCTTTTTCTTCAATTCTTAGTTAACGGCGGGGTTTTCTCAGCCGATACATCCTATCAGATACAACGGGATTATTCTGTAAGGAATACACAAGTGGGCCTTAGAAATTTATTTAACGGAAAAGATAAAGAGTTAGTCGGGCTGGATATAAGCAGCGGCCATGTTTCGATGGTTCAGGTCTGTCGGAAACGAGGAGATTATGTGGTTACAGGAGCCGCGAGTGTAGGGCTCGATTTTGATACCGAGGATTGCTCGAATACTAAAGAGATTAAGCTGGCCAAAGCCATGCAGCGATGTCGCCAGGAGGGTAAAATAACGGCTCGCAACGCGATTTTCGGCGTGTCAGGTCCTGATGTTGCCGTCCGGCGTTTTGAATTTCCACCGCTGCCTGCTGAAGAGGTCGAAAGTGCGATAATGCTCGAAGCATCGCAGGTGTGTCCTTTTGATATCAGCGATGCGGTTGTGGATTATCAGCTTTTGGATAACGGGGATAAAAAGACTCGAGGAGTTCTTGTTGCTGCGACTAATGAACTCATAGAGCGTAAGAGACGGCTTGCCGCAGAAGCGGCTTTTAACTGCGTTATGATTGATGCCGACGGCCTTGCTTTGCTTAATTGTCTTTCGCATTATCATAAGCCGGATCCAGAGTCACTGATCGCGGTTGTTGAGGTTGGCGAATACGGGGCTGTTATCGCAAATCTTTTCAAAGGTTGTGAGCCTTTCGTTCGTGATCTGAATTATCCTTTCAAATCTCTGGCAGAGCAAATTTCAAAAGAGCGGGATATTTCTATGGATCAGGCAAGGCAGCTTCTTCGCAGCAATGATTGCTGCGACGGCACGGATCTGTATAGCTGTGCCGCTGTTACAGAGGCAGTTAACAAGCTGGTGGACGACATTTCCAGCACTATAAAATATCATGCTTCGCAGACAAGCGTTAAATCGGCAAAGGAAATATTCATTTGCGGAGAATTGTCGCATGTTTTTTACAAACCATTAGCTGCTAATCTCGAAGCGGATGTGGAACTTTGGAATCCATTTAACAGCATTGCCCATGATGATACAGAATTCGAGAGTATCCTGAAAAACAAAGGCTCTGCTATGGCAGTGGCCGCAGGACTTTCTATGAGGCGTATATGAAAGATACGATGTTCCATATAGATTTGCTTAAGGGACAGGCCTTGCCGGTTAAAAGCAGGCCGGTTGGAATTGCTATCGGTGTAATAGGTTTCTGGGTGCCGCTTCTGGCTTTTATGCTTATTGCCGGGTGGTATCTGCGAAACGAGGTTGTTATATCCGTGCAGGCTCGACAGTTGGAAAGTTATGAGTCTCAGATAGAGACATGGTCCGCCGGATTTAGCAGACATAAAGAGCTGATGGACGAAAAGAGAACCGCCAGAGAGTGTCTGGATGAGGTCGCCACGACAGTTAGCAGATATTCGATACAGTGGTCCGGGATAATTGAAGAAGTAGTAAGGCAGATGCCTGAGTCTATAGTGTTGACCGGCCTTGAGGTGGATCAGCGGGGAAAAAGGGTCAGCATACCCCATAAAAATAACCCATCAAGAGAGGTGGAAATAAATATCCCTATAAGAACATTGCGAATAGAGCTTTATAGTTCTACCAGCGAGCAGAGTGACGCAGATGTTAAGGATTTTCGGGACAGGATGATGAGTTCGCCGATAATTGGTCCCAGAGTTGAAAATATACGAGTTTCACAGGAAGTCGATGTCGTTGATGACGGGCGTGTCTCGATTTATCAGATGGATTGTATCTTTAAGTCCCCAATTTAGGGTTTATTAAGATGAAGATATCTCCGATATATAAAAAATATCTAAGCACCTGGGCATTGTTCTGGGCGGCCTGCTTTATACTCCTTGTTTTTTCATATCTTATTTTTGTAGGGCCTCAGGAGCAAACCAAACAGCAGCTTACTGACCAGATAGAAGAAAAGAAACAGCTTCTGGAAGTTGCCGAAAAAAGCGCCGAACCGGCGGAACTGGGAAAGCTCGAGGAGTCCGCAAAGCAGATCAACCAGCGGCTTTCGGATTTTGTTATAGAACCTCATAATACATCGGATTTAATCTTCGATATAAGCAGGCTTGCTCACTCCAAGCAGGTGGAATCTTTCAGTGTTCGCTCGCGTGACAGGGCAAACACGGAAATTCCGCAGATTGACCTTATTGAAAAGAATGAAGTTTCGATAAGTTTTGTTGGCGGGTTTCTCAAGTTCGCCGAATTACTAAACGAGCTGGAGAGAAATAATCCGATAGTTTTTATAGACAGCTTCAGGATAGGGCATTCTATCCGTCGAGAGTCAATGCCCAGTGCCGAAATGGATTTGCAGGTGCTTGTGAGAAATCGAGGAAAATCTGACAGTTGAGGCCGTCAAATCTATAATGGCTCGCGGAGATTGGTTATGGATAATTATAGCAGAGAACGACATTCAGGTGACATTCAAAATATGCAGGCAGGCCAGCAACCTTCGGTAAATTCGCACCGACAGGAATCATCGCAGCTCAGCAGCGAAATTGCTGACAATAATACATCAAAGAAAAATTCTACCGGCGGGTTTGAA
Source organism: Phycisphaerae bacterium (assembly GCA_003553245.1). GTDB lineage: Bacteria > Planctomycetota > Phycisphaerae > Sedimentisphaerales > Anaerobacaceae > T1Sed10-97. Next base: position 3,204 of record PWDX01000148.1, read on the forward strand.
GCTAAAAATGCTGCGGGCTCAAAATCAGGTTTGACTGGGTTCAAAGAGCAGTTAAAGGAAAAGCTTTTCGAGCCGAAACCCGGCGTAAGTCCCACCAGGCAAAAGGTTATGGTCGTGCTTGTTCCGGTTCTGTTTGTTGTCTTGGCTGTTATTGTCTTTCAGTTTGTCATTCCGCCTGCAAGCCCTGCTCATACTGTAGAGCCGACCGGTAGTGACTCAAAGCCTGAAATTTCAAGTCTTAGCTGGGACAGACCTGAACCCTGGCCGGCTGACCTGCGTGACCCTATGCGACCGTTAGAGGCGGTCAAAGCCGAAGCGGCTGATGCCGACGAAGCTGCCGATACTGTCGAGGTTATTTCTGAAGATATAGAGGTTACAGGCATCGTATATAGCAGTGACAGGCCCTCGGTTATTATTAATGGAGAGGTGGTATATGTCGGTGATGAAATCAGCGGGGCAAGAGTTTTGAGCATAAGATCTGATTCGGTGGAATTTGAAGCCGACGGCAATAAATGGTTATATAAAGTCGAAAAATAAATCTATATATTGAAAGGATTTTCTGATGGAGATAAATCGTATTACAAAGTCAATATTTATAATATTTTGTGTCTCAGCGATGGCTTTTTTGTCATCGGCTGCTTTAGCTGAATCGGAAAGCGGCGGTTCCGACAGATCTGACACTCCACTCGAGGAGCGACTTCAGAAAGAGATAAGTATAAATTTCCGAAATACTCCTATAGAAGATGTCCTTCGGGCTATGGCAGAGCAGGCCAATGTTGATATTTTACAGAGTCCGCAGGTTACCGGAAATGTAAGCGCCGTTCTAACGGATGTTCCGCTTGAAGAGGC
>PWDX01000074.1 GCA_003553245.1 Phycisphaerae bacterium
CGGGTATCTCGATCGGGTGCCCGTTGATCCCTGGGGAAACGATTATGTCTATATCTCGCCGGGCAGAGAAGGCAGGGACTATGACTTGGAGTCATTCGGAAGAGATGGTCAGGACGGAGGAACAGGCCCCGATGCGAACATTCAATCCTGGAACCTGCAATAAATCTGTTTGGTACATGCAAAAGCGTAATGGCTTCAGTTATGTTGAGGTTCTTATCGCTCTTGCGATAGTGGGGATATGCCTGGTGAGCCTGCTGGGTTTGCATATTACCCAGATAAGAGCCGCCGGTTACACAACGAGAACGCGCCGCGCCTGGATGTTAGCGGATGAAAAACTATCGGAGAAACTCACCACAACCAACCTTACCCCAGGCAGCAATTCCGGGACGGAGCGGATTAACAATATTACATATAACTGGCAGACTACCATTGCAAGGCCATCACTTAAGCAGTTAAGCAGTGACTATCTGGAAAACTTATGGGAGATTAAAGTCACGGTAACATGGGGATCTGATCGGTTCGGAAATATTGAATTATTAACATTAGTACACAACCAAAGCCAGCTATGAACCAAAAACTTAAAACGACAGGCTTTACCTTAATAGAGCTTCTTATCGCGACTACGATTACCGTCATAATAATAAGCGTAGCTTTCGGTTCTAATATTATTATTACATCATCGGTAGGGGAGGTTTCAGGAAGCATAGAAAATACTTTGGATAATGAGAGAATACTACAAAGTGTTTCGCGACAGCTAAGGTCTATGCTGCCGCCTGATGGCAAGGAAGAGGACAAGCCCGAAACAAACCGCCTCGAAGTCATCCAAAAGCCGGAGGATATTTTCGTTTTTAATAACAGACCCTCACAGCCGACCGGTATTTTACTATCCTTTATAAGCACCCATAGTATTCTTGACCACCCTGTAAATGCTCCTGTAAAGACAAACTATAAAATCGATACTTTTGCGAACAAACTGACTGTGTCTGAACAGCTCTATATGCCCGAAGCAGGTGCTATTGAAAACAGTGAAGAATCCAAAGCGATTCTTTCCGGTGTCCAGGAAATCTCAGCCGAGTTCTATGACGGCACGCACTGGCAGAGGAACTGGGCATACACGGATCATGATTCATTGCCCAGGAGCATAAAAATAAATATTACACTGGAAGCGGAAAATGGCGCTGTAACCGACTACAAAGTAACTGCCCCTGTCCTTTGTTCTGCAATCAGATCCAGAGAAATAGAAATAGAATCAAAAGCCGATAATCTATGAGAAGACGATCCGTTAAAACTCCAGGCTTCATAACGGTTTTGGTACTCTGTATCGTTGTCATCATATCAGTAGTGCTTGTCGCCTTTAGCAGGCGGGTGCAGGCTTTTATACTATCAACCGAGTCCCTCAAACATTCCCTCCAGGCCGAAGCAAACGCGCAAGCAGGTCTGAATATAGCACTTGCCATGATAAAAAACGATCCAAATAATATCAGGCAATTCTACAACTCCGCTGATTCTAAAAACCTGCTTGATTTACAAAACGGCCAATGCCAGCTCATCATTCAGCCGGAAAACAGCAAAATAAACCTGAACAAACTTATTGATGAAAATGGCAGGCCGAATGAACCGGTCATAAATCATCTAGCTCGACTCATCCGTATTATCAATGATGAAAGAATTATAAATCCAATTGATTACAGCGTGATCCCCAATGTAGTAGACTGGATCGATCCTGATGAAGATATAACCAAATTAGCACTCCATGGAAGAACTTTCACCGGGGCCGAATCAGATTACTACCTCCGACAGCCGCTTAGCTACAAGGCTAAAAACGCACCGCTGAGCACAACCAAAGAACTGCTTTACATAAAAGGTTTTTCAAATTCAATACTTAGCGAATTGAGTCCATATATAACTATCCGGGGCTGCGGAAAAATCGATATAAATTCAGCACCGACGAAAGTACTCAAATCAATGTCCGATAAGATATTCGAAGATGTTGTTGAGGAAATTATCGCTCGCCGCAACCTCGAACCATTTAGCAGCATTTGTCAGCTTAAAGAAGTCCCCGGAATAACCGATGAAGTATTTAGCACCGTAAGCGATAGGATAACCGTAGAGCCTGAAGAAATCTTTTATAGGATTACAAGCAAAGGAACTGTCGGTGATTACAAGAAAACACTTACTGTGACTGTAGCAGCACAAAAAAACGGTGAAAGAACCGACTTAAAGATTATAGAATACGATGAAAGAAACTATTAAAAATATAACTAACGCTTTTGCCAATAACTTAAAGCGGCGGGCTATCGGAATAGATATTCGCAAAGACAGGTTCTGCGCTGTTGAGATGATTGCAATTGGCGACTCTTATCGGACCGAGAAGGTTTTTTGCACACCAATTAGGCGAAAAGATGACGATCTCACACAACTTTTGAACGAAATGTTCAAAACCCACCACTTTAGCAGGTGGGCCTCGATATCAATTGCTGTTGACAGTGAAAAAGTCTACTATCGCCGCTGCTCTGAGCAACTAGACGGGAAAGCATTTCCCATAGACAACAGTGAACTTCTCTGTGTTCAGTTAGAAAGCATATCCAATGATGATTCACTTAAAATAGCGACATCAGATTCGGCAATTGCTGAAAAGGTCAACATCCTCAAACAGGCAGGACAGCGACCCACAACTGTGACAGCCCCGCTTTTGGGCATATTTCGCGCCGCTGCATACCACCAGAGCGATATTGAAAAAGGCAAATCAGCGCTGGCTTATATCACAGCCCAAACAGTGCATATCGCTATTCTAAATAATGGCAAAATCCTGTCAGTAAGAAAGATTCCGCTATTCGAGAAAACCAACCAAATAAATTCGATACTCTCAATTTTGCTTACCGAAACGCAAGCTGCATGGGAAAAACCATCTGCCGCTACATTAGATGAAGATAAGAAAATATATATTATTAATGAAGGCCTGAATGATGAAAATCTTAGACAGGAGATTAATGAAAAATATCCGGAGTCATTTGATATCATCGATCTCAACGAAAAATGGCCGCATAACCAAAATAATGGCCAACTTGTTCTTGCAAAGGCGCTGGCTTTCTCAGTACTGAAAAATGAATGCCCTGAAGCCGACTGGCTGACGCTATTCAATAATCGCTGCGCACAGTCGCTAGATATAAGAAAAGAACTAAAAATCATTGTCTCCTTGGCAGCCGCAATTGCAATAGTATCATTTGTCGCAATTTTTATGAATATGACAAAGCTTCAGAGACAAAATGATCAGCTTGATGGCCAAATCGCTGAAACATTTAACCAGGCATTACCCGATGAAAGAATGGTGCGGCCGCTTCACCAGCTTGATCATCATCTTCAAGGGCTTCGTACGACCGCTAAGTCATTGAACCTAAATTATGGCGACAGCAGCGACTTTATGGAGTTATTCTACAGCATAATCAAAACAATACCGCCTCAGAGCGAAATTCGAATAAGAGATCTTATTTTCGATCAAAACAGCCTAAGTGTTCAAGCTCAGGCACAAACATTTAAGAGTATTCAGGACTGGCAGCAGTTACTCGGCGAAAATATTCTCCAGGCCAAGATCAAAACCAGCGATATAAATAGGCAGGACTCAACAGGTCTGATATCTTTTACACTATCAATAAAAATCAGTAGGGTGGATAGCTATGCGAGCATTAACCCATAATAAAAAAACTTTCATATACTTCGCCATAGCTCTGATGGCCGTATTAGTAGTATATTCGCTGGCTTTCAAGCCTGCCCTTGACAGAATTAACACGCTTAAACGCGTAATACCAGAAAAGAGGCAGACACTTGAGCAGCTTCAGCAAAAAACCGAACAGTATATCCAACTGAAAGCAGCAATTGGTCAGATCGATCAAAATACCTCCGGTGATGCTGAAGCAATGCAAATCCTTTCGTCAATAGAAAATCTCGCCAGCCGAACCGGCCTTGGCTCAAGGATGACCGTCACCAAAAGAAGCCAGAGCCATGCCAATGGCGAATATACTCGTGGC
>PWDX01000146.1 GCA_003553245.1 Phycisphaerae bacterium
AAAAGTCCCAAGCTCAGGCCTTTGTATGAAGAAGCGATGGAGCTGTTTAATTCTTTCATCGAGCACAGTGTAAATCATGTCCGGCGGGAGCAGAACAAAGGCGCCGACTATCTGGTCAATCAGGCATTGGACAGGGGCAAGGATGTCGTGCCTTCCTCCTCGGCCAAATCCAGAGCGGCGACTCGTCCTATCAGGCTTGGCGTGCTGATATCCGGCGGCGGCACAACGATGGTCAACCTTCTGGATGAGATCAAGCAAGGCCGGCTCAACGCCGAGATTCCGCTGGTCATAAGCTCGCGTTCGAAAGTTTCGGGGGTCGATAAGGCCAGAAACGCGGGGCTGCCAACGGTAATCATCCGCAAAAAAGACTGCGACGATATTGACCAATTCAGCGAAAAAATCCGTCAGGAGTTGAAAAAGGCACATGTCGATCTGGTTGTTCAGGCCGGGTGGCTTTGTCTTTGGAAGATACCGGATGAGCTTGCCAATAAGGTGATGAATATCCACCCGGCGCTGCTGCCGTCTTTTGGGGGCAAGGGAATGTTCGGCAGGCATGTACACGAAGCGGTGCTCAAGAGAGGCTGCAAGGTCTCCGGCTGCACGGTGCATTTTGTGAATAACGAATATGACAGTGGACCGATAATTGTGCAGCGATGCTGCGATGTGGCCGAGGATGACACCGCCGACTCGCTGGCAGGGCGGGTATTTCAGCAGGAATGCATCGCTTATCCCGAGGCGATACGGCTTTTCCAGCAGGGCAGGCTGGCGGTTAAAGACGGCGTGGTGAAAATAAAATCGCAATAAGCGGGAATTTTTATAAACAAATATCGCCCCTTCGAGCGTATATGAACCTGTTCGAAGTTAAAAAAGCAGCCTCAATAGCCGATTTATCAGCTTATGAATAGGTACCAGCGAAAAATACTGACGCATTTTATTCTGGTCGTTGTAGTTACTCTGGCGGCGGTGGTGGGTATGTATAATGTCAAGGACATTATCAACCGCTCCGAGGCGATGCGCGCGATGGAACAGCTTGGCGAGGTGATTTTCAGGTATCGGCGTGAGAACGGCACCGTGCCGCCTGCTTCGTATGTAGAAAATATTCGCCCTCAACTGGACGGAGCAGTCAGGCTCGGCGAGTTAATCTATCGCGCTCGCTGGATAGAATACAACTGTCCGGACTATGAAATACTGGCTTATACCAGAAAAAATTACCGGTCACTGGTGGCTAATCCCGGCTATATAGTGCTGCGGATGGACGGGACGGTCGAATGGGTCGAGCCGAAAGTTTTCGAGGAACAACTCCAGCAGCAGCAGTCACCGCTTGAAAGACAGCTTAGCCAATGACAGGCCCGGCAGCTCGCTGTCGGTCTGTGCCGGTTGTTTCGGCTATGCGATTTTCTCTGCTATACAAGAATCGATGCTGTTCTAAATTTTTGGTCTGTAATGATTTGTAATCGGCAGTCTGCGGTCTCTGCCAAAGGCTTTTGCGGTGATTTTTATGCCGGGCGGGCATTGGCGGCGTTTGTACTCGTTCATATCGACCATTTTAATAACCCGCAGGACATCATCAGCAGGCAGGCCCTGTGCGACTAATTCCTGTGCCGATTTGTCCTGTTCTATGTAGCCTTTGAGGATGGCGTCAAGCAGTTCGTATTCCGGCAGTGAATCGGAGTCTTTCTGGTCGTCTCGCAGCTCGGCGGTAGGCGGACGAGTTATTACGGATGCGGGGATGATTTCGGTTCTGGCCAGTTGGTTTATTCTGTCGGCGAGTTTATAAACGACGGTCTTGGCGACATCTTTTATCACGGAAAAGCCCCCGGCGGTGTCGCCGTAGAGTGTGGAATAGCCGACGGCGGTTTCGCTTTTGTTGCTGCTTACAAGCACGATGGCGCCGAACTGATTGCTAAGTGTCATCAGCATTGTCCCGCGGACTCTGGCCTGTAGGTTTTCATAGGCGATTGATGTGTTGTCCCAGCCGGCAACGCTTTGCAGGCAGCCGTCGAAATCGTCAACGATGCTCTGGATAGGCAGCTCCATAAAATCTATGCCGAGGTTCTCGGCCAGTTTCCGCGCATCGGTTTTGGTATCGGCTGAGCTGAACTTCGAGGGCATTGTGATGCCGGTTACATTTTCCGCTCCCATCGCGGCAACCGCTATGCAGGCGACCACCGAGGAGTCGATGCCGCCGCTAAGACCCACCAGTGCTTTTTTGAAGTTGTTTTTCGCTGTATAGTCGCGCGTTCCCAGGATAAGAGCCTGATATATTTCATCTATTTCATCGCCCGGCAGCGTCGGCGTAGGATGCTGTGAGACAACCTTTACGCCGGAGTCTTCGCTGAGGACATCGGCGATTATCATATCCTGCTCAAAGGCTTTGCCCTGTGCCTGTATTTTTCCTTTCGAGTCGAAGATTATGCTCCTGCCGTCGAAGACGATTTCGTCCTGTCCGCCGACGAGGTTGCAGTAGCACACTGCCGCGTTGAAATCGGTCGCGTATTTGCGTATCATTTCGGCTCGCAGGCCGAATTTGCCGGTATGAAACGGCGAGGCCGAGATATTTGCCAGAATCTGAAAGTCGGGGGCGTTTTTGAGATAATCCAGCAGCCAGACAGGGCTCCAGATATCCTCACAGATAGTTATCGCCACGCCGATGCCTTTGACATTTGCCACCAGCGGTTCGCTACCGGGGTGGAAGTAGCGGCGTTCGTCGAACACTCCATAGTTTGGCAGCAGTGCTTTGCGGTAGATTTGCCCAACGGCTCCGTCCTGCAGGACCGCTGCGGAGTTGTATATCATATCGTCTCGGCCCTCGGCGAAGCCGACTATCATTGTCAAGTCACGACAATCGGCGGCCAGTGACTCCAGCTCCAGCCGATTATCCTCGACAAAATGATTTTTGTAGAGCAAATCTTCCGGCGGATAGCCGCAAACGGCAAGCTCCGGCAATATCAGCAGCTCGACCTGCTGCTCGACCGCTCGGCTGTAAATTTCGCGTATTTTCGCGGCGTTGGCCGAAAGGTCGCCGACGACAGGGTTAAATTGTGCAAGTGCTATTTTCATAATGCCTCACGGTCAATCCGGTTTTTCAGTATCGCTTCAAATGTTTACGGGTGCATTTTAGCTCGATTCGGACGATTTATCCAGAGTTTTGTCGGCGTCTGTCGCTGCCGGTGAGTTTTACTATTTCGCAGGCTTCGTTCAATCTGCTGGCCAGTGTCGGGTCGAACTCTTTTTCGACATATTCCATCGGTTTATTATTGGTGATATATGTTGCTCGGCAGTCACGCAGCCGCTTGTCTGTTATCTGGAGCATCACGGCCACGCGAAAGTCGCTCTGTCTGCCGGTGGCGCGGACGGAAGTTCCCAGGTCGTCTATAATGAGCTTATCCACAGAGCAGTAGCCCTCGATAATCTGCCCCTCGCTGCGCTCTGATCGGCCGTCAAAGCATCTTCGCAGCTCCATACACAAATCCGAATACCGCACAATGCGAACCTTCAGGCCGTTGGTGATAAAGTAATGAGCCAAAGCACAAACCGCGTGCGTTTTGCCTACGCCCTGACTGCCCCACAGATAGATGCCCTTGTCGTCGTCCAGCGACGCGAACAAATCGGCAAAGCCCTCGGGCAGCTGCTCAATCCTGGCGTCGCGATAGCGGGGCGGTATTACCTTTTCAATCCTGGCCTGTGTGAGTTTTCGCTGCTTTTGCCGCCGGATTGACTGGCTGCACGGCTTGCAGGCAGGCACTGTCTGTCCGCGATATTCGATAAGCCGGTCAACCTCGGCTTCGCTGCACAGCCGACATTTAGTCGGTGTAAATGGTTTGGCCGTAAGCGGAAGTGTATTGATAATTTTCTTCGTGGATGGATGAGTTTGTTCTTTCATTCTTTCCCTTCTTTTCATTCTTATCATTATTGTATGTGTGCAGTTGTTGTGCAGCTGATGTGCGGTTGATGTGCGGTTGTTGTGCAGCCGTTTGGTAATTTTGCCAGTTATTGATGGTTAGAATGCGAAATTTGTTAGTTGTTTGTTGTGCAATCTGTTGTTCATTTTCGAAATAGTCGAGTATTCGTTCGATTGTCCTTTGCTCAATTCCGGTTAACATGCACAGCCTTTTTCGGGAGGTCAGCAGTTGCCCTGGCCGCAGTGTTTTCTTTTTGCCGTTGCAGATAAACTCGGCTTTTTTGTGTGTCGCTTCGAGCAGCAGGACGATCCACAGATGCAGATATTGTGATTTTTTCATCATCGCGTCATCCAGCAGCTTCCGATGCAGCTTTATCCATCCGTCAGACATTTTTCGCTCCTATGTCGGCTTATAATAAACTTGCCCTCTATAATTGGCCGAATTTGCACGAATGTTGCGAAAAATCTGCTCTATTTGTCACCGTGACGGCATATAAACCCTTGCCGTATAAGCGATAATAAAATTTTCAAAAATCTTGTTTTTACCTTCCAGCCTATTGCGTGTTTGGTCGAAAATCCCCCTGCTGGATATTTTATACCCCCTGCTTGTCTTTTCCGGTGATTATGATAAGTCGGCCAACGCCTCGAGCAGTTCCTGCCAGGGATTGGGGATTTTTTGTGAGCTTCTTAGCAGGACAGTAGCGGCGTGGCGGGATTGCTCGGCGTTTTCGGCAGAGGTTTGGCTGTGTTGGTGCAGCTCGTAGTATTTTGCCCGCCACCAGTGCCAGTTTCGCTCGCTGCTTCTGTGGATTTGTGCAAGTTCCGCCCAGAGCTTTGCCGACTGCCCGGGCTGTTCGGTCGCGGCGGCGATTCTCGCCCGGGTGCGGAGCAGGTCGGCAGAGGGTATGGTATCCTGGTCAAGAGCATCTAACTGCCGGGAGAGAGTGTTTATTTTTTCACTGTCTGACGGCTGAGCTATGATATGTATCTCTAAGGTTAGAACCGGGCAGAAGTCGATGCCCTTTTGGATGATTTTCTGCACAATCAGATTGATTTTGGCCGCGTGTTCCCTGGACTTATCAGCGGGGCCGAAATGCCGTTCAAAATCACGCACAAAGGCGGTGAGAATCTCGGCAGCCAGCGGCGAATAATTGGTAACTCCGGCGAGTTTGACAACAGCTTCATCGGCTCTGCCGGTATCGGCAAGAAGCTCGGCATAGGTGATTTTCGCGCGGTCGGTTACATCCGGCCAGTCGCGGGACTTGGCAACGGCAATCATTTCTTTTAGCTTTTCTTCCTGCGCCTCGTATTGGTCTGGTTCGAGCCGAAATAAATCAAGAGTCGCCATAGCGGAAAATTTGTCGGTCAGCCCGTCCGCCGCTATCTGCCGGGTAAGCCGGGCCCAGCGAGATTCGTCTCCGCAGTTTTTAAGCACCTGGATCAGGGGATACACGACGGCGTTTTCGATATCGTCGCCGGCGATTTCCAGGTAATTGTCCAGCGCGGCATAGGCGATATCACATTCAGGATATATCGCGGCCATTTTTGCGGCTTGTCCGGCGATTTCGCGGCTGGGCATTTGCAGCATTTTGTCATAGCCTGTATCGAGTATTTGGCAGGCTTCTATTAGCAGCTCGATGCTGTATTCGGGCTTGTCGTCGGCATAGTCGGCAGCGGCGGCGTATAACACAATCGGGCGGCGAAAGTCCCGATAGTCCAGCATCGCCGCCAAGGCGTCGGTATGGTTTTTGGATGATGACCAGGCGGCTTTTGCGGCAAGTTCGATTTCCCCGGCGTTGAATCCATAGATGGATTTGTTCTGTTCAATCAGGCGGCTTAATCTTTCGAGAACCAGCTTGCCCAGATAATCACCGGCGGCAGGCCAGATGTCGGTAATTTTTGAAAAGGCCTCGGTCTGGCCGCTTTTGCGCCAGGCAAACGCCAGGCGAAGTACGATTTCATAGTCGCCGGCTCGGTCGCTTTTTGCAAGATTTTCTACCAGTTGCTCGAAGTTATCATCGGCGGTCAGCAGAGCGCGTTCGAGCTTGTCAAATTCGCTCAGTTTCTTTCGCAGCGGCGCAAGGTCGGTTTTCCTCCCCGCTGAAATTTCGTGCCAGGTGTCAATCTCGTAGTGCATCAGTTCGATATGTTCCTGCTGTTGTCGCACTTGGTTCCAGAGGCCTGTTTCGATGTATAGCTGGTGCCAGTTTTCGGCCTCGCAGTTGGCGATAGTCTCGAGCAGATCTCGGTTGCGGCTTTTAAGCTCGGTAATTTCTTCGGCGGCCTTTTCGGCCAGTTCTTCCAGACGCTCGGAAGCGGCGGCGTTTAGCCATTGGTCGTTATATTCGTAATGCATCCGCTCGAGAAAACTTTCGGCAAGGAAGTCATCGAACGCGCGAACGGCCTGTGAATGAACCTTCTCAAGCTGCTGCGAAGTAACCGGATCAGCGGCAAAGGCCGCGGCGGTGACGCATAACAGCAAAATAAAGATGGTGCGGGCTGGCTTAATCATCTTGCGTAGTTTCGGTCATCTGGAAGGTAATGTCACTTAAGCCCGCGCCGTAGAACAGGTTGTATATCTTGGCGAGGTATCGCCATTCGAGCCGGCTGTGGGTAATAATTTCTATCGGGTCGCCGGTGTGTCGGCCCTGGCGTGTCATTATATCGGAGAGTTGCTCCATAAGTTCAGCCAGGGCGGGACTTAGGTTTTCATCGGGCAGCGGGACGGTTGCTTCCTGGCCGATTTGAACCTCGGCGCCGGCGTCGGTCGGGAACAGGTAGATGGCAAGCGGCTCTGTCCGCCCGGGAGCGGCTGTGGCGGCAGAGGCCCGCGGCAACTCGAGCGGCAGGAAGTCCTCGGCAGGTCGCCACTTGGCGGCTACCAGAAAAAATATCAAAAGCAGGAATATAATGTCGATCATCGGAGCCATTCGCAGGGTGAGCCTTGGCCCGGATCGTCCCGTCCTGGAGGGAGTCTTTATTGATATTTGCTGGTTTTTATCTGTCATTTTATCAGTCGAGCGTGTTTTTATCCTGCCGGTATTATATTCCATTTTGGCCGGGGATGCCACTGGCCGCTGCCGCTACATCACTATCGCTGCATAGCCTACGGCGTCCTGGCTTTCTATGCCCATTTTGGCGGTCATTACTTCGGCAGAGTTGGTATGCACCAGGAGCCTGGCCTGTGTGCTGCCCAGTTTTTTCGCTGCCGCCAGTGTGGCTGCCGCGGCTCCGGGCCCACACGCGCTTGAGTTATCGAGCGCGTTCGTAACGACATTCTCGGCGTCGAGCTCCAATGCCAGGTCGATGAACTGCCGGTCGTTTACATTTTTCGACCATTGAAAGCCCTCATCGCCAAAGCCCATCGGGGTGTAGCCGTAATGCGGGCCGTAGTGGGTAAGATCCGTCGAGCCGATGCAGACTATGCGTTTTTCGCTGTCGGAGATTATCCGCCCGACAATGTCACCGAGCCGCACCGAGATATCGCTTGCCGGAACAACAATCGGGACTATTTTGGCATTTTCGAAAAGATACTGAACAAACGGTATCTGCACTTCTATGCTGTGTTCGCCTCGATGGGCGGCAGGGTCGTTAATTGCGATTTCGCTCTGGACTATCTCGGCGGCAAGGTCGCCGTCGATTTGCACTTCTCCAAGCGGACTTAGCCAAGACCCCTCTCCATAAACCGCGGGTGTTTTGTCATAATAGCCGTGTGCGGCCCCGAACAGGATGAAAGTGTCCACGGCTTCGTTCTGCTGTTTTATGGCGTTGAAGACCATACCGGCCGGTCCGCCGCTGAATGCCCAGCCGGCGTGGGGAACGATGCCGCTGACTATCGGCGCCGGCAAATCATCGGGCAGGGCATATTCGCCCAGACAGCTTTTTATCTCGCTCATCACCGCTTCTTTGGCATTAGGATAAAACTGACCTGCCACTATTGGTTTTCTACTCGGCATTTTTTGACCTCCCTACTTGTCATCAGGTTCACATCACGCTATATTATCAGCGTTAATTATTCAGCCATAAAACAGAGTTTATTATAACTGCCAAAGGAGTATATGACAAATGACAAATACCGCCAATAGTCCCGTAGCAATAGTGATGGGTTCGGACAGCGACCTTTCCGTTATGAAAAGCTGCGTCGAGCAGCTTCGCGAATTTTCGATAGAGCCGGAGGTTCGCGTTATCTCGGCACACCGCACGCCGGAAGTTGCCGATGATTTCGCCGCCAATGCCGCCAGTAGCGGCAAAAAAGTTATTATCGCCGCTGCCGGTATGGCCGCCCATCTTGCCGGGGCCATGGCCGCTCGCAGCACACTGCCGGTAATCGGCGTGCCGCTTGCCGCCGGCGACGGGCCAAACGGCCTGGACGCGCTGCTGAGCACGGTTCAGATGCCCCCGGGCGTTCCGGTTGCGACGATGGGCATAGGCAAGGCCGGTGCGAAAAACGCCGCTATACTTGCGGTGCAGATACTCGCGACAGCCGATACTGAACTGGCCGGGAAAATGGCTGAGTTCAAAGAAACCCAGAAGAAAAAGGTCATCGAAAAAGACGCCGCCGTCAGTGTGTAGTCATCAGGCCGCCACGGCAAAGGCCAAACATCAAGTTTGTTAAGTCAAACCGCGATGGCAGCGGCATTTTCTTGCAATAATGGCCTGTTGAGTGTAAAGTGAGCGGAGATTATCAGAGTGTGTTTTTCATTTTTTGGGATTGCTCTTTGATATAGCCAACATCCTTACAAAGATAGGTTGTATGATAGGATTCTTGAACAATACCTGAATGAACAGAAGTCTTGATCCTAAAGCAACTTGCGCCCGTAGCTCAGTTGGATAGAGCAACGGATTTCTAATCCGTGGGTCGGGGGTTCGAATCCCTCCGGGCGTGTTTGTTCTAACATGCGTTAAGTCCGCACAGAAGAGCATTAGAAGGCCTCTCGAGGGATTTTAGGATTGTGCCTGTCGTCACTTGGCGTTCCTGTTCTTTTCTGTTTTTTTCTGTTGTTTGCACCTAAAATGCATAAGCACATGCATAAGCAGAATTACCCGACAATCCCGGCTTTGGGGATTGAAAGGTCAAAGTTCGGCAGTGAATTTATGGCGGTAGCCTCCAGATCGGGCAAGCTGTGGGTATACAAATCCATAGTCAGCGAGATATTGCTGTGCCGCATAAGAGCCTGGGCTGTTTTTGGATGAACACCGCTTGCCGCTAACATGGTCCCGAAGGTGTGCCTGAGGCAGTGGAAATCCCACAGTCCCCTGTCTGGGTCAAGTTCAATGCCAGCCTCTTGCGCATCGTATCTGAACATTGTTGCCATGCGATACTTACTCGGCATAACGAAGGCCTGAGCCTTTGGCAGTTTATTGCCGAAATAATCTTTTAATATTTGGGCTGTTTGCTTTTTGAGCGGTAACGTTCCGGGCTTATAGTTTTTGGTTTCTTTGCCGCCAAGGGTAACTTTAAGGCCATCAAAGTCGAAATCCACGACCTTTAACGCCCTTATTTCGCCCGCCCTGAATCCCGTCTCAGAGGCAAACCTGTACAAAATAGCACGTTGGTATCCATCTAACCCTAATGCCCGTCCCGATTTTTGAGTGTTGTCCAGAAGCAGTCCTAACTCATTGGGTGATAACGCAACTCTCTTCTCAGTAAAAGCTCGGCGTGGTTTCAAATGAATTAGTGGATTCTCGGCGATCCGCCTATCCTGAAAAGCCCATCGCATAAACTGCTGTACGGCTTGTAAGTAATAGTTTCTGGTTTTATCTGTCATTTCGCCAATTTCGACACTCTTAACCTTGCCATTTTGTTTTTTGCGAACCGTCTTTTTTAATTGCGTTATTTTATGTTCAACCTTGCTAGCTGATATATCAGAAAATGTCCTGAAATTACATTTATTAAATACGGTTTTTACTCGTGTATATTCGAGAATAGCCTGCTTCTCCGTGCATCCTGCCAGCATTGACCTCTTCCAGTCTTCAAGATGGTCGAGCAACAGCCTGCCGCTCTGGGCTCGCTGTCCAGTGATAAGGCCCCAGGCTATAAACTTTTTCAGCATGGCCTCGGGCTGACTGTCAATCCAGTTCTGAAGCCTTGCGTCCGGAAGCTCACCGGCTCTGTTGTATCTGCGCAGCTGCTCGATATTATCGGCGAATGTCTGCGACAGCTTCTTGCTGGTGAAGGCAGGTATGTAACGCCTTTCTCCGGCTATGTTAATGTCTACATACCACTTCGTCGATTGACTATACTTGCCGGTTTTACGGTTTTTGTATTTCGGTTTGAATAGCTTCATTTTGTCACCTCATAAAAAGTCTGCCGGGGCTGCAATCGGTTACGAGTAACCGCCTTCTGCTCACGCACACAGGACCCCCGACAGATTTTTCCTAATTGCTCCATTTTGGTGTGTTCTCGTATTGATTGCACATGTCATTATCGTCTTATCCTTCAATGTGTCAAATAGTTTTTTGCTATAAAGTATTTCGAGAATATTTTTATCACCGGCTCCCTTAAAGTTCCCAGGCTGTGCATGCATTTATAGTGACAGTGTCTTTCTCTGTTATGCGCAACAGTTAATCTGTCTTAAATCGCATATTGGTACATTTGCCCTTATTTTCATTTTTAATTTCTAAACAGCCTCGAAACCACCATTTCAATGCAGAATTTAGGGGTCAGTTTTAGTTAACTGTTGCGCATGGACCTTGTTTCTTTTTACGGTTTCGCCTATAAGTTTCTTTGCGTCTTTTTCGTCGGCATTTATCACAGATTCGCCGCCTCTTTTCCAGTGCCTGACCACACGCACATTGGCGCTGATCGTCGCTATCAACGACAGGATCATATTCACCGCCGGTCTGATCTTTGTATTGCTGGAGCATTTCTGCGTAGAGGCCAATGTCCCTTGCAGTCGGTAGCACCGCCTGTTCAAAATATTCGCACCTGAAGCCGTCCATGACTTTACAGCTCTCGGCAAACAGACAGCCGCCGTAGCTGCGGTCAAGGTTGGCGCAACCCGGCATCCGTTGTTCCGGGCTGCTGCTTCCTGCAAGGAATGTTTTGAGTCGAATTTTCTTGTGTCGCATATCAAGGCCTTTCTGATGTAAAAATAAATCTGCGGGATGGGATATGGCTGCTTAAAATCAAAGCCTCAAAGCGACCCGGCAGAATCCGAACCACACCCCCCGCCGGGCTTGGCCAAGTACCTTTACTTAACCTCTCCGGCGCCATAGTGATTTTACAAACAGGACTCAGGGTATCTGTAATTGGCTGGCGATCAGCTGTTGTGACTAAACTCTGGCTCATTGGCCGGATAATCCTCTTTTACCAAGTAGTAGCCCTTATCACTGAAAGCCTTAAAAGGTGCTCGGCAATGCGCAACGCGGTGGCCTAATGATTTGGCTTCAGGTTCAAAGCGGCCGTGAGAATGCTCCTGGCCGCAGTAGGGACATTCCAGTATGCGCCAGCAGCGGCCGTCTGCGACAACTTCTGCTTCAGGAGGTTCATCTTCGTCAAGGATCCAGTCAAGCCGAAATATTGCCTCTATCATCCTGGCATGCTCAGGACAAAAGACCAGGTGAGAGGCCATCTTAACCCGGCCAAGTGTAACTTCAGCGAAATGTGTCGCCTTCTGACCACAGCAAACGTGGCTGCACTTTGGCGTTGAGCCGTCCTGAATTTTCTCAACCGATGGAACATTGGCAATATGGCCCCACGGCAAAATTGTGTATTCGAGGTTAGCTTTTGAGTTTTTCATAAGAAATTTTCCTTAAAAAAGTTAATAATCTGGACTATACTGTTCTGCTTTGTTACCGTGTTACCGATGTTACCGCATTTTCAGGTTGACCGGCTTACGCGAGGATTTTCCAATAGGATTAACCTGAATTATCGGTAACATCGGTAACATTTGAGCTATATTGGAATATCGTCATCCATTTCCTCATTTCGTAAGCCTATACCGTACCAGCACTTAACGACTTTATCCCCGTGCATTCTAACGTTCTTTTTGACAAATCCGGCATCGGTAACAAGACGGCTAAAATCGCGTGCGGATATGCTCCCAAGGGTGCTGTCACCAAGTTCGTTGCGAGCCCAACTCTGGAAAACCCCCAGCATATCGGTAACAGAAACGGACAGATGCTCTCCTGTAACGCACTCATTTTCTATAAATTGACGTAACGGATCCTGCTCGGATCGGTACTGCTCGGTCTGCATTCTAATGCTATCAGTCGGCAGCAGATCGCCGTCTTTTTGCCACTTGAGACAGCCTTCGACAGCCCATTTGAGTATGCCCGGCCACTGATCCTTTAATTTTTTATCCAGACGGGTGTCCTGCATATTGGGCGGTATTCTCACCGGCCATGCTACTTTATGAACCCTGTCCCATATGGCATCGGCTTTTTCTTCTATGACAGGCAGATTCTGAGTCATAAGAACAGTTTTATGGGTCGGCAGGAAATCGAAAAAGTCGCCCCTCATAAACCGAGCTCGCAATACGGTGTCGCCGGTCATTTCTTTTACTAAAGCGACATCGAGCTTCATATTGACTTCGGTTTCGCTGGCTACTACCAGTCTCTTGTTTGCCAGGCCGGCAACATCTGTCGGGTGGCCGTCATACTGGGTCTGCTTAAGAAGTGTCCGGGGCGCTTTGCAGGCGTAGTCACCCATCATCGTCATCAGAACATCGACTAAAAATACGGACTTACCGTTTTTGCCGCCTCCGTGAAAGATAGGAAACTTCCTGCTGCTTATATCGCCTGTTAAGCACATACCGGCCAGTCGCTGCAGATAGTCTATGGTTTGCTGATCGCCTCTGTGCCAGGTTTGCAGGCAGTTCATCCATAACGGACATTGAGCCTCATCGTCGGTCTGCGGATACCGAACTGGCGCCAACTGTGTTATAAAGTCGCTGGGATTATGGGGTCGTAATTCTCCGGTGTGTAAATCAATAGTGCCGTTTTCAACATTCAACAAATAATCGTCTTTATCAAATTCTTCTTGATGCGATTCGATGCCCGGCATAGCCCGAGCCAGGCTCAAACAGGCCTTAACTGCGGCGTTGCTTTCGCTTTTAAAAGCATGCTTGATAATCCGCTTGCGGTAACTTTGCTTTTCAATGGCGGCGGCCATATTAAGACGGTACCGCGCAGTTTCTATTGCCAGTCTGCTTGCCGCAGATTCGCCTTTTTCCATAGACCAGCGTTTTCCGTCGTAGTACAGCCAGCAGCCGCGCTGCCAATGATATTTGACTGACCCCCTGTGTAGAAAACCAAATAACTCAGCGTTGCCTGCGTCGGTCAAATGCTGTGTACTTGACGGGGCACTCTCAAGAGGATTGCCCTGACTTGCAGGTTCCGGTTGATAAGGCTCAGTTGAGTCTATCAGCCTTTGGATGTCGGGGCCATCATGGCCGTCGGCAATATAGTCGCTAAGATCGTAGCCCTTTGTATCCGATGGTAAATTCACTATACGAACTCGCTGTGCTATGCCGTGTAATATTCTGGCTGCCTTATTAGCGCCACTTGTGCCTGATTCATCGCAATCATAAATTATTGCACAGCGTTTACCTGCAAAATGGCGGCCCCATTCGGGCTTGAATGTTTCGGCTCCGGCTGAACCCGACACCGCGGCGTAGCCGAGCGACCTGGCGGTGAGCCAATCCTTGAGGCCTTCAGTGATTAGAACCTCCTCGGCATCGGCGATACAATGCAGGCCAAGCAGCCCTGCTGTGCCGATATTTGCGTACATTTGCTGACTGCCGTCTTTGAGTTTCACACCCGAGCCGTCAACCATCACACGTATACAGCCGCAAGGCGGCATATCAGGCTTATCATATGCCAGGAAACGAAGCTGCTGGCCGGCCTTCAGATCAGCACAGACAACATCCCTGCCGGAGAGAAAACTCGGATCGCCTGTGAGGTTCCTTGCATTCCAGAAAGTTCGGATCGTTCCCGGATTAGCGGGAGGATAATCATAAAAAGGTAATCTTTTGTCGCTGCCGGCCAGGCCGAAGTGTTTATATAAATCTTCGGTTTTTGACTTGCCGCAGGCAAAGCAAAACAATTGAATCTTTCCGTTTTTTTCAGAAATCTTCATACTCGGCGTACCGTCTTCGTGCAGGGGACAATGGCCCATATAATTACTGCCGTGTTTTTTGGCCTTTGTCTTTTGGATTATCTCATTAATGGCATTCATAATGTTTTCGCCCCCCGGCTAAAATAGTTTTTATGAATATTTAAGGTTCTTTTTCGCTAATAATGCCAGCGCCCGATCCCAGGATAATTCCCCCTGTTGAGCTAGCATATCTTTTACCTGCCCAATTAAAGACTCGGCATCCAGAGATATTTGTTCCGCTTTTGTCGCTTCTTCCTTTATTACTGATTCGATAGTCTTGTTTACCTTTGACACAAGCAACATCCGGCGGTATGCCGATTCGATAACGCCGGCATCGGGAATGACTTTCTCAACTCCGTTTTCTTGCAATTTATGCTCTATCCAGCGAACCAAGTTGCCGGAGGTAAATGCATTTAACTCTACACGCCTGCCGTGATAAGAGTCATATCCTCTTTGTGTAATCATCCAGTTAATCTCGTCCTCTGTAGCTCCGTTTTCGCGAAGATTCAAGCTCGGATCACTCTTGCCCAGATGGTAGGGCTCAGAGTCTAAGTTCCATTGCTCAATATCCTCGAGCCTGATGCCGAGGTCTACGACATTAACCGATCCTGCGTAAGTGTAGCGCCGAGTGTTCTTGTAAAGGGTCCCCAGAATACTGAAGCCGGATTTGTCAAAGTCGTGAAGTACAAATAGCCGAATACCTGAACCAGCAGAACATAGCTGGTCAATTAACATCCGTGCTGCCGTAGAAGGCATACCTTTTGTTGAAACGACTGCTAAATCGTATCTGGCGGCAATATTAGCGGCCTCGAGTATTGGCATGAATCCCTCTTTTTCCAAAAACAGAATTCCACCGTATCTGTTGTCTGGGCCGAGTGTTGTAATGTCGGTGCTATGCAATTTAATAGCTCCCATATCAGTGTGCATCGAATTTAGATAATTACGAACACCAACAGTCCCCATCTCGATTTTTTCCCCGGTGTGCGGCTCATGCAGCATACCTCGTGCATCGAATATCACATCCCAATCCTGGGTTTGGTTTGGGTGTTCGGCGATATAATCAGGCAGCAGTGTCTGTGTAAAATAACGGTCGTCGAGAGTTTCTGTGTCTGCCTGGTCTAAAATCGCAGGCCTTGCCGCATACATTATCTGCCGTGCATGGGCAGGATATTTACCAGATGAACTTGCCTTTAAATACGATTGTTCCATTACCTGCCAGGCGACATCTTTAATCGTGGTGCGCAAAGACCGGAAGGCATCCGCGCGACGAAGCTGACGGTTCATGTTCCTCATTTCAGCTTTCTTCTGCTTTTTCCATTTTTTTGTCACGCCTTTGACGACGATTTCAATTTGCTTACTTTCCATTTTGTTATCCTTTAATAATAACGGTAGATTTACCTCGGTCGGTATATTCAACCCGTGGATATGCGCAATGCATAAAAAACATGACCGGATCATCCGGATCTACCTCCTGTTGGTGTAAAACAGAAGTAAGTCCCTGGCCGGTATTACCGAGTTGATTAAAAGGATTACGAATGCCGGGACTCCAATTGACGCCGGTGATTAACCGGTAGTGTGTAAATGAAGGGCAATATCCAAAAACCACCTCAAGTACATAGGGCAGGCCAAAATCGTCAAATCTTGCAACTTTGCGATACTGGAAAGATTCCATATCACAACCGGCATCCTTAAACCGATGTTCAAGGTGCTGCTTGCCTATAACACCTAAGGCCGCCGGTTTTACAGGTTTGGTGTGGTCGCGCATCGCCGCCGATAATTCTTTTACGATGTATGATTTAATACCGTTGCCATCAGCCAGTGCCGACAGGTTCAGCCTCGACAAACCGGTCGCGTCTAATACGCGTTTTTGCTTTGCTGAACCCGACAATCCTCGGAATTCACATATAAACTCTCGCACCGTTCTGTCTTTTTCATGATCGGCGTCATCAGCTATATAACCGGCAATCAGTCGGCTAAGATGCTCCGGTTCGTACCAATACGCAGAAGTAGGGTCGCTTGGGCGCCATTTAAGCCAAGCGGTATCCGTCGGGTCAATCTGCGTGCTTTTGCCGAACCAGTTGATTGACAGCTTCAAATGAGGATTCATAAATGCATATTTATCGGCAATTTGTAAAAAACGCTCTTTTGCGTCAGCCAGTATTGAACAAGCTGAATCAGGCCAGACAACCTTCACGCAAGTGCCGTTTTTTACAAAAGAGGGGTTTTTAGAATGATCAATCAAAGGTTGTTGCCGGATGGGGTCAACTGTGATGTTTATCTGGTGCCGGATACTGCCGGTGTCGATTATCAGCTGGCCGCCGTTGTCATTATCAAGAGCAAAAGGCATCGCAACCAGTGTTTTAAGTGCGTTTCCCTGAGCGCCTCTGTCAGGGGCGACATAAGCCTCTCGGCTTGATGTCCGGGCAGTGAAGTCAAGAACGCCTTGGATTGTTTGCTCGGGAATGCCAGGGCCGTTATCGCTGATCATAATGCCGGTATCATCAACATTAATGTCAACTTCCGGGCAATTGCCTGCCTCTTCACATGCATCAAGTGCATTATCTACAAGCTCTTTCAAAATAACCAAAGGCCAGTCGTCAACACCGTGTCCTGTCTGATTTACCAGTTCTTTGCTAGAGCAGAACTCCATCAAACGAGAGGTTCTTAATGTCGCTCGTTCTAATACTGCGTTACTCATTTTTTGCCCTTTCTAAGCTTTTCAAATTTTTCCTGGCTTGGACAGCCCATATCGATCCAAAGTTCTATAAGGCGGCGGTCGAACAGTCTGGCCCGCCCTAATGTGGCAGTGGGTTCGGGCAACTGACCGGTCTGCATCAATTCGTATGTGTGCGTAACGGACAGCGACAGCAAGGCCGCTAACTCCGGTATGCGGATGAGGAGCTTTTGATTAGGTGAGAGTTTAACTTTAGACATTACGCTTCTCCTGCCA
>PWDX01000132.1 GCA_003553245.1 Phycisphaerae bacterium
AAGGGATTTGAGGGCTTTGGATGAACAGTATCTGCTGGCGGTTCCATCCAACAGCAAGGTTCGTGACATCGAGAGTAAGCCGCCTGCTTACGGTGGTCGGGGCCAGCCTCCCAAGCAGCCTTTTCAGCGAGTTGATAGATGGTGCAATTCGTTGAGTGAAGACGCTTGGGTACGGATTGACGTCAGAGACGGCGAAAAAGGGCCTTTGGTAACTCATATCACCAAGAGACTTGTACTGGCGCATACGGAGCGGGGACGCTACGATTGCAGCGAAGAACTTCTGGTAGTGACACGAACACAGGAATCCAACGGTACAATGAAACACGATTACTACCTGTCCAATGCACCGGCGGATACACCGCTGGATGAATTGGCTGGCGTGGTCAAAGCCGAACACCGCATTGAGGACTGCCTCAAACGCGCTAAGAGCGAAGCTGGGCTTTCGGATTATGAAGTTCGCACATGGGCTGGTTGGCATCACCATCAGATACTTTCTCTTATTGCCTTATGGTTTTTAACTGTGGAAACACGGAGGGGAAAAAAAATATACCCCTGCGATTACGGTTCCACAGGTTCGGACGATATTGTACTTGCTGCTGCGAAATGCCTGCGACCGCACTTATCCCGGCTGGGCGACGCGTTGCATCGAACGCAAAAGCAAACGCAGAGAACTTGCTCGGTTCTATCATTACAAGTAACATGACTTATTGGCTCCACTAAGACTTAAAGAACGAAAATGAAATTACACAGTACAAATAGTTGTAAAACAATTTATTGTTCTAAAATCTTTTTTGTTTGTTCAGGCCTGTGCGCCATTCTTATTTTCCAGAGCAGCTCTTCTGGAGTTACAACCCTAATATCAGGATCAAGCTGTTGAACACACCACTTGGTTGGTGTCACACCCGCATAAGTATCTGCCTCCATAAACTGTGCGTTTTCAGCTGTTTCATCATTAGTATCAATTTCATAAAAGCCGCTCCATGTGTGTGTCATTGCCCAAGCCAGGTAGGGTTCCCCATCTTCGGTACTTGCGGCGGCATTTTCGTTTATTTTGCGTGAGATGCGGGTTGGCGTACCGGTATTGCGTAAATCAAGATTCGCCCATATCAGATATTTGCATGTTGATACGGGGATGTCTATTCCGTCGCTGTTAGTTACCCAAAAAACCTTCCCTTCTTCTGCATTATAGGGTGAATACTGAATCGTCAGCATACCGATAAGGTCTTCTATTTCCTCGGCGAAAATTTGATAAGCTTCAATCGCCTCTTTTGTGCCGTTTTCATAACAGAGAAACATATATGTTGTGGAACCTGTTGTTTTCATATAATGACTTACTCTTCTTGCGTGTCTCCGCAATAATTCGATTCGTTTTTCTGTACCGAGTTTTTCTGCGAGGCGGTCAGGGAAAAAATAGCCGCCGGCATGAAGGAGTAAAGTGCTTTTATCTGGTTGAGTTCTTTGTAAATACTCGTAGGTCACAGGACTTACCTGCATCAGGCAGGCATAAGGAGCACCCCAGCCCAAGGGATAGGAACCATGGTCGTCACTGGCCCAATAATAATCTATGCCATGGCTGAAGTCGCCCATGAACCACTGGACATTGTCTCCGTCGCTCATGACGAAAGAAACAGCCTTAGCAGCGTCAAAATCAATATTCTCAGGAGCAACAGATTTTAATGGTTTAAAGGTATGACTCTGCGAGCCCGCTGAAGTTACCGGCAGATTCATTGCCCAATTGCTGGGCAGCAGGTGATGGCCATAAACAGACAATTGCTCAATGAACTCCCCTTCACCCGGGACATTCCATCCCATTATAGGAGACAGCGGTTCGAGCCATCTGTAAAAAGTCGGAGTGGGCTCATCCATGCCAAAAATTACCATTGTTTTATTCGCAATGGCAATTGCACGGTGCTGAGGAGCACGAGGATCCTGCGCGAGTGCAAGCGCAGGATTAATTTGATCTTTGAAGTGCTCAAACGCCCATGCTTCGTCTTTGCCGCGAACATCCAGAAGCTTTTCTAATCCTGCTTGCTTTGCTTTGTCCTCAATTTCCTCAGCGATCAGTACAGCATCCAGAATTCCTGCGGCTACTGTTGCCGCATTTACGGAACGATCCATACCTTCCCTAAGGTACGGCATAGTACCTTCGGAGTAGTCGTAGCTGTAAAGGACATAACCCTTGACGAGACCTTTATTCTTATAGCGATCGAGCAACTGCCAAGTGGTAAAGTCGCCTCGATTTTCATAATTATTCTGTTCCATTATTTCTCTTAACCAGATTTTATAACTCGGAGCATGCAAGTCTTGTTCTTCCAGCTTGATCCAGATGAGTTCATCGATGATATCATTGTTGACCGCTTTGGCGGCAAGGCCTGAAAGCGACTGAACGAGCATATGCTCCGGTGAATTTTTGCGCCCACCATACAAAGCCGGCTCCATATCACCAATAGATGTTGTAACTATAGCTTTTGGGGCTTTCTGCACCGGCCACCATCTATAATCCTGCTCACTACTGAAGATACAACTAATCATAAAAAAAAGCATCATCAAAGATGAAAAAAATGGACCTTTCATATAAACCCTTTCTGAATCATTTTCAAAAATGTTTTCTTTATGTACTATTTTCTGGTTAAAGAAATTAATTTTGCCCTTCGTGCTTTCTGATATCCTGCGCAGCCCCTACCATAGCCAAATATCCGTTAACCGGAACATAGTTCGGAATTGAATTGCCTGATCCGAGGGCAAATCCTTGCGCACTATTTCGATAGGTGATTCCCATTTCAAAAACATGGCGGTATATATGATCTTCACTTTCTTGACAGAGCAGGCCAACATCAATGCCGCCAAAAAGTCCTATTTTTTTAGAATACCTTCTTATCCATTCTGAATACGGAGCTATTATATCTTCGTTTGAATGTTTTGCATCAATACCCGCATCAATTACCTCGTCCATTATTGAGAAGAGATTTCCACAGGAATGCCACAAAAAAGGTTTTCCGGCGTTATGGATAGCGTCAATAATTCGCTTATACTGGGGAATAATATTATTCCGTACGACATTGGGCGATGTTAGCAGACCGCTTTTATACCCGAGGTCATCTCCGAAACGACAAACGCAATATAGATCACCATGTGCCTTGAGAAACCAGTCCCATATACTGCACATTAAATCACCTATTTTACAAAATACATCATTAAAAAGTTGTGGGTCATCAACTTGCATATAAGCTAAATGTTCGAGGCCTACGAGATCCTCACTAATCTCAAAGACGCCGTTTGCCACTCCACCAACCGCTTTCATGCCTTCGGGCATAAATTTGCCCAACATGCGAAATTTCTCGTCAGCATTTTGAATATACTTCTCAACTAACAAGTCCCAGTCAATAGAATTAAAATCAATTCGACTTTGAATAGGCCCGGGGGTTTTTCCTAAAATACCAGCCCCCTGAGCCGGAAGGATATAAACAATAGGGAACTCATATGAAACTGTATCATATGTCATCGTTTTAAAAAATCTACAATAATGTTTGAAGAAATGACGCAATTCATGTTGATCATTGCTGTATTCGAATTGAGCGAATCTCTCTCCAAGGACCCGTTCCATAATTTCAGGTGATATAATATGTTCATACAAAGGTAGCCTTTGAGGTTTGGTGTTTTTGGCTGCAGCCATAATATTTCGATAATTTGGAACAAACTGCATTGAGCTTCTTTTCAATTAAATTTGGTGAGCCACAGAATAATTTTGAATTGTTTCAACCATAGCACAAACATTGTCCTTTGGAGCTGCTTTAAGATTTATATAATTCTTACCAATTTTAGGAACTACTCGTTCAATATTGGCCAACCCTGTATTGAAAAGAGGAACCGAACCGACCTTTTCATAGGCGTCTATAAGGTCATCCAGAGAGCCTTCACTATGCCAATTCTTACCCGCTAATTTTTTTTCGAACCCTGCGCCGCTACCAATTTGCAGGGA
>PWDX01000157.1 GCA_003553245.1 Phycisphaerae bacterium
ATCGGGCGGAAGAGCCGGTGGCTGGAGCTATGATGTTCCATGGGCGGAGGTGCCCAGCGGCAGAGGCGGCGCAGTTTATATCGGGCTTGGCAGTGCTGCTGAGTTTAGAGACTGTATATTTGAGGATAATTATTCTTTTGGCGGACTTAGCGGCATAAGTGGACTGAACCAGCCAGTTGGACTCAGATCGGAGCCTTCCTTAAGATATAGAATACCCAATCACGGAGGAGCAGTCTATGTTGATTCTGGAGCCAGTGGGTTGTTTAAGAACACTAGTTTTCAAAATAATATGGCCGATCCTAACACTGCTCCAACAAGCAGAACATCAATTGTTGGCTATGGCGGAGCAGTCGCTTATGCGGAAAATGCTGATATTGAGTTTATTGATTGCATAATTACCGGCAATACCGCATCTATGGGTGGCGGGCTTTACGGCAACTACGCAGATAGCCTGATAGTGGGTACGCAGTTCACTTCTAACACTTCGGAGCGTGCAGGCGGAGCGTCTATAACAGGCGGAAGAGCCAGAATTGCTGAATGCCTTTTCCTGAATAATTCAGCGGATATGTCCCAGGGCGGCATCGCAGGAGGCCTTGCCTTGCTTGGTGCGAATAGTATGCTTTTTGACACTGAATTTGTGAATAATAACACAGGCGGCTCAGGCGGCGGACTGTATGTTTCCAGCAGGGATGTTCACGGAGCCCCAGTTGAGGGATGGGATGATACGGTGGACAGTGTATTGGTCAAGAACTGTCTTTTCGATGGTAATATTGCTGATATTTCAGGCGGCGGCATAGCCGCACACTGGCACAGCGATCCGGAGATTGTCAACTGCACGATTGTGAATAACCTTGTTGCTGATGGCTATGGTGGCGGTATAAGTGCCGCCTTGGGCAATTATACGCAAGTTAGGAACAGCGTATTATGGGGCAACTCCACACTGCGAGGCAGGCAGATAGCTATTCGAACAGAGGGCAACCCATCTACCGTAGATGTTTCCTATAGTATGGTAGAAGGCGGATCGCTGGTATATGGAAGTGAAGTAGGCGGTGATATTTGGGCTGATAATAACTGTGAATTAATATGGCCCGAGCCGGGCGAAGATGGTGAAAATATTATCGGGTTGGAGGATCCGCTTTTTGTAGAAGGCCCTCTTGGTGATTATTATCTCTCCAGATCACAACTGCCCGAACAGGAAGAGGACAGCCCTTTGATACAACAAGGCCACGGAGATGCGTCGCAGCTTCCATTTGGTCCTTATCCATACACCACATGGACGCAATGGATAGATCCAGAGACACAAATCCCTAATCACGAGTATGATCCGAATGAGCCTATTGATGTTGGTTATCACTATCCAAAACCCGGAGAGTTTGCCTTAGGTGATATCAATTACGATGGTGTAATAGACGACAAGGATCTTAATCTTTTGGTTAAATGGATACCTTCTGAGAATTGTACTTTCCCTGACTGGTGCCAGGGCAGGGACCTGAATCGTGACGGCAGGGTTGATATGTTGGATTATGCTATTTTGGTGTCTAAGTTTGGCCAGGGTGATACTATGCCGCCTTCTCCGAATCCAAGCACTTGGTCAACACCTCCGACATCGGCTGGGGCAAGTGCAATAGGAATGCGGGCTACCCGGTCTTACGATAACAGTGGTAGAGATGTATATTACTACTTCCAGTGTATTATGGGGCAGGACAGTGGCTGCACTGACAGCGGCTGGCAGTTAGAGCGGGAATATACTGACACCGGCCTTCAGTCCGATGTTATATATGGCTACAGAGTTCGCACTGCGGACTTCAGCGGTCCAAATGCTGTTGACCCTGAAAATCTCGATGCTTATGACAGGTTTAATCCAAATGACCCCAATGTTGGAAACAAGACAGATTGGTCACAAGTTGCATATTCTCAAACCGGAGAAGATGAATTTGTTGATGACGATGAGACTCCTCCCACAAACCTGGTATGGATTGTTCCCCCTGGCTGGGATGATGAACTGGGTGGTATATATATGGAAGCTCATGCCGAGCATCCAACCCAGATCCAATACGAGTTTGAGAACATGGACACAGGAAGGATTCGAACTTGGTCACCTGATCCGACATGGCTGGACACTACTGGCCTCGAAGACGGTGAAGAATACAGTTATCGCTTCAGGGCAATAGATGCGTTCGATAATGAATCTGAATGGTCTGATATCGAAACAGCAATAGTCGGCGAAGTAGTCGATCCTGATCCGCCGGTTACCAATGTCTGGCCCGATGATCCCTATAGGCCGCACTTTGAATATCCGGGGCCGGAGTGGGAATTGAATGCAGATGACTACTTCATACATGAAATGACAGCCGTAGAGGCGACCGATGAAAATGAACCGGTTGAGTATAGGTTCAGGTGCTGGGAAAATGGCCAGCGCAGGTCTGGATATGACCGCGGCTGGTCCCCGGATCCAACACATTCTGTAATGGTATCCCAGGTCGGCTTTGGTAATAAGGCTCACTGGAGATGGCAGGTACAGACCCGAGATTCCGAAGGCAATGAAAGTCCATGGTCATATTACTACAGCGCTCATGAGGGTCCCAGTTATATTTTCGGAAGTGCCCACGGTGGTCCTATTATATGGGATCCTGCCAATGAAGATGAGATACCTTGGCCCGCAGCGGGTGGTGATTAATTCTTAACAGCCCTAAGTTTGGTAAAATAAAAAGCACGCTCCAAATCGGGGCGTGCTTTTTTACTTCGCTCAAAGTTACATTGAATAAGCTCTCAATCAGCCGTTTCCATTTTTGCTCCTAGGCTATTCATTAAATCTACATATGTCGGAAAAGTTACCTGCATTGCTTCAGCGGTGTCGATGGTGCAGGGCTGTTCGGTAAGCAGCCCCGCAATCGACAACGCCATTACGATTCGGTGGTCGTCATAACCATGCAACTGGGCCGCTTTCACCTCACCGGGTTTTATTACAAGTCCATCGGCCAGCTCTTCAACGCCGATGTTTAATTTCTTTAGCTGCTCTGCCATACATTTTATCCGGTCAGTCTCTTTATCGCGTGCCTGAGCGACATTATAAAGCTTTGTAGGAGTTTTGGCGAACGCCGCCGTAACCGCCATAGCCGGTAGGGCGTCGGGAGTGGCATTCATGTCGATTTCAGCCCCACGCAACGGGCCTGCGTTAACCGTTACACTGTTTTCGCCTATCGTGATATCGGCGTCCATCTTCATCAGATAATCTACCACTGCCTTGTCCGGCTGCGAATCATTGAAGTCCAGACCTTTTATGATGAGTTTTTTACCGACAAGGGCGCCGGCGCAAAGCAAAAATGTCGCACTGGAAAAATCTGCGCAGATTTTTTCATCGAAAGCTTTAAAAGACTGCCTGCCCGGAATGCGAAAATAATTGTTAGCTGCACTGGCATAATGAACTTTCTGTTTATCCAGCCAATCGAGAGTCATTTTAACATATCCGGGTTCGTTGAGAACCGTTACATCGATTTCAGTAGTATCCTCGGCAAGCGGCGAACATAGCAGCAGTGATGTCAGAAATTGCGAGGTAGGAGCTTCAATAGACACCTTGCCGCCTTTGAGTTTGCCTGAAACCTTAACCGGAGCTTTTCCGTTGCCCTTGCTGCTGAGGCATTTTGCACCCAGATCGTTCAGTGCCTTTAGCAATGGACCAACCGATCGTGATTTGATCTGCTTATCCCCGGTCAACACTATAGTTTTGTCTGCTTGAGTCAATGCCGCCGAGCCGATTGCTATACGAAGCGTTGTTCCCGAATTACCGACATCGATAGGCTCTTTGGGGGCGGTTATTTTTCCTCCAGTCCCCGATACCTTCCATGCGGCTGAATCTTTAGTGTCAATTTTGGCGCCAAGAGCCCGGTAGCATTCTACTGCCGACAAAGTATCATTTGATACAAGCGGTTTGCGTATAACGCTTTCTCCCTCTGCCAGTGAGGCAATTGCCACTGC
>PWDX01000093.1 GCA_003553245.1 Phycisphaerae bacterium
ACAACCTGACTTTGTGGCGTTTGCTAAGTTCATGGCAGAAGAGATGGGGGTTCACCAGCATGATTGGTTCTATCGTAAGGGGCAGGCTTCTCAGTCAGCACAGCAGGCTCCGGGGGAAAGAGCGGGCGGCGTAACGCAACCGGAAGGGCCGGCGGGTATGCAACGCAGGGTCGAGCAGATGCAACAGCAGGCAGGTGGACAGTTACCAGATGAGGTTAGACAGAGAATGACACACAAGGAGTAATAACATGCCAACATATTGTTACAAAAGCCAGAAAACAGGAGAAGTAAGGGATGTTCGGTTGAAATCGAGCGAAGCATCCGATATAATCACAATAGAAGGTGAGCAATTTGAACGCGATTTTGCAACTGAATTGAAAACCGGGAGTCAAGGTATTCTGCGGACATCGGCGAAATCAAACAGTTTGTGGCCGAAGACATCAGTGTCGGCGGGAATATCAGAAAATCAAGTGGGTAAGGACGGGCATTACAAAGACCCCCGGGCAAGGGCAAGGTTCCCACATCATAAGTTTGATAAGAAGGGAAACATGGTATTTAATAGTGTGCGTGAGTATCGTAAGCAAACGCAGGAAGTAGGATTGGAAGCACCTTAAAACTCTACCCTAAATGGAAGAGGTGAAAAAATGGCAGATATTGATATGAACAAATTGGTACAGGATACGGCAGAAGCGGCGAAGTCAAAGAGCGCGGAAGATAAGCAAAAAAAACAAGCGCACATGTCGCTGGAAGAGCAACGTGAGGAAAAAGCCCGAATAGCAAGAGAAAAGGCACGCATGGCAAATGACACCGGTGAAACGCCGGAAGAAATAGAAGAAGAGCCGGAAGAACAGGAAACTGTCAGCACCAGTCAAGCTGATAGCGATTCTACCGAAACTGAGGAAAAGGATGCTGAACAGGCTACCCCCAATGAGGGTGAAACGGAAGAAGGCGACCAGCAGGAGCAGAAAATTGCCGACGCCGCAACCGAACAGCCCGATACCAGTGGAGACGAATCGGAAGTGACGTATGACTCGGTTCGTGAGAAATATGGCCTGACGCATGGTCATATCATTGCGGCCAAGCGTTACGAGATTGAGCCTGAGGATATAGCAGATTTGAAGGAGCCTCAGAAACAGTTGGATAAGCTCAAAGCAGCGCTTGATAACATTTCTGCGGAGTACGGTAGTTTGAAGCAGCAGCAGAAACCGCAAGAAAACGAACCGCAACAGCAGGAGCCTGCGATGCGACAGCAACCGCAGGAGCAGGAGCAGCAAGAGCAGCAGACCGATTCGCAGAAGGTCGGCGATCTACAGCAAAAGATTGACAGCCTTCGGAATCGGGAAGACGTACCACAGGAGGTCGTCGATGTGCTTGAGGCACAACAGGAAGAACTCCGTGGGTATAACCAAGTTTCACAGCAGCAGAGGCAAGCTCAGATGAAAGATGCCCAGAAGCGCGGGCTTCAAATAGTCGATGAGTGGAAACAGCAGTATGCAGATGTGCTGGGAGGTGAAAGCGTGTTTGATATGGATCGCAATAGCGAGGATTATAAACGCTTGGCGAATATTATCACTCATGCTGAAACTGTCATTGGAAAGAAGCAGCAAAAGGGCGAAGAGGTCACAGGGCAGGATATCCAGAATGCATTGGATTTGGCCTATGTGCACTACGAACCGGAAAGTGCTATTACCCGTAAGGCCAGTGAAGTGGCCAAGAAGATGAAAAAGCAGGGTAATAAAGCAATCGGTTCAGGTTCTCGCTCGACATCTGCCGCCCCGCAAGGGTCGAAAGAGAAAGCCGCTAATGCTGTGAATAAACAAATGAAAGAGATGAATTTAATATAAACGGAGGCTAAACTATGGCCGGAATAACAATGGATCAAATGGTGATGCTCCAGAAAACGACTCGGGAGAATCGTCCGAGTGGTGAACTGGTGTTCACCCAAGATTTGCAGCGGTATCCCATTATGAACCAGTGGTTCGGTGGGGCCGATGCAAAACGGAAAAGGCTTCGAGGTGGAACCCACCTTGAGGAAACTATCCGATTAAAGGATACAGACAGGTCTCGACACGTCAAGGAGCTTGAACGGCGTGAATACTCTCACGAAGGTGAGCTCAACTCCTTGCAGCTTGACTATGTTCGGGCTGAAGGCGAGTATATGGTTGCGCTCAGTGAGATGGATGCGCATATCGCTCAGTTCCAGCAGCAGGGCGGTGAAGGCGTTGTCGATCTGTTTGACGCTAAGAGCATCGATGCCAAAATGGACATGGCCGATGACCTCGAGAACCGTGTCTGGGAAAAACCGGACGCGCACCGCAACGCAAGGTATCCCGCTGGTATCCCCTACTGGATTGTGATGGGGCCGGCAGATCAGGCAGGGTTCCTTGGTGGTAATCCGGATGTGGGTTCTGGTAATGAGTGTGCCGGTATCAATTCGGATAACTATGCCCGCTGGAAAAACTTCAGTGCCGGTGGTGATGGTTACTACGAGTATGAAAGTGGTGCCTCTCGTCCTACCATCGATGACGACATGATCGATGCGATGGCACTTCTGCACGCTAAGACGGAGTTTATCGCTCCGCTTACTGTGGATGCTTATGTGCAGGGGCCTACGCTTCAGGAGCAGGCCGTATATCTGGACACCGATACTATGCTGGCTATCTCCAGTTATCTGCGCCGGAATCGTGACGCAGAACGGGGAAGTGGCGAGCTTGCATGGAGTGACGGTGGGGTTCCTGTGTTCAAACGCAGGCCACTTCAGGTCGTTCCTGCGCTGGACGACAGGACGTTTACCACCGACGGCGGGAGCGGCGAGACGGCCAAGCACCCGATTTACTTCATAGACCACGGGCACTTCTACGTGGTTATTGACGCTGATCGGGAATTCCATGAATTTAACACTATCACGCCGAGTGAGTACCCCGATCTTATGATCGTGCTGAGCATGGTGAAGTATAACTTCATGTGCAAGGATCGTCGGCGTCAAGGTGTTCTGTTCGCAACTGAAGCTGCCAGCTAAACTGGCTTGACCAATAACCCTAATGTAACGGAGGTCTAAAATGACGAATATTCAATTTGGACAAAATGTTCCGCTCGATGGTTGGGGCCAGAGGTTGTATTTTATTGGCACCGACGAACTCGAGACCGGGCATGTGCTTACCCATCCACTTCCGGCTAATGTGGAGGATGTGGATGAAACCATTAACGGAATGAGCGATGAAATAGCGGCTATGGGGCAGGCTCGGAAGCCTACTACCGGGACTGTTCACAGATTCGCTGGAGTACTTGCTCCCAAGAGTAACGGTATTACAGGAAAGTGTAATATCCGAGTTGTGACGCGTGGCTGGGCACTCGTAAATGTGCCTGACGATGCCGATGAAGGCGATCTCCTGAAGCCTGCCGACGGAAGCTATGAAGCTGAGGCGGCAGATACTACGGACGATATCGCCTTTATCCGAATGATGGAAGATGAGGGTGCCACCGTGTCTGGAAAAGCGTGGTGTCTCATTGACCCGTTCGGCACTGAAATCAACTAAACCCTAACGAGTAACCGGAGGTGCCGGGCTGGGGATACCCGGCTCGGCACTTTTTTATATGCAACAGTTAAACGACGAAGATATAAAGGCCATTGCCTATAAGTTGTATGAATACCAGTGTGAAAAAGACACCCTTTGCCCTTTGGGACTGGTTGAAAAGGATGTCCACCAGTTCCAGACAACTGCGAGGCTTGCCGGTAGGTTTGGTGTGGGTATAGCCTGGATTCTTATCTCTTCGGCGGTGCTGGGCATCTTAACAGCATTCGGACTTGGTATTCGAGAGGTGATAAAGCAAATCGTTCATTCGGGAGGATGACAATGCGAAAGAAATTGACAATGATTGCAGTTTTGCTGGCGATGTTATCGTTGAGTTCCTGTGCGATTATCCAGAGCATGACTCCCCAGACCCCGGAAGAGCAGCTTTCCCTGG
>PWDX01000220.1 GCA_003553245.1 Phycisphaerae bacterium
GCAGGAGCCTCACTCACGAGATAGTATAACAATTTCGTCGAAAAGTTCGATGCAAAAATTGTGTAACTTTTTGTGTATAAACTCCTGTGAAAATACTTCGAAGTCGTTTTTAAGATGTTTCGGAAATCTTTTATATTGACAAGAAAACGGCCATAAGCCCCTGTTTGAGAAGGGCTTATGACCGCTTTGATATTCCTGATTAGAGGATTGAGCTACTCTGTTAAAAGATAATTCAAAATCTGCTTTTTTGCAACAGAATCCACCAAGCGGCATTTAATCTCATAACAGTTTGCTTATTTTTGCCGATATTCATAGAATACGGCGGTCGGCATAGCGTCAAAAACACATTGAAAGGTATTGTTATGGAATTTTTGCGGTTGATGAGACCCGCCCATTGGAGCAAGAATGTCTTTGTCTTCGCGGCCTTGATATTCAGCAGGAAGCTTGCAGGGGAGCCTGGTGAGGTTTTTCTGGCAGTGGCAAGCAGCTTCGCGGCGTTTGCGTGCTTCTGCCTGGCCTCTTCGGCGGTTTACGCCTTTAATGACATAATCGACCGCCACAGCGACAGACTTCACCCGGAAAAATGCGACAGACCCATAGCTTCGGGCAGGGTAAGCGTTGGCTGGGCGACTCTACTGGTGGCGATATGTGCTTCGGCGGCGGTTATAAGCAGCTATATGCTCGCGTGGAATTTAGGCACGATTGTAACAGGTTACCTTTTAATGATGGCGGCCTATTCGTTGTTTCTTAAACAGACTCTGATACTCGATGTTATTATTATTGCGGTAGGGTTTGCACTTCGGGCCGTGGCCGGCGCCGTGGCGGTCGGAACTTTCATATCACCGTGGCTGATTATATGCACATTCGCTCTGTGTCTGTTTCTGGGATTCAGCAAGCGACAGGGAGAGGCGCTCAAACTTGGCCAAGATGCAGAGCAGTTTCGCAACACCCTGGCAAGCTATACGCCCCAACTGCTAGCGCACATGCTGGATGTTACCAGCGGGCTGGCTGTCGTATGTTTTTTACTTTATACTATGGATCAGCGGACGCTCCGGCTGTTCGGTACGAATAATCTGGTCTATACTACACCGTTTGTGTTATATTGCGTTTTTCGCTTCAGCGCGTTAATCCAGCAGGGCAAATACAGCGAACCGGTTCAGCTTTTGCTGCGTGATTGGCCTTTTCAGATAGGTGTTTTATTGTGGGGTGCGGCCGTGATAGCAATTATTTACGGCGAACGGATGGGCATCAGTGTTACCGGCCTGTGGGCGTTCTGACAGAGACTTCAAAATTTGAAAATCAGACTTTATATATGGCAAAACAGAGATTACAAAAGATACTCTCCGAAGCGGGTGTAACCTCTCGGCGAAAGGCAGAGGAGATGATCCTCAACGGTCAGATCGAGCTTAATGGCGAAATTGTCGATTCTCTGCCCGTTTTCGCGGATCCGAACAACGACGACATCCGGGTCAACGGGCGCAAGCTGCGTTTTGAGCCGAAGGTTTATTATCTGCTTAACAAGCCCAGAAAGGTGGTCTCGACCAGCAAAGACCAGATGGGCAGACCTACGGTGCGGGACCTTGTACCGGTCAAAGAGCGGGTCTTCTGTGTCGGCAGGCTCGATACTGAGACAACGGGGCTCATTATACTGACTAATGATAATGACCTGGCAAACAAACTCACACATCCGCGATATGAAGTGCCAAAAACTTATATCGCCACAGTTAAAGGCAGGATAGACAGCGAAGCTGTGGAAAAGCTGAA
Organism: Phycisphaerae bacterium; assembly: GCA_003553245.1. Taxonomy (GTDB): domain Bacteria; phylum Planctomycetota; class Phycisphaerae; order Sedimentisphaerales; family Anaerobacaceae; genus T1Sed10-97. The sequence goes on from PWDX01000220.1 coordinate 1,765, forward strand.
AAAGGGCGTTCGCCTGGCAGAAGGCAGAACAGGCCCGGCCGCGGTGAGGATTTTACGCAAAAGCAGGGATGAATCATTAATTGAAATTACTATTAAGCGTGGCATGAAACGCCAGATACGCCGCACGCTGGCTAAGGCAGGTTACACCGTAAAGGCTCTCAAGCGTACTAAGATAGGTGAAATTACGGATAAAGGCCTCGGAATCGGCAAATTCCGTCTTTTGACCGGTAAAGAAGTCAATTATCTGAAAAAACTCGCAAAATCATAAAAATTACCCGGCAAAAAATCACGTTTTTGACTTGCAATCGGTCAGAAATACGGTATATTACAGGGCTTAGAATAAAAAAGACCATTGAAGCTATATAGAAACGGAGTTTATGATGTCTCGTGTATGTCAAATAACAGGTAAAAGACCGGTGTCAGGCCGCAGTATTTCACGCCGCGGTAAAGCTAAGCGTCTCGGCGGCGTTGGTAAAAAGGTAACCGGCATAAACAAGCGAAAGTTTAAGCCCAATGTGCAAAAAGTCAGAGCTGTTGTTGACGGCAAGGTTTGCAGGATTAAGGTCTCTGCCAAGGCGATTCGAAAAGGCCTTGTTCAGAAGCCGCCCAAGCGTAAATACAAACCCGCCAAGACGGAAGCCTGATAAATCTTTTTCAATTAATCAAATAGCGGCGAGGCGGGTATGCCTCGCCGTTTTTGTTTATAGGGAGCGAATATGAGCAAAAAGATAGACGCCCAACAGGTAAAAAAAGTCGCGATGCTCTCGAGACTTGATTTGAGCGATGCCGAGATAGAGCGGTTCGCCAGCCAGCTCAGCGAAATAGTGACCTATGTCGAAAAGATGAACGAACTTGACACTGAAAAAGTTGAGCCGATGGCGCATTGCCTGGGAATAACCAACAGGTTCGGCGAAGACCGGCCCGCAGAATCACTTGGCACGGAAAAAGCACTGGCAAATGCTCCGGATCACGACGGACAGTTTTTTATTGTGCCAAGAATACTGGAAGAAAACTCCGCATGAGACAAATCAGCAAAAACGAGGATGGCCTAAGGTATGGAGCAGTTAAGTCTTTTAGATGTTCGTAATAAAATAGCGGCAGGGGATATTAAGACCGCGGATTATGTTCGGCAGGTTTTGTCGCGCATTGAAAAAGTCGAGTCAACGGTTGGCTCCTATATAAACATATTCGGCGACGAGGCTATCGACCGCGCCGCGCAGATTGATGAAAAAATATCCGCCGGCCAAAAACCAGGTGCACTGGCAGGCGTGCCGATAGCGATCAAAGATAATATGTGTACGACTTTCGGCCAGACTACCTGCGCTTCAAAAATGCTCGAGAATTACCAATCTCCTTATAACGCCACGGTGGTTGAAAAACTGCTTGCCGCCGATGCGGTAATAATAGGCAAGACAAATATGGACGAATTCGCGATGGGCTCCAGCACCGAAAACTCGAGCTTAAAAAAAACAGTTAACCCATGGAATACTTCACGGGTGCCCGGCGGCAGCAGCGGTGGTTCGGCAGCGGCAGTGGCCGCGGGACTGTGCAGTGGGTCGCTCGGTTCCGATACCGGCGGTTCAATACGCCAGCCAGCCTCGTTTTGTGGTGTTGTAGGATTGAAGCCGACTTACGGGAGGGTTTCGCGATACGGACTCGTCGCTTTCGGTTCGAGCCTTGATCAGATTGGCCCTGTCACTCAGACTGTTTCCGATGCGGCGCTTTTGCTGAATGTTATAGCAGGTCACGACGAGGCCGACAGCACCTCTGTAGAACAGTCGGATGCGCCGATTGATGATTATCTTAATAAAATTAACGAGCCTCTCGATGGGCTGAAAATAGGCATTGTGCGAGATTCCACAGAAGGCGCCGATGAGGATGTCAAACGGTCGTTGAACGAAGCGGTTGAAGTTTATAAAGGCCTGGGAGCCGAAGTTGTTGAAGTAGATATGCCGCATCTTGACTATGCCGTTGCCGCCTATTATGTAGTAGCCACAGCAGAGGCATCAAGCAATCTGGCACGCTATGACGGCGTGCATTACGGCTACCGCAGTCCAAACGCGACCGATTATGTTGAAGTTTATACTCGCAGCAGAGCCGAGGGATTTGGCGACGAGGTAAAACGCCGGATTATGCTCGGTACTTATGCTCTTTCCAGCGGCTATTACGATGCGTATTATCTAAAAGCACTTAAAGTTCGCAACCTGATAAGGCAGGATTTTGACAAAACTTTCGGCCAATGTGACTGCATCGTTACGCCGGTCGCACCCACCACGGCTTTTCCGATAGGCCAGAATATCGAAGATCCGCTGAAGATGTATCTTTCCGATATCTACACTATACCGGCCAATCTGGCCGGCATTCCCGGAATCAGCATACAGGCAGGCCTTGACAGCAACGACCTGCCGATAGGTTTGCAGATACTTGCTCCCGCATTTTCAGAGAGCAAACTTTTGCGGATTGCCAGAATGTTCGAGAAAAACACGCAGTGGCATAAAAGCAAACCAAAAATCCCGAGTGAATAATTATGGCCAAGCTCAAATATAAAGGTTTGATAGGTCTGGAAATTCATGTCCAGCTTGCCACAGCCAGCAAGTTATTCTGCCGCTGTGCGGTGGAGTTTGCCGCCGAGCCAAACAGCAGAGTTTGCCCGGGCTGCCTCGGTATGCCAGGCTCGATGCCGGTTATGAACAAACAGGCACTCGAGCGCGCCATACTGGCCGGACTTGCTCTTAACTGTAACATAGCCGAGTTTACTAAATGGGACCACAAAAGTTACTTTTATCCTGATTTGCCAAACAACTATCAGATAAGCCAATACGATATACCGGTTGCCGCCGACGGCTACATAGAAATAGAAACCCAGCCGGGCCAGATCAAGCGAGTCCGAATCCGCCGGGCTCACCTTGAAGAAGACGCCGGCAAGAATATGCACGCCGGAAATTATTCCCAGGTAGATATCAACCGCGCCGGCACACCGCTTATCGAGATTGTAACCGAACCTGATATGTCCACCGGAGCCGAAGTCAGGGCAGTGGCCATTGAACTTCAGCGGATTGTTCGCTACCTGGGTGTTTCCGAAGCTGACATGCAGAAAGGGCAGATGCGGTTTGAGCCTAATATCAATGTGATAATAGAGCAGAACGGCGACGAGTTCAGGACGCCTATTGCCGAAATTAAGAATCTAAACAGCTTCCGGGCAATCCAGGGCAGCGTCGATTACGAGATTGAACGACAGATAGAACAGTTCCTCGAAAGCGGAACTGTAATGGAAATGGGCAACAAGTCCACTCGCGGCTGGGATGATTCACGCCAGGTGACTGTTTTGCAGCGTGAAAAGGAAGAGGCTCACGATTATCGCTGTTTCCCGGTTCAGAACATCCCACCGGTCAAGGTCACGCCGCAGTGGTTTGACGAGATTCGCGGCAGGTTGTGCGAGCTTCCCCTTTCAAGGCAGAGACGATATACTCAGCAGTACGGCCTGAGTGATTATGATGCCCGCGTTCTTACTGCTGAGCGCGGAGTTGCCGAGCTTTTCGAAGCGGCGCTAAAGGCTGGCGGCGATGCAAAGCGAGTTTGCAATCTCATAACCCAGGCCGGTATGAAGCTAGCCAAAGAGGCCCAGATAAATTTTGACGAGTTTGGCATCAAGCCGGATAAGCTTGCAGTTCTGGCTACAATGATTGATGAAGGGACTGTTAACGCATCAGCCGGCGACAAGATATTGACTAAAATGACTCAAAGCGAAGCAAGCCCCGACAAAATCGCCGAAGATGAAAATCTTATCCAGAAAAGCGATGAGTCCGAGCTTGAGGCGGTTGTTGACCAGTCGCTTGCCGAAAATCCCCAGGCTGTTGAGGAAGTAAAAGCAGGCGGTAAGAAGAGCAAAAAAGCTCGCGGTTTTTTGCTGGGACAGGTAATGCAAAAAACCAAAGGCCAGGCCAACCCAAAAGTTGTCTCGGCGATACTGGGACGCAAACTGGAGTAATTGCTGCGGTAAGCGTTTGCCGAATAACGGGGTAGGTGGAGAAATCACGCTAAAATATAACACCGCAAAAAGTGAGTAAAAATTATGTCGAAGTTGAAATATAGAGGCTTAATAGGTCTGGAAATACATGTGCAGCTTGCAGCGACGACCAAGATGTTCTGCCGCTGCGCGCTGGAGTTCGCGGCTCAGCCAAACAGCAGGGTCTGTCCGGTTTGTCTGGCTATGCCGGGCGTGCTGCCTGTTATGAACAAAAAAGCTGTTGAGTATTCTATACTGACCGGACTTGCTCTTAACTGCCAAATTGCCGAGTTTACCAAATGGGATAGAAAAAGTTACTATTATCCTGATTTGCCTAAGAATTATCAGATAAGCCAATACGATTTGCCGCTGGCATCCAACGGTTATATTGAGATAGAAGCCCAACCAGGCCGGTTTAAGCGCATTGGTATTCTCAGGGCGCATCTCGAAGAAGACGCCGGCAAAAATACGCACACCGCAGATAACTCACAAGTCGATCTGAACCGCGCCGGCACGCCGCTGCTGGAAATTGTTACTGAGCCGGAGATGAGCAATGGAGCCGAAGTGCGGGCTCTGGCCGTTGAACTTCAGCGGATTGTCCGTTATCTGGGCGTTTCCGAAGCGGATATGCAAAAAGGACACATGCGGTTTGAGCCGAATATAAATGTTATAATAGACCAGGATGGCAAAGAATATAGAACGCCAATTGCTGAAATAAAAAATCTCAACAGTTTTCGCGCTCTTGAAAGAAGCGTTGATTATGAAATCAGGCGCCAGTTTGAACAGTTTAAAAAAAGCCGTCTTGTAATGGAAATGGGCAACAAATCTACTCGCGGCTGGGATGATGCAAACCAGGTCACGGTCTTACAGCGTGAAAAAGAAGAAGCTCACGATTACCGCTACTTTCCCGATCCCGACTTGCTGCCGGTCAAGGTTACTCCGGAATGGCTCGCCGAGATTCGCGGCAGATTATGCGAGTTGCCTCTGGCCCTTCAACGGCGATATGTTAACCAGTACGGCCTAAGCGATTATGACGCCGGCGTTCTTACTGTCGAACGCGGTGTTGCCGAGCTTTTCGAAGCCGCGGTGCAGCAAGGCGCAGATCCAAAACGCCTCTGCAATCTCATAACGCAAGCAGGTATGAAACTGGCCAACGAAGCCCAGATAAGCTTTGCCGATTTTAATATTGACGCCGGCGATCTTGCCAGGCTTGCCGCTATGATTGATGAGGGTGCGATAAACGCCTCCGCTGCCGATAAAATACTTGCAAAAATGATTCAAACCGGTGAAAAACCCGAAAAAATCGCTGAAGACGAAAATCTTATCCAGAAAAGCGACGAGTCCGAACTCGAAGCGATAGTTGACCAAGCTATCGCCGAGAACCCCGAAGCGGTTGAACAGATCAAGACAGGCGGCAAGAAAAGCAAAAAAGCCCGCGGATTTTTGATGGGGCAGGTGATGCAGAAAACCCGCGGCCAGGCAAATCCGAAGGTAGTCTCGGCCATATTCGCTGCTAAGCTGGGCTGACAAGGGAGAACAAAAAAAGTGTTGCACCCGACTAAGCTTTTCGAGTAATATATTGCGGTTGGAAATTTCAGCGGTGGTGTTCTGCACTGAAATATGAATGTGGTGCAACTATGGGAGCGTGTAGTTCCGGCCGGTAAGTTTTATATTGTGAGCTTGCTGGTATTTTTATGCGCAAGCTAAATCACAAAGCCTGTGAAAGTATGTATATTCAGTATGATTTTGATTGAGTTAATTTTTTACGAATGGATTTAAAATGAGCGTTATAAAATTTCTGGATACATGGAAACATATTGAGCTGCCGGATCCGGTGGTCGAAATACTGGAAAATTGCCCGTCCTGTGTTTTCCCAAAGAGCAGAGAAGAGATATTTTCCCTCGCGATGGGAAATCAGGACTCTGGCGTTTTCGAGGTTGCTTATGATTTGCCTGACGGTAGCAGATTTACCGAAGCTACCATTACAAAAAACAAAAACGGCCTGGCCATAAACTATACCCAGCCGTATATGCGCCGCAGGGACCCCGAATGTATGGTCGTAGCCGATGAAGGTCAGACGGACAAAATTCGCTTCAGCGAGCGTTTCGATGGTAGTTTTGAGGATGTTCGCCAACAAAGCTTTCAATGGCTAAAAACTCAGCCCTTAGCCGCTACCTTATTCACACTCGGCGGTCTTGATGTCAGCGCAGGCAAAGGAGCTATGCTGATAGCGCCTGCTAATGCCGGATTTTTCGTCGGCGGCTTGGCAGATTTGCAGGGTATGATATCGCCTGATGAGGTGCAGGATGGTTTCCGGGTTTGCAGCGTTATTTATCTTGTGCCCCCGTTTCGCCATAGCCATTTCAATGGCAAACAGGTCGTTGTGCACAACCGTCTCGATGATATGCACGAAGTATTTTCATATAATCTTTACCCAGGCCCAAGCGCGAAAAAAGGCATTTACGGCGTCTTGCTTACAATGGGCGAAACAGAGTCCTGGCCTACGCTGCACGCCTCGACGGTGCAGGTAGAGACACCATATGACAATATAACAACGATTATGCACGAAGGCGCAAGCGGCGGCGGCAAAAGCGAAATGCTCGAGCATATTCATCGCCAAGAAGATGGGCGCTTGCTGCTCGGTAAAAATGTTGTCAATGGTCTTGAAAGGCGCCTGACAATGAACCAGACCTGTCACCTTTATCCTGTTACCGATGATATGGCGATGTGTAAGCCCGTTGCAGAAGCAAATAACGGCTATCTGAAAGTCCAGGACGCCGAGGAAGCCTGGTTTTTGCGCCTCAATCACATTCAGAAATACGGAACAGAGCCTCATATTGAGGGCATTACGATACACCCAAAAGAACCGTTGCTTTTTGTCAATATAGATTCGGTAGCCGGCGCAACGGCGTTGATATGGGAACATATCGAGGATGAGCCGGGAAAACGCTGCCCCAATCCGCGAGTGATTCTGCCCCGGCGGCTTGCACCGAACTCGGTGGAAGGCACAGTTGATGTAATGATCCGAAGTTTTGGCGTTCGTACTCCGCCTTGCACCAAAGAGAATCCAACTTATGGAATTTTCGGTTATCTGCACCTGCTCCCGCCGAGTCTGGCATGGCTATGGCGTCTGGTCGCTCCTCGCGGCCATGGCAACCCCAGCATAACCGATTCCGAGGGACTTCTTAGTGAAGGTGTCGGGTCATACTGGCCTTTCGCGACCGGCAGGATTGTAGATCATGCAAACCTTCTTCTTAAGCAGATACAGGCTACCCGTAGGGTTCGCTATGTTCTTATGCCCAACCAGCATGTAGGCGCATGGCAGACTAGCTTTATGCCGCAATGGATAAGCAGAGAATATCTCGCCAGACGCGGCAGTGCTCCTTTCCGTGAACATCAGATATCCCCGGCCCGCTGTTCACTTTTAGGATACGCGCTTAACTCTATGCAGGTCGAAGGAACGCAGATCCCGCAGTGGTTCTTGAAAGTGGAAAGCCAGCCGGAAGTCGGCACCGAAGGTTACGACGCCGGAGCGGAAATCTTAAAAGGCTTCTTCAAAAGAGAATTACAGAAGTTTCTACATGATGATCTGGATCCGTTGGGCAAGGAAATAATAAGCTGTTGTTTGGATGGCGGCAATATCGAGGATTATGAGAATTTGCTTACCTTGAATACTGAATAAAATTTTCAGATGCAAAGATACAAACCCAAAAACAAAGCTGTTTTTCTGGATAGAGACGGTACGATTATTGACGATAGAGGCCACCTTGGCGATAAATCCGAGGTGGTGTTCTATCCGGAAACTTTCCGCGCTCTGGAAAAACTCAGCAGGGACTTTCTGCTGTTTATCGTTACAAATCAGCCGGGCGTTTCACGCGGCATTGTTAGCCGTGACGATGTAGATTGTGTAAATGATTATGTCGTTTCAATGCTTAACCAGGCTGGTATCGAAATAACCGATGTCTATGTATGTCCGCATACCAGGGACGGGAATTGTGATTGCATTAAACCAAAGCCACATTTCCTTCAAAAGGCCCAGCGGGATTATGATATAGACCTATCGCAGTCATTTGTATTAGGCGACCATCCGCATGATATTCATTTTGCCGAAAATGTCGGAGCACGCGGGATTTATCTGCTTACCGGCCACGGATCAAAGCATTTGGATGAGTTATCTGATGATATGGTTATTGCACCGGGCATTGCCCAAGCCGTGGAAATGATTATCGACGGCAAAAAAAACTATGAGCCTCTCGGCATCAATATATGTGAAGAGGTGCAAAAGTCTGCGCAGATAATCGCCAATAACGGAGTTGTCGTCTTTCCAACTGAGACCGTGTACGGCCTTGGCGCGAATGTTTTTTCAGCCGCTGGAGTCGAGCGCGTCTTCCATGTCAAAAAAAGGCCTCAATTCAATCCGCTTATAGTCCACATTGCCGGCCTGGAGCAGATAGATGAATTGGCACAGGAATTTCCTGCAGACGCAAAAAAGCTGGCTGAGCTATTCTGGCCAGGACCTCTGACGATTGTATTGCCAAAAAAACCGGCTGTCCCTGATAGCGTAACAGCCGGACTGCCTACGGTCGCAATTCGTATGCCCGAACATCCAATAGCATTGGCTCTGATTAGGCAGGCTAATCTCCCTGTTGCTGCGCCCAGCGCAAACTATTTCGGACAGATAAGCCCAACTTCTGCCGAACATATTGACCGGCTAAGTCAATCAGTGGATATGGTTCTTCAGGGCGGCCTGTGCCGGGTAGGTCTGGAATCAACGATTATCTCATTTGCCCAGCCCATGCCTCGCATATTGCGGTTCGGCTCAATAACACTCGAACAGATCGAACAGACAATCGGCCCCGTTGAAACGGATTCCGGCTCGGATGACAAACCTTTATCGCCCGGACGGCTGCCTAAGCATTATTCACCAAGCACTCCGCTGATTATATGGCGGAAAGATGAAGATATCGACTGGAGCAAAAGAATAGGCTTACTTAGTTTCAATGGCAATGCCAATGATGAGCGTTTCACTGCCGTCGAAACACTTTCACCATCGGGCGATCTCGAACAGGCCGCTGCGCAGCTATACGCGGCTATGCGCAGGCTCGATGCTCAGAATCTGGATGTTATATTTGCCAGCCAGGTGCCTGATATCGGTATCGGTAAAGCGATAAATGACAGGCTCAAAAGAGCTGCCGGAAACTTATAACCAAAAGATGGAACTATTTTATAATTAGCGAAAGGAGATGCGATGAAACGATATATTATTCTGATAGCATCACTGGTAATGCAGCTTTGTCTTGGCGGCTTATATGCGTGGAGCGCATTTGTGCCGGGTCTTGCCGACGGCTACGGTATGTCACAGACTCAAACTCAACTGATCTTCGGCCTGACAATAGCTTCATTTACAATTGCTATGGTATGGGCGGGCAGGCTTCAGGACAGGCACGGGCCAAGACCAATCGCAATAACCGGCGGCATCCTCTTCGGGCTCGGCTATCTTTTAGCCTCGTTTTCAGCAGGAGCATTCGTTTTTTTACTGATTGGCATTGGTATAATTGCCGGAGCCGGCATTGGATTCGGATATGTCTGCCCATTGGCAACCTGCGTAAAGTGGTTTCCTGAACATAAAGGACTCGTTACCGGCCTTGCAGTTGCCGGTTTTGGCGCTGGAGCTATAGTACTTTCAGCCGTTGCGCGGGTGTTTTTTGCTAACGAGCGTGATGTCCTGGAACTGTTCAGGTGGATAGGTATTTGGTACGGTGTCGCTGTTGTCGCCGCGGCGCTTTTACTGAGCAATCCCCCTCATTTCAAGGCGATAAAAGGCAAAGCCGCTGTTAAACTTGGCCAATTGTTACGAGACAGGGCGTTTTGGTCTCTGGTAATCGGTATGCTGGCGGGGACATTCGCCGGCCTGCTGGTCATCGGCAATCTCGCCCCGATAGGACTCTCGGCAGGAGTAAGCGCCGCAGTCGCTACCGCCGCGATAAGCAGCTTCGCTGTCGGCAATGCCATTGGGAGAGTTTCCTGGGGTTACATTACTGACAAAATCGGAAGAATTTCAATACCGGCGTCACTGTTGTGCCTCGCCGTTTCCGTGGCTCTACTGATTCCCGGTTTCAGTTCCGGGTGGTTTTTCATTATTATTGCGGCTTTAATGGGCTTTGGTTTCGGAGCCTGCTTCGTTGTTTATGTTGCTCAGACAGTTACCGATTACGGTGCAGAGGTTGTAGGCAGTATTTATCCGCTGGTGTTTCTCGCTTATGGTGCATCAGGCATATTAGGTCCAACTACCGGCGGATGGTTCTATGACATATCCGGATCGTATATGCTGGCTGCTGTAGCCGCAGCGGCTATTTCCGCCGCTGGAGCATTCTTTAGTCATTTATTACGAAGTCAAAAAGCATCTAAGCAGGAACAGGAAAAGATATTAGCAGAAGTCTCAGAACCTGCATAGAAGTAAATGCCTTCAGGCACGCATAGCGAATGTGTGTGGTCACGCCATGCGTGCCTGATGATCAAATAAGATGCTTTAATTCTTTAATACGTCGGCAATTGCTTCGGAAAAGACCGGCAAATCGTCTGGCACGCGAGAAGTAATAAGGTTGCCGTCGATTACCAATTCCTCATCTACATACTCTGCGCCGGCCTCTTTGAGCTCATAACTCATATCGCCAAAACAGGTAGCAGTCCGTTGCTCAAGCACCCCAGCAGTCACAAGCACCTGCGGACCGTGACATATTGCTGCCACAGGTTTTCCCGTATTGAAAAAGTCCCGTGCAAAATCCACAACTTCATCATATTGACGCAGGTTATCCGGTGATTGTCCACCCGGAATCACGAGTGCATCAAAATCGTCTATTGAGACATCAGCCACGGCTTTTTCAATATCAACTTCAACATCGCTGTTGTATGCGCCTACAGTGGCGACTTCCGGCCCTATTACCGTAACAGATGCCCCGCGATCGGCCAGATACTCTTTGGGATCAAGTGTTTCGGCGTCATGGAACCCTTCGGTAATCAATATCGCTACTCGCTTGCCTGTCAGCTCATTCTGAGCATCAACATCATTCTCCGGCTCAACAGCTTCTTCTAACGCTTCACAGCCAGGGACGATCAGCATTGCCGCCATAAGAACAAAGATTGCGATAAATGGTGTTTTCGTTGTCATTGTAATACCTCCCTAAAAAAACATCAAAATTCCGGCGATCGCCGCCTTTACAATAACTTTCTGTCAGCTTTTTTCTATGCCATGTATATACACATTAACACTGCGGCATAATCGTTTCAAGAATTATTCTAACGATATTTGCATACAGATTATTATCTGGCCGAGAATTACATTTTACTTTAGTCTTTCTCCGTTAGCCAATATTCGGCGAAAATTGCGAAATCGGTAAAGTCAACCTTTCCGTCGAGATTAATATCTGCTCCCTTACAGACACCACAGTCATCCTCAAGCCAGAATTGCACTAAAATCTCAAGATCGTATGTTCCAACACGCTCATTACCAGTGAAATCAGGAATATCATCGACAGCATAGTTATAAATACGAACATCGTCGAGCCAGCCGCAGAAAGACCCTTCACCGGAAGGCTCCATAGCGAGCCAGACGCCGGCATCGTTATCTGCATTCTCAAATCTGACCGCATTTATTCCCGAATGCACTAATTCCTCATCAACATAAATGTTCAAACTGTAGGTGCTGTCACGAGTCAGCATAACATTATACCACCGGTTTTCTTCAACCGCGTCAATTAGCGTAATGTTATCATTACCTTCATGAAAGAAATCGAGCCGAGGCTTTCCGTTATTTCCATCAAGAAAATCACTGTCTCCCCATAAGCGGACACTCCATCCGCCCGGTTGATTAGCATTAGCGGAGAGCATACTGCTTTGAACAAGTTGGGGTCGGTGATTCTCCAGTTTGAACCAGAACATAATTGTAAAATCATTTATTTCAGGTGCCACAGGCCCCAGTTTGGCACGCTCGCGCCGGCCTCCGAATTTGATGGAAGTGTCCGTCTGAGATGTTGCTCCCGGTTCGCCAAATTCCACGATATCTCTGAATATCTGATCTGCACCAGTTTTAATGTAACTTTCTGTTTCGGCATTGGCTGAGTCCTCTATATATGCCCATGAAGAATCGTCATCCCAGTCCCAGGCTGCTTCATCATCGAGCCTCCAGTGATGCAAAAGTTTTCTTTCCGAATCGAAAATTCCTGCGATTTCATCTTCGGTCAACGCATAATTGAATACGCGGATGTCATGCATAGCACCTTCGTAGTACTCGTCAGCGGCCCAGTTACTTCGCCCTATAAAATTCTGAGTTCGAAGAACAGTCGAGGGTACAAATGTATTGCCTTCGGCAATAACCTGCCCATCTTTATATAGTTTTGCATTACCGAGTCGATCGACGGTTGCTACAAAAAACTGCCATTCATTAAGGTCGATAGCATCGCTGGCAATAACATAATCACCGGCCTTATTTCCGTCAAAAACCTGGAAATACAGGTCATCTGTGCTCTCGTATCTGCCAAACGTTATATTGTTGTCTTCCTGACCGTTGCCGAAATCGATGAATTTTGCCCGAGTTTTAACATCAGTAGGATATGCCCATAAAGCAACAGAAAATCCACCTCTGAATTTATCTAATCCACTGTCAAGTTCGACATATTCATTTGTACCGTCAAAGCTCAGTGCGGTTCCTTTGACACCTTCAATCCAGTTATCATCGTCCATATTTATCAATGTTCCGTCGATGCCGTCAGTGATACCGTCATAGATAGTTGTTCCGGCTTTTTCATTGAGCCTCCAGTGACTTACTGTTTTTCGCAACCACATTAACGCTTCGCTGATTGCCTCGTTAAACACCGGTATGTCATCGGGCAGGCGAGAAGTGATCAGGTGGCCGTCTACCACCACTGGCTCATTTACATATTCGGCACCGGCTGCGATAAGTTCATCACTCATACCGTGAAAACAGGTTGCGGTGTAACCATCGAGAACATCAGCAGTTACTAATACCTGGGGTCCGTGACATATAGCTGCAACAACTTTGCCGGCATTGAAAAAGCCCCTGACAAAATCTACGACGGCTTCAATTTCCCGCAGGACACCGGGCGAGTCACCGCCCGGAATTATAAGCGCATCGAAGTCATCTATCGAAACATCAGCAACGGCTTTTTCAATTTCAACTTCGACATTGCTGTTGTATGCGCCAACGATTCCGACTTCCGGGCCTATTACTGTAACGGATGCGCCAAGATTACTAAGGTGTTCTTTTGGATCGACAGTTTCCGCGTCATGGAAGCCTTGAGCGATCAGGATCGCTACATTCCTGCCGATTAGTTTATTCTCTGACTCGGATGCTTCTGTTGTTGGCTCAATGCCTGATACGAGCAACAGTGTCGCCAGAAAAAAAACGATTGCAATAAGTGGTGTTTTAGCTGTCATTTTAGTCCTCCTTACAAAAAATCACTGTTGACGGGAACTAATACCAATAGCTATTTTATATTATGTGTAAAATAGCATAGCCTCAAGCTCGCTTCAAGGTTTTTTGATAATTTTTAAGTACCTGATTATTATCTAATACTACAGCGCAACATATTTTTATTCGTACAGCACAGAACTCTTTAATTTGCTGACATTTATACCCTGTTTTATCAGTCGTTCCAATATTTTCTTGCAATGACATTTTCTGGCTTGTTGATTGTGGTGTTACTGATAGGTAATGTCTTTGGCAATTAGCTGATAATAACACTGCCGGTTGGGGGGCGTCATAAATTGACCCATAATCCAGCAGGCTGCGACTCGGGGAAAGTGTTCGACTGTCAGATAAAAACTTTCCAAAGTTTTTTCTCTGAGCTACTTTTGTAACTCGCCCACGCACTGTGAACGGTTTCAATTATTCCAACAATACCTTCGCAGACAGATGACTATCTGTTCGAGAATTTGTATATACTTTTGCTGCGGTAAGTTTCGCCGGGTTTCAAGACAGTTGATGGGAATTGCGGCTTATTTGGCGAGTCAGGCCAATGCTGGGTTTCCAGGCACATACCCGTCCGCTTGCCGTAAGCGGCTCCGTTTTTGCCTGGGCGTGATATTTCAACAAAATTTCCTGCATAGAACTGCACGCCCGGCTCGGTTGTCCAGGTTTCCATATATCTGCCGGATTGCGGCTCATAAACCGTCGCCGCCAATGACAATTCACCTTTGTTTTTATTAAGAACCCAGTTGTGGTCATAGCCTTGGCAATTTTTTAGCTGTTGGTCGTCAGCGTTGATCCTTTTCCCGATTGCCGTAGACTGCCTGAAATCCATTACTGTCCCCTCGACCGGCTTAATTTCTCCGGTAGGTATCTGCGTCTCATCGACCGGCGTGAAAGAATCGGCGTTGAGCATAAGTATATGATCTGTGATTAAGCCGGCATCATGACCTGCCAGATTAAAATAGCTGTGATTGGTAAGATTGCAAAGGGTGGTTTTATCAGTGGTTGCTTTATATTCTATCTCAAGCTCGTTGTCATCGGTCAGCGTATAAGTTACCGTAACATTCAGATTACCGGGATAATTTTCTTCACCGTCCGGGCTTATTCTTTGAAATTCAATGGCAGAGCCTGTATCGGTTTGAAATGTTCTTGCGTTCCAGACTTTCTTGTCGAAGCCGACATCTCCGCCGTGCAGATGATTGCCGTTATTATTTTGGGCGAGTTGATAGTCTTTGCCGTCGATTGTAACTTTACCGTGGGCGATTCGATTGCCGTACCTTCCGATTATACAGCCGAAGTATGGAGAATCACTGATATAATCGGCCAGCTTGTCGAACCCAAGCACCACATCGGCGAACTTGCCGTTTTTATCAGGTATAGTTAGCGAGGTTATAATCCCGCCGTAGTTGGTAACCTGCATTTGTGCTCCGCCTGCATTTTTAAGAGTGTAAAGATTTACGGTTTGTCCGTTTACTTCGCCAAAATCAGTAATTGCCATTTTACCCATCCCTTTTTATATTTTTGTATATGCGCTGTCCCAGTCTTTCCAGACC
>PWDX01000230.1 GCA_003553245.1 Phycisphaerae bacterium
ACAGCAATGATTATCGCTGAACCTCGGATAATCCATTTTCGCAGCGCCTTTGTATTAAAGCTTATCCAGCTTCCCCACATCCAGGCGGCAAACGAAAGTATCACAGCATAATAGAGCGTGCCGGAAATGCGGTCAGCGGGCAGATCAACTATCAGCTTTACGGCAATTCCCAGCAGGATGAACCCGACGGCCTGTTTGAAGATTTCCAGCCATTGTCCGCCTCGCGGGAGTTTTTGCAGCAGTCCCGGCAGGGATGTCAGAATGATATACGGCACGGCCATACCAAGGCCTATGACCATTATCGCCACAGTCCCAAGGGCCAGCGGCTGAGCCTGAGCCCAGGCGAACGCAGCGGCAAGTATCGCGAAACTGCACGGTGTGCTGAGTATCGCAGCGAGAAAGCCCATTCCGATTGAGCCGGCATAACCTTTGCCCGCGGCGGCTTTTTGCGAAACTGAGCCGGGCAGATTAAAGTTTATCAACCCGAACATAAATAATGCCAGAACTATCAGCAGCAGTGACATCCCGACAAGAAAAGCCGGACTTCGGAACTGATCGCCCCATTGAAGAGCCGTCTGATAGAATAGCTGGAGTATTATATTGGCAACTGCAAGGACTGCGAAAAAGCCCAGTATCCCGCCGCTGAATGCCAGGCCGAGCGTTACGGATTTGCCTCTGCTGCTTTGGGACTGGTCTATCAGCCGCATTACTATGATAGGAAGCACCGGCCAGACACAGGGCATAAGATTCAACGCTAATCCCGCCACCAGCGCCAGCGGCAAGGCCAGCCACCAACCGTATGCCGCCCATTGGCCTCCATCGTAAACCTCTGCGGCTGCGGCTTCAGGGTCTTCGTCTATTTCAAAATTCGCCTGCATCTGAGCATCGGCGTCTATACGAAGCTGCGTCGATACAGCGTCGAGTGTGGGAACGCGGCAAACCTCATCGGTGCAAACGGCTCCGTCCACATCAACGGTTACAGTTAATGTGTCTTCCTGGGCGTCGGGGCTCACTTCAAACGGAATATATACACTGAAATCCTTGCTGAAAACACTGATATATCTTTGGAGTGTTGTCTCGTAATATTGTCCCGACGGCGGAAATATGGGCTGGTGAAACTTGATACTATCCGGCCCTTCAGGCGTTAGGGTTAGATTCATTCCGCCGGGTGCATCGTCGGCAGATGCGTAGAAGTGCCAGCCGTCGGAGAGCGAAAACCGAACTGCCAGTGCCGATTCTTCACCGGGGTTTACAGTTTCATGCTGCTTTTCAATTCGATAGGTAACAAGCTCCGTTACCACTTCTTCGGCTGGCTCGCTGTTCTGCGCCCGCAGCCCACTGCCGCCGCTAAGGACAACAAGCAGGGCAAGCCCAAGAGCGAACCATTTTCGAGTATCGTGTAGCATTTTCACCCCGTGAGAATTATTGCTCTGGCTCGGTAGTTTCAGGGGATTCGGTTTTTGCCTTGGTCTGCTCTTTCGAGGTTTTATCCTCTTGCTCGGTTTTGTCATTACCGTCGGATTTTTCTTTCTCAGCAGTAATCAGATCGGTCACGCTTTGCTTATCAAGCTCTTTGCCGTCCAGAATCATTTGGACATCAGCGGCATCGAGAGTCTCAAACTTGAGCAATCCTCTAGCAATATTTTCGACCTTGTCCCGGTTATCGAGCATCAGCTTCTGTGCCTTTTTATAAGCTTCGTTGACAAGCTCTCTGATTTCATTGTCGATTTCCTCGGCGGTTTTTTCGGAAAAGCTTCTTTGCGGAATGGGATATTCGCTGTCTTTGTCTCCGTCATAGTTAACCAGGCCGAGGTTTTTGCTCATTCCCCAATTGAGCACCATTTGCTTGGCGATGTTGGTAGCCTGCTTTATATCCTGCTGAGCTCCGCTGGTTATATCGCCGCAGAAAGTTTCTTCTGAAATTCGTCCGCCCAGGCACACCTGCAAAAGCGCCTGGCAGTATTTTCTTGTGAATAGATTTCTGTCCTTTTCCGGCAGCGCGAATGTTCCTCCGCCCATAGGGCCTCGCGGTATGATACTGACTTTATGCAGGGGATCCGCATCTTCGAGCAGGGATTGGACAAGTGTATGTCCTGCTTCGTGATATGCGGTAATTTCGCGCTCTTTTTTATCCGTAAACCGACTTCGTTTTGCTCGGCCCCAGCGGACTTTGTCACGAGCTTCCTCAAGATCGACCATTTCTACGAAATCTTTATTTTCCATCGTTGCCATCAGAGCCGCCTCGTTAATAATCGCGGCAAGGTCTGCACCGCTGAACATCGGCGTGCCGCGAGCGAGTCTTTCCAGGTCTGCATCAGAGGATAATTTAATTTTCTTAGCATGGACTTTCAGAATTTCCAGTCTGCCTCTCAGATCCGGCAGCGGCACGACTATCTGCCTGTCGAATCGTCCGGGCCTGGTCAGGGCGTTATCCAGCATGTCACCCCGGTTGGTGGCGGCTATTACAATCACCTGGTCGTTTGTATCAAAGCCGTCCATCTCAACCAGAATGGCGTTTAGGGTCTGCTCGCGTTCGTCATGGCCTCCTCCGGCGATGCTTGCGCCTCTTTTTCTACCTATGGCGTCGATTTCGTCGAGGAAGATGATACACGGTGAGTTCTGTTTTGCCTGATTGAACAGGTCGCGCACCCTCGAAGCACCTACCCCAACAAACATCTCGACGAAGTCACTTCCGCTAATACTCAAAAACGGAACATCAGCTTCACCGGCGATTGCTTTTGCCAGCAGGGTCTTGCCGCATCCGGGCGGGCCTATCAGCAACACGCCTCTTGGGATTCTGCCGCCGAGACGCTGGAATTTTTTCGGGTCTTTCAGGAATTCTATAAGCTCGCCTACTTCGTCTTTGGCTTCTTCGATGCCGGCGACATTCTTGAAAGTTATTTTGTTGCGGTCTTTGCCCTGAAGCCTGTGCTTACTCCTGCCGAATGACATAAGCATTCCGCCCGGTCCGCCGCCTCGCATACTTCGGACGAAAATAAAATAAAAGAAAAAGCCGAGAATCAACAACGGAAACAATAATCCCAGAAGATTCCACAACCACGCTCTTGAAGGCTCGGTGCGGGTGGATACGCCGTATTCATCAAGCAATGATTCGAGCCGTTCGCCGTGTATTTCCGACCGGTAGTAAACAACAAAGTCCAGAATATCATGTTGCTCGGCATAATCATCGGTAAATTTGCCGTCGATTTCAGTTTCTTTTATGACCACCTCAGAAACATTTCCGGCTTTTATGTGGCCTACAAACTCATCCCAGCGAACTTCCTGCACCTGCTGCCACTCGCGCACCGCTGTCATAACAAGGAGAATTATCAGCAATATAAGCAACCAGCTAAAGGGGGCTCGTCTGTATCCGCCCGGCAATCCGCCAGGTTTTTTCTGATTATTCTGTTGGTTAGATGTATTATTTTCTTTTTTGTTATCTGTCATATTAGCTAAATTACCTCTCTTGGCCGATTATTTTAGCGGGCAAAGAATCCTTCAGGACTTTACCACGGCTTTTCCATCGCCTCTACGATATTCTTAGCGAGATTGTTTGCCGCAACTGTCGATGCGTAATCAAAACCCTGATTTTGCCACCTTGAGTAAGTTGCTGAGCCTGAAATATGTTCACTGTCGAGCAAAAGCTCACCTGTTCTGAGATTTTTCCAACTAACTCTGGCAGTCAGGACAACTTCGCGCTCCAGTGTCCTGCCGGTCTGGCGGTCAAGGGTCAGAGATGATCCAGAAGCTCGCTCGATAACTCCGCTGATTTCGGTGTCTGCCAGGTTTATGTCCGATACAATCTTGTACGGTGTCCGCATTTCTATTCTTTTTGCCAGGGCATCGGTCAGTTCATATTCGATTCCCCGCCTGAAACTTTCGCTTGTGAACATCTTTACATATACAGTGCTCACATTCTCATTGTGGAGCGGGCTGTTTGAGTATCCGCCGCAACCCTGAATTA
>PWDX01000116.1 GCA_003553245.1 Phycisphaerae bacterium
CCACTGCGTCCACACGCTGATAACCGGCGAAAAGGACGGCTACTACACCGACTACGGCAAAACAAAACACCTGGCAAAAAGCCTCCGCGAAGGTTTCGTCTATTCCTGGCAATATTCACCTCACCGCCTGCGTCATCACGGCAATTCATCCGCAGATATACCAGCGGACAAGTTCGTCGTATTCTCACAGAACCACGACCAGATAGGAAACCGCCTGATGGCAGACCGACTCGTAACAATCGCCGGATTCGAAGCGGCCAAGCTCGCCGCCGGAGCCATTATGCTCTCTCCCTACATCCCCCTGTTGTATATGGGACAGGAATACGCTGAAAAGGCCCCCTTCAACTATTTCGTCGAACACAGCGA
Organism: Phycisphaerae bacterium; assembly: GCA_003553245.1. GTDB lineage: Bacteria > Planctomycetota > Phycisphaerae > Sedimentisphaerales > Anaerobacaceae > T1Sed10-97. The sequence continues at coordinate 367 of PWDX01000116.1, forward strand.
CCAAGAACTGATCGAAGCAGTCCGAAAAGGCAGAAAAGAAGAATTCAGCTCATTCAACTGGAAAAAAGAACCGCCGGATCCCCAGTCGCCGGAAACCTTCCAACAATCTATACTAAACTGGAATCTGCGCAACCAGCCACCGCACAGTCAAATGCTCGAACTATACCGTGACCTTATCGCACTTCGCAGGCAAATTCCCGCTCTTGCAAAACTGAGCAAAGACGACCAGCGGGTGGACTTCGACGAAGATAAAAAACTCATAAGCACCTTGCGCAGCTACGGGAAAAGCACTGTCTTTTGCACCTTTAATTTCGCCGACAAACACCGACAGGACGCCTTTGAATTACCGGCAGGCAAATGGAAAAAGCTCATAGACTCTGCCGAAAAAAAATACGCCGGCCAAGGTTCGGACTTGCCGGAGCTTATAACCGGCCCTGCGCAAATTGGTATCAAACCGTTCTCGTTTACAGCGTTTGAATTAAAAAGTTAAAACAATGCACATCCCCTCATCGACATACAGAATACAATTTAACGCCGACTTCGGATTTGCCCACGCTCTGAGAATTGTCCCATACCTGGCAAAACTCGGCATAACCGATCTTTACGCAAGCCCCATATTCCGAGCCAGAAAAGGTAGCACACACGGCTATGATGCTACCGACCACAACCAGCTCAATCCCGAACTCGGATCACGGCAGGATTTTGAAAACCTCTGTACCGAACTGAAAAAATATAACATCCGCTGGCTGCAGGATATAGTCCCCAACCACATGGCATTTGACCCCGGCAATAAAACGCTTATGGATGTTCTAAAAGAAGGCCCAGCTTCAGAATATCACCAATTCTTTGATATAAAATGGCACAACCCCTGGCCCGAACTCAACGAAAAAGTTCTCATCCCCATACTCGGCCAACCCCTTGAACAAACCATAAAAGCAGGCCAACTAAAACTCTCCATCGAAAATGATACTCTCTACATCAACTATTTTGAAAACCGCTTCCCGCTCAAGCAACAGCCAGGCCAGGATATACGCAACCGCCTCGACTACCTCAACGACCCAAAAGGCAGCTGTGACCTGAAAAAACTACTCCAGGATCAGAACTTTACCTTGGCCTTCTGGAAGACCGCCGATGAAAAACTAAACTACAGAGGATTCTTCCACCTGACCAGCTTCATCGCCTTAAACCAGCAGTATGCCCAGACCTTCCACCACACCCACAAGCTCCTGCTCGAACTGATTGAACAAGGCAAGATTCACTCGCTTCGGATAGACCATATCGACGGCCTGTACGACCCAAAACAATACCTGAATAACCTCAGTATCGCTGCCGACAATCCATACATCATCGTAGAAAAAATCCTCGAGCTGTCAGAACAGTTGCCTGCTGACTGGCCTGTTCAGGGAACATCCGGTTACCAGTTTATGAACTACCTAAACAACCTTTTCTGCAACTGCAAAGCTGCCGAACAGCTCGAAGAATTCTACCGCGATTTTACTGGCCGAAAAGTACAATATGAAGATCTGCTCTACTATCAGAAAAAACAATTCATCCGTGATCACATGAAGCCCTGGCTCGATTACTTCACGTGGAAGCTCAGCAAAATACTAATCGAAAGCAACATTCACTGGCTCGAAGACGAGCAAAAACTCCGCGCGGCACTCGAGGAATTTTTCGCCTGTATGGGCGTTTATCGCACATACATAACAGCCGACAGCATGACCGATACAGACCGCCTCCACATAGCCCAGGCTGTAGAACAAGCTATAGCACGAAACACCGAACTAACCGCTGAACTCGAATTGCTTCATAGTCTGCTGACTCTCAACACAACCCTCATCGACGAACAGGCCCGACACGAACTAATCGACTTAATTATGCAGCTTCAGCAATTCACGCCCGTAACAATGGCCAAAGGCCTCGAAGATACCTTTATGTATGTCTATAACCGCTTCGTCTCGCTCAACGAAGTCGGCTCAAGCCCGGACCAATTTGGCCTCTCAATAAGCAAATTTCACGACTTCAACATCGCCCGCGCTAAAAGCCACCCAAACGCACTAAACGCCACTGCTACCCACGACACTAAACGCGGCGAAGATGTCCGCGCAAGGCTGAATGTCCTCTCTGAAATGCCGGACAAATGGCAGCGAAAAGCCCGACTCTGGAGCAAGATGAACGACCAATTCAGGAAAGCCGTTGACGACCGCCGCGCGCCCGACAATAATAAAGAATACCTGCTCTACCAGACGCTCGTAGGAACATACCCCTGGCAAGCCCATGACAGCAACTATGTAAAGAGAATAAAAGACTACTTCCTAAAAGCACTGCGAGAAGGCAAAGTCAGCACATCCTGGACAGAACCAGACGATGACTACGAAAAAGCATCTATGAAATTCATCGAAGACATTCTCGAAAATGAAGAATTTCTAACAGATTTCCATGACTTCCAGCGTAAAATAGCGAACTTCGGGGTCTATAATTCTCTGTCACAAACCCTTCTGAAAATCACTTGCCCCGGCGTGCCCGATTTCTACCGAGGCAGCGAACTCTGGGATTTAAGCCTCGTTGACCCCGACAATCGAAGACCCGTGGATTTCGAGAACCTGACCAGCTATCTCGGCCAAATAGTCGATCAGGCAGACCTCGAACAAACAGCTACCAGGCTTCTAAACCGCGCCCAGGACGGTGTCATAAAATTGTTGCTTATAAACCGCGCACTTCGGGCAAGAAATGCTCACTCCGCGCTTTTTCAAAAAGGCCGATACATACCCCTGAAAGTTGAAGGCAGCCGCAAAAACAACATAATCGCCTTCGCCAGAAAATTTAATAATAAATACCTCTTGACAGTCGCCCCAAGATTCTTATCTTCATTAGTAGAGCAGAACCAATTACCTTTGGGCAGGGAGGTATGGCAAGATACGAAAGTTATAATCGAACCTTCCGGGCCGGTTATATGGAATGACGCCCTTTTAGGAACAAAGATAGAAATTCGCAATGAAGGCGCAGTAAGTGTCGCAGATATTTTTGAAAAGTTTCCATACGCTCTGCTCATAAGCGAGTAAACGAACTAATTTAATAACAGCATAATTATTTGAAAAACGGGAGTCGATTATGATAGGCCAGATAGGAATTACCGCGGGAAAAATTTGGGAAAAACTCGGTGAAAAAGGCGAAATATCACTGACACAGCTTCCAAGAAGCGTAAAAGAAAAAAGCCAGGTTGCATACCAGTCACTCGGCTGGCTCGCAAAAGAAGGCAAAATACAATACAACCAGAATAAGACAAAAACAACTGTATCGCTGACACCGATGGAGAAGAAAAACTTCGACCTCTGGAAAAGCCAGCATAAAAAATAGCTGCCGTTCAGCACACGCCAAGCCGAACCCTGTTGACAAATGCTCACAGCCAGCGCCGCATTACCGGTGCGCTCGCTTTAACCTGTTGCTGAATTCGACACAATTAGAGCAATTAAAGTTGTTGTATTCGCATTGCCGATATGTTTTTTATGAAGGCATATTCTATAGATTTACGAAAACGTGTTTTAGCTGCTTGTGATCGCAGGGAACAAACC
>PWDX01000003.1 GCA_003553245.1 Phycisphaerae bacterium
AGTCAGCCATTCAATATGCGAATCCAGCATCGCCGCAAGCTCTGCCTTCTTACCCGGATTAGTCGTAGCAATCAAGATTTTTGTAGTCACGGAGTTCTCTTAGTTTTCGATTTGCATAAAACACGATAAATCAAAGCTGCTCTTGTGGGCCGAGAAGTTTCTTAAGCAATGCCCGCTGAAAGTGCAGCCGGTTCTCTGCCTGATCCAGGATTAACGAATTTTTCGATTCAAAAACTTCATCGGTAATTTCCATACCCCGATGCGCCGGCAAACAGTGCATAATTTTTACACCGTCAGGCGCTTCTTTTAGTAGTTCGGCGTTAACCCGAAAGGCTATAAAATCCTTTACCCGCTGCTCCTGTTGCTGTTCCTGCCCCATACTGACCCAGGTGTCGGTGTAAATCACCTGCGCGTCGGCAACTCCTTTAGGCGCATCGCTAACCTGTGTCACGGAACCTTTGGCTACGGAATTGGCCTGCTTTATTGTTTCCTCGTCCAGTTCATATCCTGCCGGAGACGCCACGGTGAGCTTCATCCCAAATTTCGCGCAGGCAAACGCAAGCGATCGAGCAACATTATTTCCGTCTCCTATATACACCACTCGCAGGCCATCGAGTTTATCAAAATTTTCCTTTATAGTAAGCACATCAGCCATCGCCTGGCACGGATGCAACCAGTCGGTAAGGGCATTAATCACCGGAACACTAGAGTGCCTGGCAAGGTCAACAACTTTCTGATGTTCGAATGTCCTTGCCACAATAACATGGGCATATCTGCTTAGCACCCGCGCTGTGTCTTTCATCGGTTCGCGTTCGCCAAGTCCGCCGATATCTTCAGGCCGAATATATATCACATGACCGCCCAGGTCAGCCATCGCCACCGAAAAGCTAACCCGCGTCCGCAGCGAGGGCTTCTCAAAAATCATCGCCATACTCTTACCCGGTATGCACCAGTCCTGCATACCAACACGGTACATAGATTTCAATTTCGAGGCTATCCGCAACAGTTCCTTCAGGTTGGCGGTCGAATAGTCTGTCAGGCTAATAAAATCTTTCATCCGGTAGCCTCCGATAAAACAGAGTCAAATATTTCAATTGCTTTGTCGATCTGCTCAGCCGTTGCAATCATCGCCGGCATAAATCGGATAACCGTCTGGTTGGTGCAGTTTATACGCAGTCCTCTCTCGAGACATTTGGCCACTATTTCACTGCCGTCACTGCTAAGCTGAACACCTATCATCATCCCTATCCCGCGGACATGATCAATCGCCGCATGCTTTTGCGCCAATTGATTGAGTTTTTCCATCGCATAATTTCCGATTTTCTGAGCGTTCTCCAGCAGGTTTTCCTCTTCAATTGCCTCAAGCGTCGCTATCGACGCTGCGCAGGCGAGCGCATTTCCGCCAAAAGTACTGGCGTGTTTTCCCGGAATCAGCGATGCCGCCACTTCCGGTGCAGCCATCATCGCACCGATAGCAACCCCGCCGCCAAGCGCCTTGGCCATAGTGATAATATCCGGCACAACATCAAAATGCTGATACCCGAACCATTTTCCTGTCCTGCCGATACCGGTTTGAACCTCGTCCAAAACCATTAAAGCATTGTTCTCGTCGCAAAGCCGACGAATCGTCCGCAGGTATTCCGAATCGGCCACATTAATACCGCCCTCGCCCTGTATCGGCTCCACCATTACCGCCGCGACCTCATCGGTAAAAGCTTTCTCCAGCGCCTCAATATCGTTAAACGGCACATAACTAAAGCCCGGTATCAGCGGCAAAAAGCCCTCATGATATTTCGGCTGAGCCGTCGCTGTAACCGTTGCGAATGTCCTGCCGTGAAAGCTGCCCTCGGCCGTAATAAACTTATATTTCTCACTTGCCGTATGCAGCCGAGCCAGCTTCAATGCCGCTTCATTAGCTTCTGCTCCACTGTTACAGAAAAAGCATTTGCCGCCGAACCCACGCTCACTAAGCATCTTCGCCAGTACTCCCTGAGGCTCGGAATAAAAAGTATTATCAATATGCAGGAGTTTCTCTGCCTGTTCCTTTATCGCAGCGACAACCTTCGGATGACAATGTCCGATCCCGCTGACCGCCCAGCCGGGAAACATATCAAGAATCTCATTACCGTCGGCGTCATACAAATAACCGTTTTGCCCTTTAACGATTACCCGAGGCAACCGTCCGTAATTGGCTATCACATACTTATCAAATAACTCTATCGTTTGTTGTGTATCCATTTATAATCCTTTTTGAATAGTTACCTTATCAACTGCGTACCGATTCCCTCGGCAGTATAAATCTCCAGCAGCAGCGAATGGTCAATCCTGCCGTCGATAATATGAGCTTTACCAACCCCGTTATCTATCGCTGTCAGACACGCCTCTATCTTTGGGAACATCGCCTGAGTGATAATACCTTCCTGTATCATCTTCTTTACCGTTTCCTCGTCCAGCGTCGATACTCGACTCGAGGGGTCTTTCATGTCCTTCAATATCCCGTGTGTATCGCTGACCATCACAAGCTTCTCTGCCTCAAGCGCTGCCGCGACCATTCCCGCCGCACTGTCGGCATTTACATTGAGCTTTTCTCCGGACTTATCCGTTGACAGCGGCGCTATTACCGGCACACATCCGGCGTCACATAACAGCCGCAGCAATTGCGAGTTAACGCCGGTAACTTCACCGACATGCCCAAGATCAAGCTTCCTGCCGTTTTCACCCGTAAGTCGAAGTATTTTACCGAAAAGAACACAACTGCTCAGTGTATGCAGCCCCATAGACTTACACCCAATCTCGCTAAGCGTCTCGCAGATAGGGGTATTGACCTTATGAACAAGCGTCTGCTCCACAATCGTCAGCGTTCGCTCATCCGTATATCGCCTGCCCTGCACCCAGCTCGTTTCAATCCCGGATTCATCCATTGCCCTAGTAATAGCCTTGCCCCCGCCGTGAATAATAACCGACTTAATTCCCACAAGCGTCATAAACGCGATATCGACAAGCATATCCCGCTGAAGCTTCTTATCATCCAGCACGCTGCCGCCGAGCTTTACAACAACAATTTTACCACGAAAGCTGCCGATATACTCCATCGCCTCAATCAGCGCCGATGCTTTTGCGATTGCTTCCTGCACTACGGTAAACCTCCAGAAAAAAAATTACGCTCTGCCCCTGCTAAAAGCAGGACCCCGCAAGACCGCCGAGAGTGCAAAACATCCCCCGGCCAGTCCGGTCCAAAAGAACAAAGTGTAGGCAAGCCGACCCTGCCCGTCAAGCCAAAATTAACCCCAACCATTGCCTGAAACCGCCTCCCTCGCTAATATATACTGCTATACCGCTGATTAAAGGATTGATTATGCCCGATTTACTGCCTTTTGAAAAACGCCGACCGCAGATACTGCACAAATACGCCTGCCATACAAACCCATTGCTGGGTTGCCCGCCCGCCGAGCGCACACTCGAACAATTCCTCGACTACGCCGTTGTCAACCTCGACAAACCCGCCGGCCCGACCTCTCGCGCCGCCGCCGATATGCTGAACCGAGCCCTCTGTGTAAAAAAATCAGGCCACTCCGGCACACTTGACCCCGCAGTAACCGGCGTCCTGCCAATCGCTATCGGCAGAGCAACAAGGGTCATCCAGACAATACTCTCCGCCGGCAAAGAATATATCTGCACGATGGATGTCCACCGCCGCGTCCGGCCAGAAACCATCACGGAAGTACTCGCCGGCTTCGTCGGCGAAATCACCCAGACCCCGCCGGTCCGAAGCAGAGTAAAGCGCGACCCGCGCAAACGCACCGTCTATTATCTGACCGTTCTCGAAATCCACGGCAGAGTCGTAAAATTCCGCGTAGGCTGCCAGGCCGGCACATACATCCGCAAACTCGTCCACGACATAGGCCAAACACTCAAAACCGGAGCCCACAT
>PWDX01000088.1 GCA_003553245.1 Phycisphaerae bacterium
CGGTTTACGCCCGTAAATACGGCGCCGTGGCCGCACCGACCGCCGGGCTGCATTTTACCGACGGCCTGATCGAGCAATTAAAAGAAAAAGGCATCATCTTCGCCTATGTAACGCTGCATGTTGGAGCCGGAACATTCAAACCCGTATCCGAAGACGAGCTTGAAAAACACCAAATCCACAGTGAATGGTTCGAAATCAGCGCCGAGGCCGCTAATACGATAAACTCTGCAAAGAAGTCCGGCGGACGAATAATTGCTGTCGGCACAACCTCGGTTCGGTCGCTGGAAAGCGCGGCTATTGACGGCAAAGTGCGCCCTGCCTGTGATGATACGCAGCTTTTCATCACGCCCGGCTACGAATTTAAGGCCGTGGACGCGATGATTACCAATTTTCACCTGCCAAAATCCACGCTTCTTGCGCTTGTAGGGGCTTTCGCCGGGCTTGACAATATCAAGCGGGCATATCAACACGCCATAGACAATCGGTACCGATTTTACTCTTACGGCGACGCAATGCTGATTGTATAAACCCGAAAATCAGAACCCAGCCGGGCTATTCGATGTAAATCCGCCCTGCCGGTTTTATGTGGGGGATTTTATCCGTCTTTTCGGCGATATCTTCCTTATGAAGAGCAAACAGCGGCGATATTTCTATAATCGCGTCTGCTGAGCCGTTCGACCTGCGAGGCACATCGACTTCCGCCGCTTCGAGCCAGTCGGCGGCACGGTCTATCTGCAACTGTTGTGAAGTTTCCACGCTGTCAACGCCGGTGGCGTTTTTAACCGGCCCGAATTCCTGACTTCTATCGGTCTCGAGTATCATAGAATTGTCCGCCAGCGGCAGGGCATCGAAAATAAAGGTCTCCAGCTTTACGCCGTTGGGCTTTTCGGGGCTTATTTTATTGCCTTGCTCGTCGATGTGCGGGATTTTCTTTACCGCACGGTGGAACGGCAGTGAAAAACCTTTGGAATTGATTTGTTCGACAAAGCTAACATCAATGATATGAATCGCGATCGAGCCAAGCCTGAACGCCAGCGAACCGTCGGAATTTTTCATATGAGCTTTTTCGTCGGGCAGGTCGGAATATTCGATAACCGTCACCCTGCCGTCAACGAGGCAGAAATTGCCTACTTTTTCAGTTGGATTGGCTTTAATGACGGTCTTGGAGGACATTTGGCTGTTTTCCATCGCATGCAGACCGACAAACAGCGGGTCAAAAATATTAATAAGAGCGTTATCTACCTGCCAATAGCTGATGTGCTTTACGCCGCGTTTTTTCATATGATCAATTGCGCCGCTGTCATAGAGAGCTTTCAGACTTCCGCCATGGCCGTCGGGAGAGCGGGCGATTTGGTGTTTCTCGGCCAGCAGGATTTTGCCGTCAAAGGCGAAATTGGGCAATGTTCCCTGCTGGAATATGAATACATCTTCTTTGGGCAGGCCGAAATAGGCATTTTCTTTGAAGAATTCTACCGTTTGATTGTGGTTGAGCGGGCTTGTCATTATATACCAGGGAAGCGCCGTGTTGTATTTTTTCGAGGCCGACCTGATCATTTCCGCGAAAAGCTGAAACAGTGGTTTATTTTTAACCGGGCTGACCGGGAAGTTTCCCTTTGGCCCGTCAAAGCCCAGCCGAGTGCCCTGTCCGCCGGCCACTACGAAAGCGGCTACTTTACCGCCGGCGATCAGTTCTTCGCCCAGTTTTTTCGCCTGGTCGTACTTTTGCCGCACTTGTGCATCCTCCGGGTTAAGAGGATAGTAAGGCGCCGGATCGAACTGTTCGGGAACGATTTCCTCAGGAGTTGATGTTACATATTTTTCAATCCAGCGGTCGGTGGCATTCAAATCAATCGTCTTGATATCATCAAGCAGGCTTTGGAGCTCATCCGGTGTAAGCTGGTCATAAAATTTTAAAAGGTGCTGTTGGTTGTGTTTTTCAAGTTCTTGTCTGATTTTATCAGCTTCCTGTGATAGTGTCATAAATTCTCCGTAATTATTTTATTTCCCATCTTGACGGTGATAATACTGATAATGCCGAGAATGCGGTTATGAATATGGTTGCAGCCAGCGCTGTTGCCACCAACCATTGCGCCCAGGCCTCGCCCGGCAGACTCGACGAGACTATAAGTATAGAAATTATAGTTATAGATTGGATCACCATTTTTAGTTTACCTGCCCAGGTCGCCTGAAAGTTATAGCCTTTTTGCTCGGCGATATGACGGATAATGGTCATAAGAACTTCACGCAAGGCTATTACAGCCGCGGTTATCCACAGCACGACTGAAGTCTGAGTTTCTGTCAAGGGCGGCAGGGTCTGCGGAATGCGCCACGCCGCAAAGAATACAAACGCGCCGACCACGAGGATTTTGTCTGCCAGCGGGTCCATAATCCGCCCGAATTTGCTGACAAGCTGGTATCTTCGAGCGATTATGCCGTCAGCCATATCTGTCAGTACCGCTACGATGAACAGTACCGTAGCGATGTCATAATAATACCGCGGTGCTTGAGGCCCCGTGGCCCTGGCAATAAGGATCAGGAAAATCCCGGCCAAAAAGATCCTTCCTATGGTCAGGATGTTTGGTAAGGCTCTCATATTGAAAAAGTTCAATCCTGGGCGAGCATAGTTCAATCTTAAAAAACTCCGGCAATTTGCATAATCAGTAGGCCTCTAACGACTCCCCTGCTGCTGAGATTTGTAGTAATTCGCTGCCGTTCTCATCAACTATCAGCCCGGCTGTGGGCTCTCCGTTTTCATCAAGCACAACAATCCGTGAGCCGTTTTCTCCGACCGCCATTAGAATACGATTATTTCCGGTCTCATCAACAAGAACAAAACGCTGGGCTCTGACTTCCTCAAAAATATCCTCGGCAATATCCTTTGAAGGCCATAAATACGCGACCACCATAGCTGCGGCAGCAAGCAAAACTACACCAACTGCCTTAGCCGCCAGCGCAGCTATCAGACCACGGTTATAACGCTTTTGCCGTGCCACTTCCACTTCCAGTTTTTCGAGGCGTTCTTCGGTTGTCATGGCTGTTTTCCTTGTATAATGCTCTCTAAGCTTCTGTGTATAAAATTCTACAAGCTATTAATATATCTGTTATATCGCTGAATTCAACGAAAATAAACGCGACATCGCAATCGTTTAGTAGGTGAGAATATTTTCCGGCAATTTATGCAGCATTATGTTCGAGTTTCCAGTACTTTTCCCATTGGCTACTGTAATAGAGGCTTGCCAAGCTCATTACGGCCTCAGCATTGTCTTTGTTCCATCGCATTCCAGAGCCTTTGAGTCGGTTTGTCACGTACACCTAAGCTGTAAGCACTGTGCTCAATACCCAGAAACCAGTCTAACGGCATATAGCTGACATATTGTGGGTTCCACAGAAACGTCCGATCGAGAGTCAAGCGTCCGTTCATCGTCAAGTGTGTCCTCCTTTGGCGGCCTTTGTTTCGCCATCCGGCCTGAATTCGGCTACCCTTAGGGGGAAAAATCCTGCTGGCTTTTGCTCAGCAGGTCGATTGCCTTTTGATAGGTTTGCCGCCTAAGCTCGGCCATCGCGTCTCGTACCGGTTCTTCACTTTGATCGATAATCGCGCCTGCCTCGGCCGTGTTGATAGCATCGGCAACCTTCTGTGCCATCCGCTCGAGGTCAATACCAATTTCCGTCAGAATCTGTTCTGCTGTAACACATTTACCATCCATGACTTACCTTTCAAATAGAAACATTAAAGGATGTCTTCTTGAGACAATATAAGTCATTGTAAAACATGTATTTACGTCGCGCCAGAAAAAAATCTCACACACGTGAGGCAGGTAGTTCTATCGCTGTCCATCATAAGCGTATGGCAGAGCGTCATGTAAGTAAACTTTATAAGAGGATACGCGGCAAAAGCGGTCACGCCAAAGCCGTCGGCGCCGCCGGC
>PWDX01000149.1 GCA_003553245.1 Phycisphaerae bacterium
GCCGCCCCGATATCAGCCAGCGTCAGCAGTGTTCGGTTCACCGTGTCCAGGCTTATATTGGGAAACTTCCGGCGAACTTTGCGATAGACAACCTCAGCCGAGGGATGTTCTTCGGTCAGCAGAAGCTGCTCGTAAACTCCGAGCCTCTGCGGAGTTATCTTCAGGCCGTTTTCGCGGCATTTATCGCGAAAAAGCCCCATCTTCTCTTTTAGCCAAGCGGCTCTGCCATTATCCATTATGTCACCTTAAAAAACAATATAGGGTTCTGTAAAGCTTTAACAATATAGGAGTCAATCCTATTTGTCAATGGAAATTTAATTTTTCTGCACCTTAAGTGTAAAGATATCGCAATCTAAGGCTATGGATAGTCCTTTTGTGTGCTTGAAAAGCTATATTGAACATTCAAAGCAAGGCAGGCAAGCCTGGTTTTCCGGCGAACGATCAATTATTCTTATCGGAAAGTTTCATTTCGGTTACCAGCGCCCCGACAGCGGCAAACAGACCCATAACAAAACACCGCCAGATCAAAGGAGCGGCAATCTGGAGCGATTCGCCTTGCCATGTTTGCTCAATCGCCAAAGCCGACAACGAATACAGCAAAGCGGCAACCAATCCGGCAGCGGCGGCGGAAAGAATCCGTCTTCCACGGGACAGTCCGCCGGCAAACATTGTACTCGCCCAGCCGATACCCAGTGATACAAGCAGCACCGGCAAAAACAACGGACGCAGAAACCACAGGTTGTCGGCCTGGGGCATATGTTGCCATTGGCTATGATAGACCCAATGGGCTGTTGCGAATATGGCGGTCGCAGCCAGAGCCGTAACAGGCAGATGCCACAAACGCACCGCAAGACCGGCCCGTTGAGCGGAGATATTGGCCATACGACGGCGGATAGTCAGCGGCCAGTTATAGCACAGGCGGAAAACCCAATGCTCCAGCAGCGCGCCTCCCTCGCCGAATACGGGCACAAAATGCACCGCGTCAGTCGCCCAGTGCGAGGCCATAAACCTCGCCAGGGCCGGGTAACGATAGGTCATCTGGATAGGAAAAGCCAGATAACCGACATACTTAAAATAGCTTAAAAACAGCGCGATATTGTAATCTTTGAAGTTGCGATCTCGCACCGCCATAATAGTTGTGTATATCCCCCGGCAGAACGACCCCGGTGAAAGAGGGATGACCTGAAACAGAACAAATATGCCCGCTACCGCCGCGGCGCGTTCGGCCTGGGGCATTTCAGGGCGCGTCAGATAAAAATAAGCCGCTACCGCCGCGGCTACTACCTGTGTAACCGGCAGCGTCATCAAATGAACTACAAGACTTATGAGATATTTCTGGATATAAGGCTCGTCAAGCTGGGTCAGGATTGTTCGGGCGTCATTTTCGCTTAGAATGTTCTTATTAAGGCCCTGCTGAACCATATCTCGCAGCCACTGCTGACGCAAAGGTGCATTAAAATACAGCTTTAAAGGCCTGACGAGCAGGAAATAAAGTTTGTCCGTAAAAAACTGCCAGTCCGTAAAAAACCGGTGCAAACCCACCGGCAGCAGCGCAAACGGCAGATGTAAAAAATACAGAAGCGGCTGCCGCTGTATCCGCATTGTCCGTTCTGCGCTTAATCTTCCGGCACGATGCCAGCGAATCAGGCCTTCAAAAATGCGTCCACAGACGGCGCGATTTAAATAGCCTGCACTGACAAGCATCTGACCGTAGTGCCTTCGCCAGTCGGCTTTTGCCCATGCCTTGCGAAAAACTCGTCCCAACAATGGCAACAGACCGAGCAGAAAAAACAGAATTGTTTTTACGCGGCTGGCTCCAAAAACGGCAACTTTGTCGGCGTCTATCAGGTTACGAATACGCCAGCCGTTTACCGCGCCGTCAAATATCGTCTTCCATAGACCACGATCGGTAAAAAGTCTTATATGATTGTGAGTAATATCCGGCAGTGAGTCACGGTAAACGCGCTCACAATCTTTCAGTTCGGCAAGCATTTTTTCAGATTCAGGTAGGCTCTGAGCCACTTTGGGGTGCGAGTTTAAATAACTCTGTAACTTGCCAAGGTCTCCGCGGTCGAACTGCACCAGCGAGCCGCGTTTGAGGCCGTTTATTATCAGCTTGAAATCGCCCGGACTCATCGGAAAAAACGGCAGCAGCGCAAGTCCCGCCCGGAAATCCACAGCGACCAGGCCTTTTTCCGGATCATCCTGCGTCTGAATTCGTTTGAGGCAGTTGGGCTGGCTCTTGCAGGTTGTCCATTCATATTGACGGGCGAACTCATAAGCGCCTATATCGTGAAGCAAATCTACAAAAGAAGTCATAAATTGATATTTGCTGCGATACTCCGGCGAACCAAGCCGCGGATCATCGTGTAATCTCTTTTTGCGCCATAGCCTGAGCAGGTCCATTCGGTCATCTACTTCCAGACGCCATGTGCGGCCCTCGACCCAATCGCTCAGCTCGCCGCAACTGCCCAGATTTGAATCGATGAAAGTCGCATGGATGTCATTTACGCAGAGAGGATCGCCAAAACGCTCAGAAGCAGCGGCACGAATGAATTTTTGCCAGATTGCGCCCGACCTTGCCGCAGCGGGATTGACCTGCAACTGAAAAGGGCCTTGAAAACCAATCGCGTAAACAGCGTTACGAAAAAGAAGAGAAAACCCTGACGGCGGGATGAGAATCTTCATAGCGTAGGTGCGGCCTTTGGCGATACCCGTTCCTTCAACCTCGGTTACGACTTCTTCGCCAATTTTGATTTCCAGCACTTCGACGCGATAGACCTGTCCGGCAAAGCCGCCTCCGACGAACTTATCCACACGCAGGCGAACAACCGCTTGCCGGCCGGGAGCGACCGGATCAATACTGTAGCAAAGCTCCGTCCCCGCCTCGTAATGCTGCGTTCGCATCGGACGATGCAGGTTTTGCTGCCGGAAAGCCGCCTCAAGCTGACTGCATATCTGTGGTGAGTAGTCTGTTGCCATTATTTTATCTATCCACGATCTTTATGATTACATTATTTTATCGGGGATATTATAGTAAACCTTGATATAACGCCAGATAATAAACACAAGCGGATGACTCCGTATCTGCGCAAAAAACAAAAAAGCACTCGAAGACAGTTATCTGTCTGCGAGTGCTAAAAATAATATCTGTAAAACGACGCAGATATTAAATTCATGGCCGAGGCCACATTAAAGACGGTTTATTAAAAGCGCTGCACTACCGTCATAAAAACATTCATATCATCGGTGGCGCTGTTCAGCCCGAAGCCGACACCGGTTTCCACAACAGTATCTTCGCTGATGTCCCAGGTCACTCCGGTAGCCGCTACTGGCTCCCATGACTGCCCGCTTTCGGCAGTTATGATGCTCTCAAACTCAGCAAACCACGCCGTTTCAGCGGTCAGGCCGGTGCTTAACACCGATAGCTGTCCTAATTCAGCGACATATCCGTCATCATCTGCATTACGAACGGCAGCTATTGAAGGCGTAAATTCGAGTTCCCATTGCTCGCTTACGGCCCAGAAAGTCGGAATCAGCAAGCCGCCTTCTACTCCGCCGGGGCCCATATCGTGGCGAGCGGTTGGCAATACCGCAAAAGGATTTACCGCAAGCGCGCTGTCGCCGCCGTCATTGCCCCAGATATTTATTTTAGACCCAAGCGTTAAATCACCGAATCCGCGATCTCGCTCGACTTCATTGGCGGCTCTGTCGCGCGTCCGCTCCCACACGAAAGCATCTGCGCCGATATGAAAATCAACATTTTCGAGCAGGCCGATTTTTAGCAAAACCGGCACCTCATAAGCGCGCGTCCGCTCGGAACCGTCGCGATTGCGAGTGTAGTTTATCGGGTCAAACTCCAGTTGGAACCAGCCCGGATCGGTAGTGAACGGATGCGGCTCCGGTGCCAGTGGCCGCAGCGCCTGACGCGGTGCAGGATTGAAAAGATGGTACTGCTTATTGTTATAATCCGCTTCAACATTCATTGTTTGGGCATTGATAATGCCGGCGTTGAGTAAAATCATAACTACCGAAACGCTTATAATCCTGTTTATCTGTTTTATTCTGAATCTGGTCATAATTTCACCTCATTTTCATATTAATACCTTAGCAGTTTCTGACTATTTAAGCCGCTGCGATAATATGCGGCATAAAAAATGATACACTTGCGAAGTATATTAGTAAACCTGTTAAGTCTTTGACTGTCGTAATGATAGGGTCAGCTCCGGCAGCCTGATCGAAGCCTATTTTAACCAATATAAACGGCACAAGAAAGCCAAATGCTATGGCCAGCGTTATCGTAAGCGTCAGCGAAACACCGACAGCCATACCAAGCTCCGGCACGCCCTGCCAGAAACCGGCGACGAGCCCGCCAAGAGTTCCCAAAGCCACTGCCATACCGAAACCGTAAAGCACTTCACGGCCCCAGTGGCGAAGGAATCGCCTCATATTGATCTGTCCAAGCACCAATGCTCGCGTAAATATGGTTGAAGATTGTGTCCCCACATTTCCGCCCATATCCATAATAACGGGGATGAATATGGCAGTGGCCACGAATGCTTCGAGCAGTTCCTCGAACGAATCAATAACCGCTCCTGCCAACATACCCCCGGCAAGGGTCAGTAGCAAAAACGGAACACGAACCGCAAATACATGCCAGAAACTGCCTCTGATGAGTTTATGGCTTCTGTCAGATTCTTTTTGAGTCAGATCAAGAAGGCCTACCTTGTCAAACATATCGTCGGTCATTTCTTCCTGCAGGACATCCATAGCATCATCCACAGACAGCACTCCAACGAGGCGATCTTCCTTGTCCAGCACCGGTATTTCGACGGTATCAAGCTCCTGAAGGAGCCTGGCGGCGTATTCCTGGTCGTCATGTGCTTTTACACTGTAAAAATCTTTTCCCTTTATAAGGTTATCAATCTTTTCAGTCCGAGACGCCGTTACAATATTGCTGAGCGGCAGCATCCCTTCAAGCCTGCGACTCGAATCGGTTACATAGACAGTGTGGATGACATGGTCGCCGCCGTTTTTCTTGGCGCGGATTCGCTCCAGAGCCTGATCAACCGTCATATCCTTCTTCACATCGACATATACAGGCGACATTATCCTGCCGACAGTGTCGTCTGCATAGCCCATTAGCACAGCAGTAGCATCGCGTTTATGTTTAGGCAACTGCTCTAAAAGTCGCTTTGCCACTTTTGCGGGGAATTCATCGAGCAAATGAACCCTGTCATCCGGCTCCAGCGACTCCAGAAAACTTACTGCCTCGTCGTTGGTGAAAGACAGTATAAGGTCATGCTGCAAGGACGGCTCCATCATATCGAAAACTTCCATCGCGATATCTTTTGGAAGCAGTCGAAAAACAACAGTCTGCTCGTTCGGATCTATTTGCTTGAGACCTTCGACAATATCTGCCGCCGGTAATTTCGTTAAAAATCTCTTCAGCGGTTCTATATTTTTGTTTTCCATATACAGCCGCACCATTTCCATAAATGTGTTGTTGTGCATAATACACTCCTTTCTGTTGTGCTATGTGCGCACACTCTCTTTGGGCCATGCTGAAAAATCAGCCTGCCATATAAGCTTTTTGCAATAACTCAGGTAAAATCAAATGCGACAACTATCCTGAAAGCAAGGTTGCCGATGTATCAGAAAGGAAATACTTAGTCGGGAGGTTCAATATGACGACGCGCAATAGCTAACTCAATATGCCCAAAAAACAGGCCGAATTTAAAACGCATCATCGACCGGGCAATGTTGGCTACAAATGCCAAACATTTAGTGTCGCCGGGATACTGGGTATATGTGAGTATTACCGGCCTGCAAGAGGTCATGCAGCCGATGGAGGATGTTAAGTTTTTGTTTTTCATTGTTTACCTCCATTGCATCCGCGACCTATGGAGCCCGCGGGCGGAGGTAAACCGACTTGCTATGGCTGGTTAGAACACCTGCCGGTTACATCGCCTGTCGCGAGGCCAAAAAGCCGCGATCCAATCTCGTCAGATTCTGTCTGCGATAATCGCATTGCGTTGTCGTGGCAACTACAAGGACCGTCCGAGTCGCTCATAGCAAGTTCTCCTATGTAATCAAAAGTTCAAAATAAGCGCCTAAAGCTGCGCCATATTTATTTAATATTTGCTATATAACCTTGTTGTTCTGGTTTGTCAACTTTTTTTGAAAAAAAATAAATCCGGTGTTAAATCGTTGCTGAAATTATCGATCAATTGCGCTACGGCTTGTTCTGTAGTGGAAAATGGAGAGTAAATGTTGTGCCGACATCGGCTTTGCTTTGAAAAGATATCATCCCGCCAAGGCGGTCCATCAGTGTGCGACAGATTGTAAGACCCTGCCCCGCATATTTGCCAAGCTCCTTGGTCGTGAAGAAAGGTTCGAAAATTCTTTCATAAATCTGGGCGGGGATGCCGACGCCGGTGTCTTTTATACGCACCTCGAGCCAGTTGTTGTCGCTTTTTAATGTTCTGATGGTAATCTGGTTTTTAGTCGGCTGCGGGTGTTTGCTTTTATGTTCGATGGCCTCAGCCGCGTTTACTATAACATGCAGCAGAATCTGGTTAAGCTGATCGGGAAATAGCATCAAACGAGGCAGCTTCATATCAAAATCCGTCCGCATCTGAGCAAACGGCTTCCAGTGACTCCTGCTGACAAGTATCACTCCCTCTATTGCCCTGTTTATGTCTATCTCTTCTTTTCCTTCGCTGTCCGGGTGCGAAAAATCCTTCATCTCCTGAGCCACCATAACGACATGCTCGATATCCGCCAGAGAATTGCCCAGGGCCTCGCTCATTCTCCGACGAAGAAAACGAATGTCGTCAGAGCTGTAATTTTGCCGAAGTTTTTCTATTTCCCGCTTCGTATCGTCAGATATCCGGGCCGAGGCAGCTAACAACTGGCCTGTTTTGAGAATAGTCGAAATATGATCGAAACAATTCTCTAAAAAATGCAGGTTATGACATATCGACTGGCAAGGCAGGCTAAGCTCCGCTGCGACCCCCGCAGCCAAACGACCCATAGAACGCAGACGCTGGGCCTCGCTCAACTGATTTTCCATAAGCTTGTGCTCAGTAACCTCATCAGCCAGAAAAAGGATTCCACAATCTTCGCCGCAGGTCGAACCAAACGAATTCAGTTGAATGTTCAGGTATCCGGTTTTGCCGTCGGCTCGTTTGTAATGAATATCTTCTTTTACAGTGCGGTTTATATCTCTTATGAAATCCGAAACCAAAGCCCCGATTTTTTTCCAGTTCCAGTCAATGCCGCAATCAAAAAATGCTTTGCCGATAATATTTTCTGACGAGATGCCGAAGCTGCGCTCGGCGGCCGCGTTCCAGTGAGTAACCCGAAAATCCGAACTTATACCGATAAGAATCAGAGGTATCGCAGAGAGAATCTGCTCATGCAGGGCATGTAAATCTTCGTCTTTTTTCAGGCTAAGGTTTCGGTGATTTTCCACTTTCAACAACCCTCATCATCCCTTTATACAACCAGATTTGCGCTACCTGTGAATTTTCCGGGTAAGCAAACCCTCAAGTTTACGGCGGATCGTGTTTGCAAGCTGTCGAGGTGGAAAAGGCTTGCAAATATAATCGTCGGCTCCGGCGGCAAAAGCACGCCTAATCAGATCATCGTCACCCTGTTCTGTAAGGACAAAAACAGGAATTTCGCGCAAGTTCTTATCTTCTCGAATCTTACGCAAAAGCTCGATGCAGTTCAGCCGGCCGCTCTGGCAGTCCAGCAGAACAAGGTCAGCGGCACATCCGGCGGCCTGTTCAAGGCCGGGCGAGTCGTCCTCTGCAAAGAAAACTTCAAAACCATCAAGCTTGAGGTTGCGATCGACGATTTTTCGAATCCGAGGCTCTGTTTCGACAACAAAAATTCGTAGCGATTCACTCATTGCTGACTCCGTATCAATCATTGTTTTTTTATCAGCAGCTAAGGATTAAGCGGCTATACCACAAAATTCGGCATAATATCGAAACAATATCAGCCCGAACTGTAAAAAAACTCCATAAAAAGAGCTTGTCCTTTGTGAAAAATATAAAACCGCCCTGAAAGGCACAAAATCGTTGTTTGAGCGTTGTCGGTGAGAGCTTCACCTGAATTTTGATTCAGAGCCACAGTACGATATGCAGGATAATATGAAATGGTTGCTATTTATAGGTCTTTAAGCTGATGGCGAGGCTGTGAACGCAGTGCGCATAGAAAAACCGGACAAACTGCCTTCGCTCAGCTTGTCCGGTCTGATTTAATAATTGTTTTTTCAGGTGCCTTTTACATTTACTCTCATACCTTTGCGCCTTCTGGCGTTAATCATTCTGCGGCCTTTGCTGGTCTTCATACGAGTCCGGAAGCCCTGTCTGCGTATTTTCTTTCTTTTGCTTTTACGGTAGCCAAGCATTGTCTTTTCTCCATATATTCACAAATAAGCAATTTTTGTAATTAAACGAATTAGTATAACCTTTTAGATGCTGATTGCAACCCAAAAAACGCAAAACTGCCGAATTTGCCCCTGCCCGGCTCAGTTTTTCTGTTTCTGCTGCCATTTGCGCCAAGGTTCTTCTTCAAGTTGACCGGCCTCTATCAACTTCTCGACATAAGGCATAAAGTCCTCGGAACCATCGATATCATAGTTGTGGACTGTTTTGCCGTGATATACCAGATCGGCCATTATATACGGCAGGTGTTTTTCAGGGATAATACGCTTGCTCCCGCCGTCGGGATATACAATGCTCAGAATTTTATGTCGCTCCCACTCCCGCGGCTCGATTTCAATGGAAACATCAAAACCATACTGCTGCGTATCTTCAAGCCGGGGAACAGGATATATTACCGGCTCAGGATCGCCGCAAGCTCCGGGTATCAGGCTTGGAGCCACCTGGCCGTCAAACCAACCAATATCAACATTGCGTTTTTTCATATTTACCAGCAAGCTGCCATCGAACCACTGTCCTCGCATCTGCTCCGTCAGTTCGCGGGCTTTTGATGCAGGCACCGCTCCAAGATGCTGTAACTCTTCATCCAGTAAACGCGTCACCGCCCCGTCAAAATCGTCGCCATATTCTAATGCCCATGTGCCGATGTGAATGCCCAGAACATTTGAGTAGATATCTTCCCATGAAAAAGCCGAAGGAAATTCGGTGAAAATGCCCATAGATTTAAAATCATGCCATGTTAAAATTTCATGCCAGGTCTTCGCCAGATAAGTAAGGTACTGGCCAATTGTCAAAGACACCTCTTTGGCTGTCTGTTCACGCTCCTGCTGAGGCATTTCGCTGAAATTTTCGGGATAATCAATAGAAATATAATACACCGTCGGCTCAACATTCAGGCTGAAAGTGAATTGCTCATTTTCGTCCATAATATTACGATAGCTTTTATCCGCAAGATACCGAGTGTAGTCCGCCGATATACGCAGATGAACAATGTCTATACTTCCACCACGACAGGTATAAACAATACCGTTTTTCTCAGAGAGTATGCCCAGTCCCGCGTAGTAAGAGTGTGAGCCAAGATTATACGGGTCGGGAAATGATGTTCCCGGAGTAGTGGTTGGATAACTACCCAGACGAGGACGCGGCTCACCGCGCATCTGACAACCCGCCGCAAAAAACAACGAAAGTATAATCAGAAACAAAACCGATAATTTTCTAATCGGCCAGGATGATGATTCGTATTTTATTGATAACATTCTATTTATCATAAGCTATCATTGATTTAAGTAATTGAAAATAAAACATGCTTTTTCATTTATGCGAATCAGCGATAACACCGCCAGGGCTCCTCTTCAAGCTGACCGGCCTCTATGAGCTTTTCGACATAAGGCAAAAAGTCCTCGGAACCGTCGATATCATAGTTGTGGACTGTTTTGCCGTGATATACCAGGTGGGCCATTATATACGGCAGGTGTTTTTCGGGAATAATGCGCTTTCCGTGGCCGTCGGGATATACTATGCTCAGAATTTTGTCTCTCTCCCACTCCCGCGGCTCGATTTCAATGGAAACATCAAAACCATACTGCTGCGTATCTTCAAGTCGGGGGACACGATACATTACCGGCTCAGGATCGCCGCAAGCCCCGGGTATCAGACTTGGAGCTACTTCACCATCAAACCAACCAATATCAACATTGCGTTTTTTCATATTTACCAGCAAGTGACCATCGAACCACTTTCCACGCATCTGTTCTGTCAATTGACGCCCTTGCGAGGGCGGCACCGCCTCAAGGTACTGTAACTCTTCGTCCAGTAAACGCGTCACCGCACCGTCAAAATCTCCGCCGTATTCTAATGCCCATGTGCCGATGTGAATGCCCAGAACATTGGAGTAGATATCTTCCCAGGAAAATGCAGAGGCGAATTCCGGAAAAACGCCCATAGATTTATAGTCGTACCAGGTCAAAATTTCATGCCAGGTCAAAGCCAGATGAGTAAGATACTGGCCTATTGTTATAGATACCCCTGTGACTGCCTCTTCACGCTGCTTTTGGGGCAATTCGCTGAAATTTTCCGGATAACCGATGGAAATATAATACATCGTAGGTTCGACATTCAGACTGAAAGTGAATCCTTCACTTTTGTTTATAATATGGCGGTAGCTTTTGTGCGTGAGATATCGAGTGTGATCCGCCGCTATGCGCACATGAACCAGGTCTATACTTCCGCCTCGGCAGGTGTAAACAATACCGCTTTTCTCAAACAGCATACCCAGACCGGAATAGTAAGAATGCGTTCCAAGATTATCATGCTCGGGAAAAGGCACCCCTGCTGTGGTAGAGGGTAAGTTGCCCAGTCGAACGCGCGGCTCGCCTTGCCATTGACATCCTGCGCTTAAGGAAAATACGAACACCGCCAAGAGCAAGACCAGCAACCCTCGAACAGGAAAAAGCAATGATGTTCTCTTTGATAATTCTTTATCTGCCATCTGTAATCACTTATAAATCACTGGAAAACAGGAAATTTCATAGGTCGCCATTCACGCAGACTATAAAACTTTCGCACTTAATTCTAAAAATCATCAAAGTCGGAAGTTAAATAAAACGCCCATTTTAGCTATCAGGCAGTTTTCTTTTTCGCGGCCTTTTTCTTTGTTTTTTTCTTTACCGTCTTCTTTTTAGAGGTCTTTTTTGCAACACTTTTCTTAGCCGGCGTTTGCTGCTTTGCCGTGGTCCCGGCTTGTGCGGCTGAACTTTTAAGTTTATATTTGCCGCGAGCTACCTTACGAAATCGAGCGTCCATTTTAAGAGTCTGGCTGACGACATTATCGAACTGCTTGCTGGCGCTGCGATATCCGGCGGCGGCGGCGTGCTTTGCCGCGTCCATAACTCGAACAGTGCCTTTTCCCTTAAGGGCATCGGCAAGAACATCACCGAGGCTCCTTTTATTCGACCTGAGGCCTGGGCGACCTGTGCTTGCGGTTTTTCTCGAGACATTTTTGGAGCCGCTTAAATCATTAATGTCACGCTCGACCTGCTCAAGCTCAGACCGCAGGCTGTCGCGTTTTTTCTTTAATTCCAAAAGCTGATTTTCTTTCTTTGCTAATTCATCTTTTAATTGCGCTATTGTTTTTGTCATTGTTTAGCTCCTTTACCGGTTCTTTTGAATTTAACCTAATTTCTATTGCGGCATTAGAATATATCGTTCGTTTATAGTCAATAATTAACTTCACGCATTAAAGTTAGAATAAAATCTATATTAAGATTGCTGATATTGCAAGTTTTTAGATGGTAGGAAGATGGTTTTCGGGACCGGCCAGTTCCGAGAAGAAATTGAGTAATTCCCTGGCCATTTGCGCCGCTTCTGTGCCTTCGGGTTGTTTAGCGGCCATTTCAGCGATAAATGCCTGGGCAGCGTCGTGGGCCTTTGTGTCCTGTTCGCTTTTTCCGTATATATAATAGACTGCGCCTGCTCCTACATAAATCGACTTTACGAGTTCTGTTTTAGCGATATCCTCCTGGCCCTTGTGAAGGTAGTCGCATGCGGTGCGAAATTTTTCAAGAGCGAAATTCCAGGTCTGTGCTGCTTTCGGATCCATAGTCAGTTATCTTTTCTAAAGGTTAGATGTGATTACCGTAAAGTGACCGTCCTGATGATATATCTCGTCCACGCGAACCCCTTTGATATTAGCAGATATCGCCTCAGGAACATCTATATACATATAAGGATATTCCATCGTAATAAACTCCGGCACATTCTCATCAAACTTATGACTAAGCAGTTTTATTCCCTTACTGACAAGAGCCGGGGGAAGCCCGTGAATGGTCATCCTAAGTTTCATTATGCCGTCATCAAAACTGACAAAATGCGCCGATGCCGGAACCTTATGAATAAGCGGTAAATTAGTGTTGATATTGAAATGCACATCGGCTCCCTCGACTCGCATGTCAGAAATGTCCCGGTGAATCTGCTCGTTCGAATCGAGTATATTCATTATTTCCGTTAATGTAAATGTAATCCTGGCCATAAGAATCACCAATTAAATCAATACATACATTTTTTCAGGTAGCCTCGATTTTCGCAAGTCATAATTATAATTATGTTTTTCTTTTTCAAAAAAAAGGCCGGCATTATTAAATACCGGCCTTAGAAGTCAGAATTAGCCTCGACAATAACTACTCTATCTCTGCTTCAATCCAGTGCAGCAGTTCTTTCAAATCATCAAGAGTTATGTCGCCCATGTGTGCGATTCGGAACGCTTTTTCCTTCGTCTTGCCGTAACCGTTGCCGAAAACCGTATTGTGTTTTTCTTTAAGAGACTTGATAGTCTCTGCTATATTGATACCTCGGGTGTTGGCCACGGTTGTCAGTGTATTCGAGGCATACTTGCGGTCGCAAAACAGCTCAAATTTATCCGCCGCCCAGCTTCTTACAAAATCGGCCATCTGTTTATGCCGCGACCAGACATTTTCCATACCCTCGTTCAGCAGCTTTTGGCATTGATAGTTAATTGCCATAATATGCGGAACTGACGGCGTTGTCGGAGTCTGGTTCTTTTCAGCGGTTTTGGCATACTGCTGGAAATCGAAATAATAACCGCGCCCGGGAACATCCTTACTCTTTTGAATCGCCCGATCGCTGACCAGCGCAACCGTCATTCCCGGCGGAATCGCGAAAGCCTTCTGCACAGACGCGAAAGTAACATCCCAGCCAAGCTTATCAAATTCCAGCGGCATCCCAACCATCGCGGAAACAGAATCAACGAAAATCATTACATCAGGATACTTTTCTTTCATCATCTTGCTGATTTCATAAACCGGATTTGCCAGCCCCGTCGATGTTTCGCTGTAAACCATAGTCATAGCGGCATAATCGCCGGACGCCAGCTTCTGGTCAATCATTTCGGCTGTAACGGGTTTGCCCCATTCCACGCCCAGAGTGTCAACCTCTCTGCCGCAGGCTTTAGCCACAGTCGCCCATTTTTCACTGAAAGCACCGCATGTGGTGCAAAGAATTTTTTCATCGGGCGCCACACAATTGCGAACGGATGCTTCCCACCCGCCGGAACCGGAATTCGTCATTAAAAACACATTCTGCTCAGTAAAGAACACCTGCTTGAGCATATCCACGGTTTCTTTGTGAAGTTGTGAGTATTCCGGCAGCCGGTGACCAAGCGTCGGTCGAGAAAGCTGCTCAAGAACATCTTCATCTGATTTTACCGGACCTGGGATAAACAATCTCGGGGGGTTTTTCCAGTCTGTCATAGTGTTGCTTCCTTACTAAAAATTCATAATTTGTTGATTGTCAAACCTGTATAAACTTTTGGATAGAAAAAGGTGGACTTCTGCGGCATTTTCTCACCTGCGGCAGCCACTTTCTCTATCTGTTCAATCCTTGGCGGATTCATAAAAAACGCCGCCTGGCTAACATCCATCTCAACCTTGTCAATCGACTCGGCAACGCCGGAGCCGTCATCTTTTATGTATTCGATATTCTCACCTGCCGCAAGTTTTTCCTCATCAATACCCAACAGCTTTTCGAGTATTAGTTTATGCAGCACCGCCACATCCAACTCATGCCAGGCAGCGCTTGCCTGGCCGGCGGCCAACGCCATTGCCGACTGGTCTTTGAGCACAGCCACATAAAACGCACCGTCGCCAACATATATGCCAAAAGCATTATTTTGGCTTTGATACTCAGCCTTCATTCGCTCATTCATCTTTTTGACAGCTTCAGCACGGGATTCAGACGAATCGAAAGTATATCTGCTAAGCTCAAAATCATCTTGCAGTAATTTTATAAGCTTATCCGCATCGAAACCGCTCAGTCCATTTACCAGCCTATGAGTTGCAAGCACGATCATTCCCGGCTGTTTGGCATTGGTAAAAGCGAGCATCTGATGCCAGGCTTCTTCCCTGCCGGATTCCTGCGCATACGCCAAAGCCGTTTCGTACCGGTGATGGCCGTCGGCGATGATACAGGTCTTATCGGCCATCATTTTAACAATGGCATCCGTATCAGCACCCTTTTCAACAGAGTACAGGCGATGGCGGACACCAAAGGCGTCGTCAAAATCCAGCAGAGCGCCACCATCCATAGCCTTTTCTATCACCTTTTCCGCTGCCTGAGCCTCATCATCATATACCATATAAACCAGCCCGAAAACCGCATTTGTGGCCCTAAGCAGGTTAAGGCGGTCAGCTTTGGGTTTGCTCATAGTATGTTCATGAGCCCGAACCGCTTTGCCAAGCTGCTCAAGCCTGCCCTGGGCAATAAAGCTATAACGCTGGTATTGCGTCCCGGCTATATTGAAATTCTGCACATATCCGTAAATAGCATCTTTCTCATCCTGCCTGAGAGCGCCCTTTTCAATCCATTGGTTCAGATAGTCAGCCGCACGGGTATAGACATTGTCGCTGTCGTTGTCGCCGGGCTTGGCTGTGCCTTTTGTAATACGAGCGATGTTGTACTCTGATTGCTCGTAGAGCTTTTTCTGCTGCTGCGAATCAATAACATCATAGGGCGGTGCGATGCACTTGCTCGCATCGCCGACAACTTCCGGATTATAGCGATAGGCCCTGAAGGGTCGTATCTGCATTGTTATTTGACCTTTCCTGTTAAATTACGGATATCATGTTCATTACATAAACACGCGGGAAAAACCCAATAATAGTTCAGCCCCAGGTCTATGTCAAAGGTCAATTTTACCATCTACAAGGCGCCTGCTGAGGCAATGACAGATCACAGCAGTATTGACCATTGACAACAACGCCCGGTGGGGTTATAAATAAAGTGTGTTGAGTTTTTTGCTTCGCTGTCTGGGGCGCTTTTATACGGCCGGTTAAAGACGCGGATTTACGAGGGAAAGGCGGGAAAATATGATGCGCAAAACAAAATCCCATCTCATCGAGGAAATCGAACGGCTCAAAGCCCTGAATCAGCAACTCGAAGAATCCAAAGCTCACTTCGAAAATGCCTTAAAGCAAAACAAAGAGCTTAACAGGCTGCTCGATGAAATAGTTGACCATATGCCGGGAATGGGCTATCAGTGCCTCAATGATGAAGACTGGACGATGGTATATGTAACAGATGACTGCTATGATCTGACCGGATATAAGCCTGTCGAATTGATAGGTAACTGGACAATATCGTATAACCAGCTTATACATCCTGACGACCGCGATTATGTGTGGAAAGAGGTCGAAACCGCAGTTGCTCAGAAAGAAAAGTTCCATATGAAATACAGGCTCGTCACCGCCGAGGGCAAAGAAAAGCAGGTATGGGAAATAGGTATGGGAATATATGACAATGACGGCAAACTGGAAAAGATTCAGGGCTTCATCTCGGACATTACAATCGATTAAACGCTATGGCCGCAACACTGCTTCATATCACAGCTATACTGAACTGCCGGGTTGATAAAAACAACAATCGGAGCTGATTTGGACAAGCAACTCAGAAAAACTCTCGGCGTTGATGATGTTTGCGTGAAACGCTCGCGCAGAGCCAAATATTTGCGCATCTCAGTTGGAAATGATCAGGCGGTCGTGGTAACGGTTCCGCATAATCTGCCGCTTGCCAAAGCTCATGAACTTGTCGTATCCAAAAAGCAGTGGATATTAAAGCAGCTTCAGAAAATCAGGGAAAGGACAAACGCTCTCGAGGAGGTTGACATTGGTAAAATCGACCTTAACGCCGAGCAGGACAGGCTATTTTCCCGCCTGGATTATTTTTCAAATATGTACAAGCTGCCATACAGAAGAGTTTCCTTTAGGTGTCAAAAGACTATATGGGGAAGCTGTTCGGGCAAAAATAATCTCAATCTGAATGTCAATATGTGTTTGCTGCCGCGGCATCTGCAGGATTATATTCTGCTGCATGAGCTTTGTCATATCCGCCATAAGAATCACTCACGGCGGTTCTGGACGCAACTGGATCAATACACCGACGGCAAGGCAAAGCAGTTAAGAGATGAGCTGAAAAAGTACAGCCCCAGACTAAAAATATAGTATAGTGATTAGAATCTGTAATTCATCGCCTGGCCGTAGCCCAAATCGTAAACTTCATTTATTTTTGCCGGTAGGTTCGCAGCATATCGAGCAGGGTTTGCATATCCTCAGGCAGCGGGGCTTGGAATTTCACGATTTTTTCCGTAGTCGGGTGTTTGAATTCTATGCTGAAAGCGTGCA
>PWDX01000018.1 GCA_003553245.1 Phycisphaerae bacterium
CACCATGATAACTGGTTTTGTCGGGGTCGGTATCGGAATCGGGATCGGTATCGAAGCTGTTGGGGAAGGCCCCACGCAACTTTGGCTTTCGGTTTTCTATCGACCCCGATACCGATACCGATCCCGACACCGATGGCCAGAACAAGAGTACACACAAAATGTGCTGAACAGTTACAAATTTTTTTCAATTTCGATCTTGGATAGGAGATAGGGGTGAAAATTCATTTTGGTTGCGGCAATTCGAAAGCTTCTGGATATGTTGGTGTGGATATTGTTAATTTAAACGATGTAGATATCGTTCATGATTTAAACATTTTTCCATATCCTTTTGAATCAGATGTCGCCAAAGAAATACTTTTAATTAATATTCTTGAGCATTTATCAAATACAATTGCAGTTATGGAAGAGTGTTGGAGGATCTGTAAAAATGATGC
This sequence comes from Phycisphaerae bacterium, assembly GCA_003553245.1. Lineage (GTDB taxonomy): Bacteria > Planctomycetota > Phycisphaerae > Sedimentisphaerales > Anaerobacaceae > T1Sed10-97. The sequence continues at coordinate 435 of PWDX01000018.1, forward strand.
TTTAGTAAAAATTCAAGTTCCTTATTATAATGGACCTGGTGCTAGTCAAGATCCTACCCATGTACGTTTTTTTACAGAAAATAGCTTTGATTATTTTACTCCTGATGGTTATACGCAGTTATCCCATTATAACTATTACACAACCGCTCGGTTTCACATTCTAAACATTAAACCAGAACAAAGAAAATTTCTTTATTTATTGCCCCAAAAATACCAGTGGTTTTTAGCACACCACCTTGCCACCGTTCACGGGCTAACAGTCTTGTTGAGTGCAGTTAAGTGAGGTACATGTAATTTATATGAATAATTATCTATACTATTTTTTAACAGAGCAAAGCATATAACTATGCATATCATTTATTTTGTTGAAACTCCTTAAATGATGAAAAGAATACTGGTCGTCATAGGCTCAGGATTGGCCGGGTCATTACTCTGCAATGAGCTGGTCCAGTATTTTGATGTTACATTGCTTGAAAAAGGTCCTAAGGGATCCATTAAAATACCGGATATCCAATGCATCAAAAAGGACCTCGCTGAGATATCTACTTTCTGCTTTGGCCAGGGAGGTACAACCAGCCTCTGGCATAATGGTCTGATCCCTATTAACATCAAGGACGTTAATTCAGAGGATTTTCGAACTGTTTTGGCTGAGGCCAGCCCTTACATGGACCAGGCAGCTGATGCCCTGTATTTCAGGAACCGCTCTTTCCTGGCTGAATATGAAAGGATTGTGGCTGAACTAAATGCCCTTTCTGATCAGTATTTAGGCTTTCCTCATGGTATTGATTGCCTTATTTATCCCAAACATTTTAAAAAGCTCCAGGTGGATCCTAAGGTGAGCGCTGTTTACGGTGTTCAGGACATTGAATTTTCATTTGAAGACAGCAGAATTAAGACGGTCCACTATAAGTCAGACGGAATAAGAAACTCAATAGATGCCGATTATGTGCTTGTCTCTGCCGGAGCTATGGGTACTCCCGGGGTTTTGCAGAAAATTTTTGCCCGTACTGGCGTTGATGATCCCAGGGTGGGTCTTGGCTTTATTGACCATCCCAAGGGGTTTGTGGGCAAGGTCAAGTTTAAAAAGAATTTTGTCCCGGTACTTAGAAAGCTTTCCACCTACGATAAGGGAGAATATCTTGCCCGCAATGCAGTGCGCCTGAAAAGTCAATGCGGCAATTATACAGCCTGTGCCTATTTTCGCCCAGCATTGACCATGGCTAACAGTTTGGACATATACAAGTATAAGGTCGCCCTGGGGGCTGGCAGCGGTATGAGCCGCGTGAAGAAAATGGTTTCCCCCAAAATCCTTCATCCGGATATCCTGGCAGAGATTTTCTCCCATCTTTTCAACGTTTCAATCCCGGGCAGGAAGTTCAATATCCTGTTTGTCGGTGAGCAGAAGCGGGGTAAGAGCCGCGTTTTCTTTGAAGGTGACAGGCTCCAGGTTGACTGGTCCATCTCGGATCAAGAACTGGCCGTTTACCAGGAAATGCTGAGAGAATTGGAAGATATGCTGGAAGGCCTTGTGGACGAGATGAACATTAAGACGGACATAACCGAAGACTGGTTGTGGTCCATGGCCCATCACTCCGGTACGGTCTCCATGGGCGACGCGGACGAGGACCTGGTCGACAGGGACCTGAAGCTGCGCTGCTGCGACAATGTCTACGTCTGCGACGGGTCGGTGATCCAGGAGCATTCCTATGCCAACACCGGCTTGACCATCGGCATGCTGGCCCTCCGACTGGCGGACAGAATACGGGAAGAAGCGACTTAGAGACAGAGTGACGAAGTGAAATTGAAGATTTAAGAGTTTAGCCCACGAATTTACACGAATGGGCACGAATATTATCCCAGCTCACCCTCGGTTAAATGAGAAGAAATTTAACACCCATTAAAAGGCCCTCTGTCAAGAGACAATCTACTTCTGTTGCAAGAAATTTTGGTTTTCTTGCTGAGGACGCGTTAGCACTTAGCCGACGAGCCGCTTAGCCGATCTTTGACATATTCCTGTTATTTCTTTTTGCTGGTTGCAGCCTTTCTTTATAATGACTGCACCACACACCCATCAGGATCTAGGTCTGACCTGTTATTGCATTACAGCTGAACAGGTTGACCCCATTCGTCATAAAGACGACCCAGAAAATCTTCAGTGCCATGCCATGTCCAATTATTCAGGGTTGATGGTTTTTAATCCAGTGATCTCGTGGCTCACGGCATGGGCAGCCAAAACGCCGGCTTACGGCAAAAGGTTGGAGAAGATGGCTGCTAATCAGGGCAATGGTTTTACCAGTGAAACTTCTAGCTGGCCATCCCCTCCAAATTCAGGAAAACATCTTGTTGGACTCATAGGGAACATGGTCACGCATGATGTAGTATGCCGCTCGAGCCAGCTTATGGGCCAGTGCTCCGTGGGCGATCATACGGTTTGTCCTGGACATTTTTCGATCAAAGAAAATTTTTGCTTTCTGGTGCACCCGGCGAGCATGTTCTGCAGCTTCTGAGAAAGCCCAGGCGAGATACTTGTTCCCATTTCTTTTGTTGCCTTTGCCTTTGTTTTTATTGTTAGTTTTCCATTTGCTGTCCACTTTGCGACAATAGGAGGCGTAGTTACCTACCTCCTTGAATCGGCTTATGGGACCGGTTTCAAGCATGATGGTCAAGGTCAGAATAGGGCCTATTCCGGGTATGGTCATAAGGTTTTTGTATTCATGCTTTATTTTTATTTTCTTGATCAACGCTTGTTCAATAATTTTGATATGTCTGGTCAAGTTGTCGATGCTGACCTTGTTGAGAGCTGCTGAAAGCATCAAGTCTTCATGGGCGCCAACTGCTTCAGTTATGGTTTCTTGAGGCAATGACTTCAGCTTTTCAGCAGGAATTCTTTGCCCGGTGTTTCGTGATATCATGGATTGCAAGCTCAAAATATGAGTAGTGCGCATCCTGACGAATTGAAGTCTCTTTCTGCAAAGATCCCTGGTTGGCCTTTCTTCTTTGGGGTATATGTAGCCTTGGGGCAGTATTCCCAATCTCAACATTTCAGCCAGCCAGAAAGCGTCATGTTTATCATCAGTATACTTGAGGCCTGAGTACTTCTTCATAGCAACAGGGTTGGCCAGGTGCACCGGGTACCCTTCGTCCATGAGCAGATCAACCAGCCAGTACCAATTATAAGTTGATTCTACTGCAATGCCGGCCAGGTCAGGCTTGAAGGGTTCAAGCATTTTTAAAATTTTTGGTGAGTCAAGAGGCAACTTCCTGGCAAATATGGGCTTTCCAGTTTCGTCGACAATGCCCCAGTAATTATTTGTTGAATGAAGATCGCAACCAGCATACAATTTCATAAGGCACCTCCTTGAGATAAGTTGTTGTTTGTCTCTTTGTATAGCTGGCTATAGATTGCCTGGCTATACTTGGGAGGTGCCTTTTAAATGGTTATCAGGGCAAG